>JAHEAU010000018.1 GCA_024642625.1 Lewinellaceae bacterium
CCTCTTTCTGGATATCGACCCCGAGCGTATCGATGTCAATGTCCACCCGACTAAACACGAGATAAAATTTGAGGACGAACGGTTGATTTACCATTTTGTCAAAGTGTCCGTACGTCATGCTCTGGGCCAATACCACATTGTCCCTACACTGGATTTTGAACCAGACCACGCTATGGCCGCTTCCAAATTTGATCCGGGTGAATCGGCAATGATGCGGGAAAAGTCGCTTTCCAATGTGCGGCCAACTGAACAACGACAGGCCGCTACAAAGGACTGGCAAGAACTATTTTCTGTCCTGCAAAAGCCTCTCGAAGCCGAAAATCCCAATTCTTCTTTTGGTTTTGATGACCCCCTCGCCCCTTCAGTCACACTGAAAAGCGATTCGCAGGATGGACAGCAACTAGCAACACATCCCGCAGAGCGAACCCCGATTCGGCCGTACCAAATCCATCAGTCGTACATCCTGACTCCAATCAAGTCGGGCTTTATTCTGATTGATCAGCAGTCAGCGCATGAACGGATCCTTTACGAACAGTATCTCCAGCAATTGCAGGGTCAACCTGCCCGTATTCAAAAAGAGCTTTTCCCCCGGACCCTGGAGTTGAATGTGTCTGACGGTCAGTTAATCCGAAGCCTCCTGCCCGACCTTCATCAATTGGGTTTCGACCTCCAGGAATTCGGGCAGAATACATTTATCCTGCATGGTGTACCAGCCAATTTGCTGCACGGTCAGGATGCAATCACACTGATTCATCGCCTGCTGGAACAACACAAACAGGACCACCCCCTCAAGGCTGGCAATCAGGAAGCCCTGGCTATGAGTCTGGCCAGACAAGCCGCGTATCGCCGGGGGACAAACCTGGATTCAGAAGCCATGCAAAACCTGATCGATCGGCTGTTCGCATGCTCCACACCATACAAGAGTCCCCGCGGTCGTCACTGTTTTATCACCTACGAATTGGATGAACTCGCCAAACGGTTTTCCAGTTGATTCTTCTGATTCAATTTTATCAACCAGCTTGATATGAACAACCTTACTCCTGTTGTTAAAAACTTATTGATCATCAATGTCCTGATGTTCATCGGCACCCTGTGGATGGGTGATGACCGATTGATGCTGGCTGCTTTCTACCCTACTTCTGACCTCTTTCAGCCCTATCAACTGATCACCTACATGTTCATGCATGCCGACATGGGTCACATTTTCTTCAATATGTTTGGTCTGTACATGTTTGGTCCGCCACTGGAAATGGTATGGGGGCCTAAAAAATTCCTTCTGTATTATTTCATCACCGGTTTTGGTGCTCTGGCTTTGCACTTTCTGGTGAAATACATTGACATGACGTACATGGGTGGATCGACCAGTAGTATCAACATTCCAATTCTGGGTGCATCCGGTTCTATTTTCGGCGTGTTGACTGGATTTGGTGTGCTTTTCCCTAATCAACGACTGATGTTGTTGTTTCCACCAATACCCATCAAAGCAGGCCTTTTAGTGATCATATACGCCGGACTGGAGCTTTTTCTTGGACTCGGTAATTTTGAGTCTGGAGTAGCTCATTTTGCTCATTTAGGAGGCGCGCTTTCGGGTTTTCTGATGATCCTTTACTGGCAAGGTTTTCGATTGCGCTAACCCAAGACTAACTTTACGCACATGCTTCAATCGATCCTGGAAGACGTCCGCCGGGAATTCCGCATGGGCAACATGGTGACCCGACTGGTGATCGTGAACATTGTGGGCTTCCTGACGATCAATCTCGTACGATTGGTCTTCTGGCTAAGTAATGCCGGTATCGTCCACCCGATCTATTTCCAGATCCGAAAATACCTGACCTTATCGTCTATCCCCTGGTTTGATTTGACCCACCCTTGGGTATTATTAACAAGTATGTTCCTGCACGAAGGCTTCTGGCATCTGTTGTGGAACATGCTCTTTCTCTTCTGGTTTGGCCGGATCGTGGGTGACCTCATCGGCAATCATCGGGTCATGCCGATCTATGTTCTTGGTGGCTTGTTTGCCGGACTGATGTTTATCCTGAGTGCCCAGTTTTTGCCCTTTGGCAATCACGGCGAAGTGTATGCTTTAGGCGCCTCAGGGGCGGTTATGGCCCTCGTTGTCGCCGCTGGTATGATCGCTCCAGACTATGGCCTGCATTTGATCCTCATCGGTGAGGTCAAACTCAAATATGTTGTTGCCGTCCTCGTCTTGCTTGACCTGCTAAGCCTTGCGAATAACAGCAATACAGGGGGTCATTTTGCCCACCTGGGCGGTGCCTTTTTTGGCTACCTCTTTATCGTCGCTCTTCGGGAAGGCGTGGATCTCAGTATACCTGTGAACAAAGTGACTGGTTCGATTGGCGCTTTGTTCGTCCCCAGCACAAAACCGCGTAGAGGTCCTCGGCTGGTCTATACACAGGATCCACCGACCAAAGAAATCAAACGAAAACCGCAGGACAATCCGCAAATAAAACTGGATGCCATTCTGGAGAAGATCAAACAAAAAGGCATCGAATCCCTGACTGAAGAAGAACGAACTTTTCTCGAAAAACAGAGCATGGATTCGTGAAGAAGTTTTCCTTTCTCCTCATCCCGATTACCCTTCTCCTCTGCGCATTCATGTGTCTCACACTGATCGCGCCCTGGGTCTCACCTGGCTCCTTTTGGCCTTCTCTTTTCGCTGCATACAGTTTCGTCTACATCTTGCCACTGATCGTGTTCAGTTTGATCTATTGGCTTCGTCCTCCCCGGAGATGGGCCTTAGTTCCAGGTATTCTGATCTTGCTCAGTATCCCTGCTTGGAATCGGCATGTTCAATTTGGTGGCAATACCGATTCTAACGAAAAAACCGGGTTCGTCGTCGCCACACTGAATGCGTATTCCTTGCATAGACTCAAACTGGACAAAAAACAAGTCGTTCAAGTCGACCAAACAAAATCAAAGCAACTCTTCCCGGAGGACATGCAACCCGACATTATTTGTCTTCAGGAAATACCCCGGAGTTATATCCCACGTGGACCGGATTGGGGAATATCCAACAGTTATCTCTTTCGACATAAAAACTCATTGTTGGTCAGTCGGTATCCCATTGAGGAAAAGGGTAAAAAATCATTTGAAGGTAGTGGCAACAGTATCGCCTGGGCCGATATAACCACGCCTCTTGGTGTGATCCGGGTTTTCAACGTACACCTTCAATCCAATCGTATCAGCCAGGATGCGGATGCCTTTGCAGAAGCTCCAATTGATGAGGCAAAGACATGGCAGGTCTGGCGTAAAATCCTGCGCAAGGTCCGCTCTTCAACGCGATTACGAGAGGTACAAGCGCGCTGGTTGGCTGATGCCATTCAGACAAGCCCCCATCCTGTGTTAGTTGCTGGCGATTTTAACGATACACCCCAATCCTATGCCTATCGGATCATCAGGCAGGGTTTGAACGACAGTTTCGAACACGGCGGATCAGGTTTTGGTACCACTTTTGCCGGCCGTATACCCGGATTACGGATCGACTTCATCCTCGGTTCGTCAGATTTGAATTTTGGAAGTCACAAAGTTGAATCGGTCGATTTCAGTGATCACTACCCCGTCCTGACACGGGTAACGAAAGTCAATTAACTGGATTCCTCTGCTGGAAACACTAATTTTGCCCCATGACCAAGGAGATCACCCTATACAACAGTCTTGCCAGAGAGAAGCAGCTTTTCAAACCATTGCATGCCGGCTATGTCGGTATGTATGTGTGTGGGCCAACTGTGTACAATGATGTGCATCTGGGCAATTGCCGCTCCTTCGTCAGCTTTGATATCATTTTTCGCACGTTCAAGTACCTCGGTTATAAAGTGCGTTATATACGCAACATTACAGATGTCGGACACTTGCTCGACGACGGTGAAGATCGCATAGCAAAGGGCGCTCGCCTCGAGCAATTGGAGCCCATGGAGATCGTGCAGAAGTACACGAATGGTTTTCATGATATCATGCGGATCCTGAACGCCCTTCCGCCAAGCATTGAGCCCCGTGCCACCCAGCATATCATCGAGCAAATCGAGATGGTCAAGGAGATTCTGAAAAATGGATTTGCCTACGAGAAAAATGGTTCTGTGTATTTCGATGTGCCCAAGTTCGCCCAGGAAACTGGCCACTACGGCGAACTCTCCGGGCGTGTGATCGACGATCTCCTCCAGGAAACACGTGACCTCAAGCGACAGGATGAAAAGAACCATCCGGCCGATTTTGCCATCTGGATGAAAGCGGATCCAGAACACATCATGCGCTGGCCCTCACCATGGGGAGAAGGTTTCCCGGGCTGGCACCTGGAATGCTCGGCCATGAGCACCAAATATCTGGGGAAGACCTTTGATATCCATGGCGGTGGTTCGGACCTCAAGTTTCCACATCATGAAAACGAGATCGCCCAAAACTTCGGTTCATGCGGTTGCGCGCCAGCCAACTATTGGCTGCATGGAAATATGCTCCTGCTGAATGGGCGGAAAATGTCCAAGAGCGAAGGGAATACCATCTCTCCGGAGCAACTCTTCACTGGCGATAGCCCTTTGATCAGTAAAGGGTATACGCCAATGGTCGTCCGCTTCTTCATGCTGATGGCCCATTACCGCTCCACCCTGGACATCACGGATGAAGGACTACTAGCGGCTGAGAAAGGCTACAAACGGATGATGGAGGCTTGGCAGAGCCTCGATACGGTATCCGGTAAGGGACAAACACCATCTGATATCGATCAGGAGATCCTGACTGCTCTGGATGGTGCCATAGCCGATATCTGTGACGACTTCAACACCCCCATGGCCCTTGCCAAATTGTTTGAGGTGGTGCCCCGGATCAACGGACTAAAAGGCGGTCAAATTCGTGCGGATCAAATTCAGCAATCCACCCTCGATCGGATCAAGACGGTGATGGGTGATCTCCTCTTTGCCGTCTTCGGCCTTCAGGAAGAGCAAAACGCTGGTGGTGCATCCGGTACCCTCGACTCCCTGATGAATCTGATCCTGGATCTGCGCCAATCAGCCCGGACCAACAAGGATTGGCCGACAGCCGATAAAATCCGGGATGGTCTTCAGGAAGCGGGTATCGTGGTCAAGGATGGAGCGGAAGGGTCGAGTTGGTCGGTAAATTGAACCTAGAGATTTATTTTACCACTAAGGCACTCCAGCGTTTATAACTCTTACGGTTTGCTCTTATCAAGAAGAAAAAGGAAGTGATATTATAAAGAAGTTAGGCCACTTAGAATTTCCTCATAATGGATTTCTAAGTGGCCTATTTGTATTTCATCCCATTCATGCTCCTAGTGATACAGTGGTTTAATTTCCTCTGTGAAACTCTGTGCGACCCTGTGGTGAGTTCATGGCTATGTGACATTTTGACCGCGAGCATCACAATTTTCTTACCCGGAAGGAATGGATTGGATTGGATCGGTCATGCACCAAAAGGGGAAAGTCTATGGCCCAGACTCCTCGATAAAATGGTTATTTCTACTCCTAGTGCTTTCTACAAAAAGAGTGGCCTGTATTGATATGTAATAAAATAAAATGTGATTGTGGCGATATTTGCCACAAATGAAGCTATTCGCCTTCCGATCTTTGGAACATACTTATTTATTAAAAGTCCAACATGATGAAATATATCTCTCTCTTCCTGATCGCCATTCTTTCCCTGGCTTCTTCATGCCAGAAAGAAGATCCCTTCACACCAGACGGACATGTTGATGAATTTCGATGCAAAGTAAATGGTGTTGAATGGACACCAAATTGTCAATCAGATCCACTCTTTGGTTGTGACGCAATTGATTGTCAGTATTATTGGAAGGATACGAAAGGATTTGAAATATCCGCTGTAAATATAAGTTTTGACAAATCGACAAATGAATCTATCCACTTTTTTGTAAGACCTGCAGAACTTGGCAATTCTGAAATGATTTTTCTCAGCCGTGAATACAAGAACTGGAACAAACCAGGCAACTGTGGATTCTATGACCTAGATACTACAACTACTCGCCGTTTGACAATTTTTGAAATTGATACTGTAAATTATTTGATTAAAGGCTCATTCGAATTTACTGCCATCGACCAATATGGTAATTGCAAAGATACTATACAAATCACAGATGGTTATTTTCATGTGAATTACCGGTTTTAAGTACGAATAGACAACCAACTAGACAGACAGATTTATTTGCATTTGTCATTCGGTTTATACCGGATGTCCTTTCACTCTCATGCATTTCCTAACCCTAAATTTTCTAAACAAATGAAAAATCTGTACACTATTTATCTCCTCATCTTGCTTTTACCTTTGAGTGCTTTTAGCCAAAACCAAATGCCAGATATTGAAACGCAATTGACCCAAGCAATGAGTCAGTTGGACTATAGCGCCCTTCAGACGGGCATTCATATTGACCGAATACCGGCATACATTCCAGTTTCTATATATGATGGAACTGCCTCCCCGGATAGTTTGAAAGTCAACTGGAAAGCTCTGCATTTGTTGTACGGCATGCTGCTACAAAGTCAGGTGAATGCTTTCCCATTACTACCAATGGATAGTTTACCCGATAAATGGTCATCCATGGAAAATCAAGACACGACAGTATTCGGAGCTATTTATTGTGCTTATGACAGATTCAAACCTTCAGCAATGGATAGCAATTTGATATCGTTTGATAACCCATTTTTTCACACTGTTGCTGGAGCATCATCTCCATTTGAACAGTCACAAATATTTGTTGCAAGCCCTGCAGATCCAATACGTTATGGTCTCCAACAAACCGTCTTTTTTAATTCTGAATGGATGTTCACCAATCAACCAAATCCATGGCAGACACTTGAAGTGGATGTGGATGATGGCTTGGGTTGGCGAACAATAACTCCCAATGATATCTTGGCAATCAACTACCCATTTCAAGGGGTTAAACATTGGCAAACACGTGTCACTCTTCCTTCAGGTGATATTCTTCTTTCTGTTTCCACCATGGATATACGGGTATCAGAGAATATTCAAAACTTGATGACTCGGGGATTTCTTAAAACACCTGATGAAACCATAAATATACCAATAGGTGCAGATCCAATTAACTGGAATATATGGGTAAATACAAAAGATGATTGTGGTAAAGACTATTGGGAAAAAATCGATCTAGATCTCCCTGCTGGCCTCACGGCAGAAATATTTTATAACCAAGATTGTGAAACTCCCGCCTTGCGTAAACCGCTTTTCTTGGTGAATGGATTTGACCCAGCCAGGAGTCATACATGGGAGTTTGTTATGGGAGAAAATGGGATTCTTGAGGCAGCATATGATGATCCTTCAAATCCACCACAAAACTTATCCGACCACCTACATGACGAAAAATATGACATCATTTATGTGAGTTTCAGCGATGCTACGGGTGATATCCGAACCAACGCATTTTGGTTACGGATGTTGATTTCAGAGGTAAATAGATTGAAAGCGGAGGCAGGAAGTACAGAAAAAAATGTGGTCATAGGTGCAAGTATGGGCGGTCTTGTCAGCAAGTGGGCACTACTATCTATACAAAATGATGGCGTGGACCATGAAACAGAATTGTTCATGACTGTTGATAGTCCTCTTCGCGGAGCAAATGTTGCCTTGGGTTATCAAGCAATGATAAAAGATTTGGCTCAAACTAAAGTAGCATTTACCCCGCTTAGTGATATCATGCCCTCTCTAAAGTATGGAGTCGAAACTCTATCCAGTAAAGGAGCCCAGCAAATGCTCTATTACAACTGGATGACGGCAGGTTGCACTTATTGCAATGGAAATAATTTGGATAATGAACACAAGGCATTCTTTGATGAATTAGAATCAATGGGCATTCTGGAAGTACCTCATATTGGTCTTAGCAATGGCTCAATCAATGGGATTGGAAATAACATTAAGCCATCTGATCATTTGTTAGAATATGATGATTTCAAAGATCTATTAATAGCTAAGGCCTCTCCATGTCTAAAGCAGGGTGCTCCAATTAACCCAACAACCTTTAAACTTGAAATTGATGTTTGGGCTTCACCTGGGTGCTCTGGTTATTTCAATCCATATGTTGGAAAATTATCAGGCGTAGTCTATTACAAAAAGACCTTTGCACACATATTAGGAGTGGATTGGGTTTCAGCAGCAGTTTATAAAGTTGATAATATTACAAGTTGGGACAATGCTCCCGGCGGATTAAGAAGTTTTAATTCAAAAAATGACAATGGTGAAGAGGTAAAAGACATGCCTTGGCTAAAGAAGTCATTCTGTTTCATTCCTACTGTCAGTGCATTAGATATAGGAGGCGCAGATCCATTCTATACAGGCTACAACCTTCAAGATGTGGAGGAAAATGTAGAAAATGGAAATACCACTTTGAGATCATATGTAGGGGCGGTTGAACAATCAGCTAACCAATTCTGGGAAGAACAAACAAATCAAGAGCATGTGAGTTTTGACAGACGCACAGCCAACTTCACAAAATCTTTACTCAAAACATTGCGTTTCCCCACAGATTATAATCCGCTCACAACTCGGATATTCAATTTCGGAAAAATTGGAATATCATCGGTCGATCCACAATCAGCTATTCCGATGAATACTCGCAATATTATTGATTTTGATCTGTCAATTTTGTCCATAGGCCAACTTTGGATCAATCGAGATGATCGAATCGGATTCACTGACGTGACAGAAAATCCGCACAATATTGGAAAGGAGGTTTATGATGTCCATGTTAAACCCGCATTTTGTGATGGAAGTGACGTAGAAGTAAAAGTGGTTGATGGCGGCTTAATTCGTATTGGACATGTAGGCACTCCCAATGAAGGTCAATTGATCATGCATCCCCACACTTCCTTGCTGGTCAATAATGCCGGGAGTGTTATACTGGAAAAAGGATATGATAACAACCTCATCCTTCAAGGAGGCCATATGACCATCAATCAAGGTGGAGAAGTCGATGCCCGATGGGGAAGCCGAATTCTCATTCAGGAAGGTAGTACACTCACCGTCAAATCCGGAGGCAAACTCTTTATCAAACAGTATTCCAGTCTGGAGGTGGAAAATGGTGGCAAACTTATTTTAGAGCCTGGAGCAGAGATATACTTGTGGGATGGCCCAACTCCAAATGGAAAAGCCACCATTCACATCCATGATGGAGGTGAACTGGAATGGCAAGGTGATATTCAGTTCACAGGAAATGGATTTTTCCAATTTGATGCAGGAAATATATTTACTCCTTTAACGGATTGGAATCTTGCCGGAATGGGCACAAACTTTCGAATGATCCGGTTGAACAATAATGCAACTCTGAAAGTCACTGGTGTAAATATGTACCTGAGTGATGGAGGAATAGAATTTGAACAGGGATCATCATTGGACCACTATCTTGGAGAAAACAGATTGGAAAAGGTGACTTTTTATGGCGCCTCTTCACAAACTGGCTTTGGTATGAATAATTATAATCCATTCAAAGTCTATATCGACCAATGTCACTTTGTCAATCTGGAAACAGGTTACAATGTCAGCCAATACACTGGTACAAATCCTGATTTTCTCTTGAAGAATTCACTGTTTGAAAATTGTGTAAATGGTATGCTTGCAGGTCCCGCTTCATGGGTTACATTAGATCAAACCACTTTCAATGATTGTATCACTGGGATATATGCCAAGGATGTAAAATACGCATACCTCAATGATTGCATCATTCAGGGTAATTCAACAAATGAAGACATTGGTGCTTTTCTTGAAGACACACCCGTATTTCGAATGCATGGTGGTCTCATGGATGAACTGGACTATGGTATTCAGGTGCTGGGGGAGGCCAACCAATCCAATGTATTCCTTTATTCTCAAGCGACGATTAGCAATTGTACACAGGGAATATATATTGAACATGGTGGTGTAAACACCAATGGTCTCGACTATGGTATGGTCTTGATCGATTGTGCGAATCTGATTAATAACAATGAAGGTGTAATTGGTGAGGATATCCTTCTTCAAGTGGATGCAATCAATAATGCTACCCACCGTCCGAATCAGACGATCTCACCAAATACATTTATAAATGGTGCTAACCCATATACATTCGATGATATTTTCCAGATCTGTTATATCCAAAGGGATGCAGATGTAGTGTATGCCCGTCAGAATGTGTGGGAAAATGGCGAACCTGATCCAATTACAGACTTTGACAACCATGACGTGAATTCATCAAATGGATGTACGTTTAAATTCAACAAAGTGGATAATATGATTTGGAATCCAGTAGCTGAATTTATTGTGGATTGTCCTCTGCCACCACGTACACCTGGATATACAGATAATGGCGGATTGACACAGCCTCCTATTTTCGGTAGTACTGAAACATGCATTATAGATGGTGGAGCTTCTTCTACCTTGTTACACGATCAGTGGGCAAGAGGCTGGGAGCGTTTCTATGCTGAAGATCTGGATGGCGCATCCACATGGCTTAATCCTGTAGCAAGTGTACCAAACACAATGCGTGATACAATGAGTTCGTCTTGTCGGAAGTACATTGACCAAGCACGTGTTCTTACAAATGCAATCGCTACGATCCAGGGAAACAGTCCGGCCAAACCAGGTGGTATCTCTGACTCTTTCAAGCAATCAAATTGGAATGAAGATCCAAGCGAAAATGGATTATCGGAGCTATTCGTTTCACCCAATCCTGCCAGAGATGTTATTCAAATCAGGTTGGATAATCAATCTCCTTTTCACTACCGCATCATCAGTACCATGGGTATGCTCATGCAAGATGGTTCCCTGCAAACCCACCTATCCGTCGATGTCCATACATGGCCAGAAGGGATGTATGAAGTGCAGTTGACTGATGGGTTCGGGAAAACTGTAAACCACGCCCGATTCATGGTAGCCAAATAATAGTCTGAGGGTTGTTTTATTTTTTTAGGAACCCTTCCCAATAAGTGGGAAGGGTTCTTTTTTACAGTACAAATTTACTAAGGAGTTGGCCTTTCAATAAGATTAAATTATTAGCCGTATTCGTAATTGATTGATTGAGCCTCTGATAATAAAATTAATTGTTATCAATAAACGGTAAACTTGCCGAAAAAGAGGATAATTGATTAATTACCACAATTAAAATAGCACTAGTGTCTATCCTGATAAAACCGTTTCTCGACTTATCATGGACAACGCTATCCTTACCTGTGAGGCGTCTTTAATTATTTGAATTAATACCTGTCAATCGGTTATAGTAATGATTGCCTATCTGTCAGCGAGCATCAATTTTTTGACATCAATGATCAATCCGTTTTCATCTGAAATAAGCACCATATACATTCCTCCGGGTTGGTCACTTAAATGAATACTGGATTGTTGCCCTTGATATACCACCCGCCCCATCATATCCAATATCAGGAGTTGCTCTCCTTGCATCAGATGAATGACCACTTTATCAAATGTCGGGTTGGGCACTATCAAATGACTGTTATGAACGACTTCCGGATCATCCGTTGCAACCGTCATGCAGTTGCTTATCTTAAATGGATTGTCTCCTGACACGTCACTCCTCCAAATTTCCCAATTGGATGTATTCGCATTCAGGTTATATGAATAAAACAAAACAGGTTGGGAAGGATGGAAGTACGGGATATAATAATACTCCTGTTCTTTTGCCTCCGTAATCCGTTCCCAGTTGCTACCATCCGCATCAGCGATGACGATATCACTGCCTTTATTGTATCCCAACCATTCCGTTGTGGAAAAAACCATTTTCGTTCCATCAGTATTGAAATGCATACCAAAATCCGAGTACCCAAATGTATTTTCTGGTGTGATATCCACCCAGTTTGTCCCATCCGGATCCATCATAACAATGTGGTTATTCGCATTAAAACTATGAAGGAAATAAATCTTCTGTCCGCTCGGATGAAAGATGGGGGCCGATTGCCAATAAGCTCCGGGTTCGTTGGTGATCTGCGTACGTCCGGATCCGTCTGCATCCATGATGAAGACTTCCGGATAATTACTGCCATCCCAGGCTTCAAAAAGAATCTTTGTTCCGTCCGGTGAAAAGGAAGGGTTACCATCATAACGGCTATTATTCGTCAGGTTGGTCATTTCAGAGCCATCGGCATTCATAATATAAACTTCTCCGTCGTTGCCATATCCATTCATCTGAAAAACAACTTTCAGCCCATCCGGGCTTGGGATTGGGTTAGACTTGTTTGATGGCGAGTGAGTCAACTGTTCAACTTCTGATCCGTCGATTTTTGAACGGAAAATCTGATACACCCCGGCATCCCGATTGGATGTAAAATACAATTGTGTACCATCTGATGTGGGAGTTGAACTAAAATTGAAACAGGATTCCTGTCCGTAAGATGAACTTGCAATAAATAGAAATAAGCCAAAGTATAGGATATGTTTCATGAGATTATCGATTTAATGATCAAACGAATTTCCCCTCTATTTTCGCCCTCAAACCCCCGTTTGTCAATGATGCTTGTCATGATTGAATAAGCTGGATGAACCTGTGATTCACCACCATTTGAAAATGTCCCGTTTTCAATTGGTTTGACGGAGTGAATTGTTTGGCCTTGATGATAATCATATTCTGACATGATCAAGATTACCTGCAATGGATATACTACCCGGTATTTTTCCCATCCGGGATGGCTCGTCAGGTAGAGATTTCATCCCCGACCCCCTTCCAAGGGTGAGGATTCTTCTCTCCCGGATCCGATAGCCTGCTAGATTATGTAGCTGCTGTTCTTGTTCATCCCTGCTTCATTTCTCACCAAATCCCTATTCGTATGAACAAGCGAATGACGGGTGTACTCTTCTTTTGTTTCTGCCTTTTGAGTCTTTCGGCACAACTGACATGGGAACGAACTGTCCTTTCCACTTCAGGATCCACACTTTCTTCCGGTGCATTGTCTGTCAACATGACCTTGGGAGAATCTTTTGTGGGCTCTTTAACACCCGGAGCCAATATCCTGACTGCCAATCTGGGCTTTCAACAAGGCGACCTGATGCTGACCGGCCTGGAAGAATGGACCTCTTCAGGTTTGCCTCGTGTCTATCCCAATCCCTTCAATCAACTGCTCACCATAGACGTGCCCGTTGATCAACAAGGTCAACTGCGACTGGTCGATGCCAGGGGACGGATTCTCCACATTCAGAAAATTCCTCCATCAACATCTGCCAACATCCCTCTGGCGGATCTTCCTGCCGGTCCTTATATACTCGAATGGTTGGACTTGGAGGCCGGTCAAACCACATCTCTCATCCTGATAAAACAATAAACCATGAATCGCCTCTTTACACTACTCATATTCTCCTTGGGAGTCTTCACCTATGCATTTTCCCAAACTCCGCAGCAGTTTAATTATCAAGGTGTTGCGCGAAATAATGGGACCATTGTAAAAGGAACAGTCAGCCTTCAGATTTCTGTCCATCAAGGCACTCCTTCCGGTCCGGTCGTCTTCAGGGAGCGCCATTTTCCAGTCACAAATGATGCCGGTGTATTCAATGTCCTGGTCGGCCAGGGAATGCCGGTCACCGGGACTATAGGTGCGGTGAATTGGGCATTCGGACCCTTTTTCCTTCAAACCGAACTCGATCCCGCAGGTGGACTTTCCTTTACTGACATGGGCACCGTGCCTTTTGCCAGTGTACCCTATGCATTATATGCCAGGCAAGTTGAACAGGATGCGGTAAATGATGCCGATGCAGATCCAGCAAACGAAATCCAACAACTGAGCTTTAATGCAAACAATAATCAATTGTCCATCTCGAACGGAAATACCGTTACTATACCAACTGGTGGAACGGATGCAGATGCAGATCCAACCAACGAAATCCAAACCCTCAGTCAGAATGGCAACCTTGTCAATCTTTCTCTAGGCGGTGGAACAATCAATATCAACGATGGCGACAGCAATACGAATAATGAATTGCAATCCCTCTCCCAGAATGGGAATCTTGTCAGTCTCTCACTCGGTGGCGGTACAATCAATATCAATGATGCGGACAGTAACCCTGGGAATGAATTGCAAAATCTGAGCTGGAATGCGGGAAACAATCTGCTTGGGATTTCCTCCGGCAACAATGTTGATTTATCGAGTCTGGCAGCCAATTCCAGTTTATGGCAAACCGATCCCTTTGGTATCTACTATAATCAGGGGGATGTATATGTCGGAAACCCGAATTCTACACCGGCACTGCACCTGACACCAACTTTCCTCGATTTCCACACCGGCATGCCCTATTATTCATTCTTCGACCCCTATCAGATCAACTTCACAGGAGAGGTATTCTCATCAGTGATGAGCAATAATCAGGTCAAGATCGAAGGTGCCTGGTTTGACTCTTATTGGAATAATCGAATCGACTCTACAGGATTCTATGCAGACTACTGGGGTATTTTTCCTGGTCAGACTGTTCAGGATGGCCAAGGATTTGAAGCTCGACCTGATATCGGCGTATACACATCTTACGGTCGGTTGCAGTCGAACCAACTGGAAATCAAGGATCTGAACACCCGGGCCGTCCTCGAAAAACACAATCTTACCTTTGCTGTCGACGGTCTTGGCCCATATGGCATCTTTTCTGGAGACGGAAAAGGAAGTTTGTCCCTCTTTAATGGCGCTAATTGGATCGGTTATTACGCTACTGCTTCCAATGATGGTGGATATATGCTTACGTATAGTCCTACCGGGCAAGTCAATGTAGATCTCGGCTATCAGAATAGCAATAATTCAGCTTCAGGAACACTTCGACTATATTCCCAAGGGGATGATCTTGTCTATTTGGGCGAAGGCATTGAAGGCAGTGGCGGACTTTGGAACCAAGGTCCAAATGGAGCTATCAATACTGCCATAACCTATCTGAACGGAACACCCAATCACGGTTTTATTTATGTAGCTGACGGCTCCGGCAATCAACAAGCTGGAATGTATGTCGATGCTTCCGGGAACGGAATCATTTTTGCCGATGGTGCCAACGGAGGTGTCAAATCCTTTGTCATGCAAAACCCTGAACGGAGTGATACCGACATATGGTACGCCAGCCTTGAAGGCCCTGAAGCCGCTGCATACGAAAGAGGTGTGGCCACGTTGAAGAACGGAGAGGCTTTTGTTCCTTTCAGCGACCACTTCAGAGTGGTGGCCAATGCAGAAACTATGACCGTGATCCTGACACCGCATTCCATTGACACATACGGGCTTGCAGTTGTCAGCAAAACAGCAACTGGCTTCTCCGTCAGAGAACTGAAAGGAGAGACAGGCAACTTCTCATTCGACTGGGAAGTCAAGTGTGTTCGCAAAGGATGGGAATCCTGGCAAGCTGAACGTCCACATGACAGCCACAAAGCAGGACAACATCCTTCTTCGTCCCCACGCATACAAACACAATAACCAGGAAGCTCCACCGATCAGAATCTTTCGGTGGGGCTTTACTTCATGGACCACCTCTTGACAAGCCAATGGAAATGAACTAAATTGGCTTTCGAGATTCCCCGTTTAGTGTGATGGTACCCAAAAACCAATGATCTCATTTAACCTCAACTTCAAGTTGTTAAACCCCCCTGCACATGAACCGATACCCGCACTGGGTCATCGCCTTCGTCCTGTTGCTCCCAACAGCTGGCATGGCCCAAATTGTTTCCGAACGACAAGTCATCGCAACAAGTGGCACTAACCTGACTTCCGGCTCTCTTGACCTCTGTTTCACCATGGGTGAATGGGCCACTGGTTCACTCACACCTTCCGGAACAAGTCTGTCCACCAACCTTGGATTCCAACAAGGTGATCTAATCATTACCGATCTGAAAGAATGGCTGGATCTGGGCCTCCCCGCCCTCTACCCCAATCCCTTCAACCAAGAGATTTTCCTGTCTAATCCGACAAATCGTACAGGCACTATACAGATCATCGATCCACTTGGTCAACTGGTGGTCGTCAAAGCCATACAGCCTCAATCTCCTGCCGAAAGCATTTGGATGGGGTTTTATCCCGCCGGCACCTATATCGTCCGATTCCAGGACAACAAAAGTCAGACCTCCTCCTCTCTCACCATCCTGAAACAATAACCCATGCGTACATCCCTTTACCTGCTGTTTTTTCTCCTGGTAGCCACCGTACTTTCTGCCCAGGCTCCACAACAATTTAATTACCAGGGTGTTGCCCGAGATGGTGGCAACATCGTCACAGGATCCATCACCCTTCAGCTTTCCCTTCATCAGGGTACCGCAAACGGTCCTGTCGTATTTCGTGAGCAACACGCCACATCGACCAATACTGCTGGTGTCTTCAATGTCCTCGTCGGTAAAGGCACGCCCTTAATGGGAACCATTGCGGGCATCAACTGGAATGCAGGACCATACTTCCTTCAGAGCGAACTTGACCCTACTGGTGGCACCTCATTTACCGATATGGGAACCACACCATTGTCAAGCGTTCCCTATGCCCTTGTCGCCGGTAAGGCACTCATCGATGCTGTGGATGACGGGGATGCAGATCCAAACAATGAACTCCAATCGCTTGCCTTTAATAATTCAACAAAGACCTTGTCGATCAGCGCAAGTAATTCTGTCGTATTACCTGTCGGCGACGATGCGGATGCAGATCCGATGAATGAATTACAAACCATCACAAAAGCCGGGACCATGATCAACTTGTCTAAAGGTGGTGGTGCGGTCAGTATAAATGATGCGGATGCAGATCCGACGAATGAGATTCAGACCCTTTCCAAATCTGGTGTTACGATTTTGCTTTCTGGTGGAGGCTCTGTGATCGATGAAGTGAATGATGGGGATGCTGATCCAACAAATGAATTACAGGTGTTGAGCAAATCCGGAAATACAATTTCCCTGTCTTCGGGTGGCTCTGTAACCGATGATATTGACGATGCCGACGCAAACCCGACCAATGAAATCCAGTCTCTGGCTTTCAATTCGGGAACCAATATGTTGTCAATCTCCCAGGGGAATATGGTTGATCTCAACAGTCTGGCGGGTGGTTCAGGATACTGGAAAGACAATCCCATCGGATTGTATTATGCTCAGAAGGACGTTTATGTCGGTCACCCTGATAGTGCTATAGCTTTGCATTTCAGTCCATATGCCATTGATTTCCATACAGGAAATCCAAACTATAGCATCCTTACGCCTGGTATCCTCGAATTTAAAGGACTAGGGGTAACCTCCTACATGAATAAAAACAGTGTGGTAATCAGTGGTCCCGTGATCGATCAGACGGTTAATATGGCCCATGATTCCACTGGTTTCTCTGCTTCAGCCAGCGGATTTGCAAATGGATTTACCAAGCAAAGTCCATTTGGCTTTCTTGCGCAACCCTTTGAAGGGAATACCATTACCTCCAACAGTGAGCAAACCTGGGAAAAATTCATCATCAATGAAGACTTCAAATATGCCAATCTGACCATTGATAATTTGAGTTTTGGAGAAGATGGCCTCGGCCAATATGCCATTTTTGGTGGTGCCGGAGGCGGCTTTTTCAATCTGCTCAATGGGGGAAACTGGTCGGCTGTCGAAGCCAGTGCAAAGCAGGGTAGTGGCTTTTTAACGCTTAAGGACCAGATTAGCGGGCAAAACGTCCATTTGGGATGGCTCAATGGATTTCCAAATCATGGATACGCAGCTGTCTCAGATGGCGCTGGTTCCCCTCAAGCCGGAATGTACGTCGATGCATTGGGTAATGGTTACATTTTTGCAGATGGCGCTAATGGTGGGGTCAAGGCATTTGTAATGCCCTACCCTGACAAACCCGGAAAAGAGATCTGGTACGCCAGCCTCGAAGGACCTGAGGCTGCCGCCTATGAGCGTGGTGTTGCCACATTGACCAATGGAGAGGCTTGGGTGCCTTTCAGTGAATCCTATGAAATCGTTGCGAATCCGGAGACAATGACAGTCATCCTCACCTCTCACTCAGCAGATACCTATGGTCTTGCAGTCGTTGAAAAAACGGCATCCGGCTTTAAGGTGAAGGAGTTCAAAGGTGGCAATGGCAACTTCTCCTTCGACTGGGAAGTGAAGTGCGTCCGCAAAGGATGGGAGCATTGGCAGGTGGAGCGGGACAAGCGTGAACGCGCACCGGGAGCCTCTTTGAATTGAGGCTATGAGTTCGGAGGGGAGGAGGTTATGAGTTAATGCGCTTTTTCGTCACTCAATGGCAATATTGGACCCCGGGGATCCCATGTATGTAGAAAAACATGTGAATTATTATTGGACCCCGGGGGTCCCATATCAATCCGAAGCTTTCATTGAAAGCATAAATCAATTTATTTGCCTGGCCATTTTTTCATTCTATCCTCCCCCAATCCGGCGTTTGACAATGAAGATCTTAAGTGCTTCAATGACGTAATCGCCGAATCACCCCCTCACATTCACCATTTGATTTTATTCAGCATTTCGATATGAGGGGGACATATGAATTTAAACGCTGGCCTGATATCAATACCCCTCCTTTACCAGCTGCTTCCGTGCCTCCCGCTTCGTCAATGCGGGCAATCTCTCTTTCTCAATAAACGCTGAAACAATGGCTGGATCCGTTTTCGCGTGTTGTCGCAATGCCCACCCCGCAGCCTTCTGGAGGAAAAACTCCTTCGAATCAGCCACTTGAAGAATATATCGAAACATCCGATTGGTATCTGTCTTCTCCTTATATCGTAATTGATAGATAATCGCCACTCGCTGTAACCACATTTCTCCTGAGGCCATCCATCGCTCGGTGACCGGACCGATCTGATCGGGAAACCGAACGAAATGAATACCAACCAATTTGGCAATCCAATCAACCGTATCCCACCAGGAGTTTTTAAGGATCAACTCTTCAAGGAGTTTGATCAGATCTGCTCCACTCTTTTTCTGCGTTTTTTCAATGATCTGCACCGCGATATAATGCAGCTCACGATATTCTTCGGCATAAGCCTGTCGAGCAATATTTTCCAGAGGTCCACCATAAACTGGATAGCCATACTCTTTTACAAACTCACGAAAGAGCCCCACCCAAATCGGTGCTTTCAATCCGTAAAATGAAAACTGGTTGCGCATATAGGCCATCTGTCCTTCTGAGGTGGCTGGATCGCCCGCCTCGGAAAAGCGCCGTTTAATCTCCCGGAGGTATGGGTCAATCTGCATGGAAATCGGATTTTAGTATGGCAAATCTGTATTCATCGTAGATCACTCCCCGTTTGATCACCGCATCTCGAGAGAGGCCTTCAAATGTGAAGCCCGCTTTCTCAAGAACTCGTCTGGATTGCACATTAAATGCAAACACATTGGCATACATGCGCACGAGATCAGAATGGGCAAACAACCAGGGAACGAAGACCTTAATTGCAGCAGTCGCTATCCCTTTACCCCAATAGTCCTCTGATACCCAATACCCGAATTCAGCACTGATGCGGTAGACATCCTCTTGAGGTATATACCCCATCACGCCAATCAGCTGATCAGAATAAGTAATGGCCAAATTTTGTGGTAATCCAACTTTGGGTTGCATGTCTAAATAAGCAAGGGCATCTTTCTCTGTGTAGGGTGAAGGAAAGCGATCTCTCAAATTCCCGGCAATATGTGGATTGTCCGCATGCCGGATCAAATCAGGTAGATCCCGTTTTTCCAATGGTCTCAGGCTAATTTGGGGTATCTCAGTAGAAAGGTACATCCCGATAAAGATGGTGATTTTCAAGGTCTTCCATCTTCACTGAAACCGGTCGTCAAAGTCAAGAAAAAACCGACCGTGAGTTGTCCCTCCACGGTCGGTTTGATGGGCACCTTTATCATCCCTTCTCAATGCCCAATATCATTAACTGATCTAATTGCTTACTGCTTCGAAGGACGTTCCTTCCGGTTTCGTCTGTCCTTGACCTCATTCACCAATTGTCGACGGAATTTGCCCTCAGCATGCTGGAGTTTCAGCACCTTGGTGGCGGGCAAGATTTTTCTGAACCGGTCGGTATACTCGCGATTTAATGCTGTCTCCTTTTCTCTCAGTCGCATCTGCTGGTCCAGCAAGGCATTTGCCTCTTGTTCTGTCAATTCTTCAACTGGCTTGCCTGGCTTCATTTCTTCCCGAATGGCCTTTTCCTTGTCTTTCATCTCGTTGAATACTGGCCAGAAGACCTGAGATTCGGAAGGCGTCAGGTTCAACTCATTTGTAATAAATGCGATCCGCATGGATTCGATCTTCTTTTCCATTTTTGGATTTGGATTTCCTCCGGGCGGTGGACCAGGTGGTTGTGCATTCATCGCAGCAACGACGAATGCAAGAAAGCTGATCAATAGTCCTTTTTTCATGTTTATTAATAATTGTCTCGGTTATAGAATATCATTCCATTCATCCTCATCCCAACCCTGGATCTCATCCAGGATATAATCCTCTAATCCATCTTCTTCCATACCCTGGAACAGGGATTTCTGAGGAGCCAGGCCGGACTGCATCAGCAGTTCAACCTCAAAGTCATCAATATTTTCCTCGATGTAAGTGTAGATCTCTTCCGTCTTCAATTCCGCAAAAACATTCTCTTCCTTCTGCTTGGGCCACATCAAGACAGTCGTCACTACCAAAAGTGCCATTGTAGCAAATGCCATGGCAATAGCTGGACGCTTGGGCAGAGCCAGAAAAGACCACCAGGCCGTCTCTTTTGTCCGAGCCGTCCCGGCAACTTTGCGATCCTTGTAAGCTTGTAGCACGTCGACCTTAAGGTTGTGGAAGAACTTCCCCTCAACTTGAGGGACATCCTCCGGACGCTGGATTTTGGCCAGCCGGGGCGCTATGTCTTCCAATTCCTTTCTAATCTCGTCTTTCATGATATCTGTACGCTTTGCAAATGGTTTTCAATCTTTTTTACTGCATGGTGGTATGACGCTTTTAATGATCCCACGGACGTTTCCAGGATCTCAGACATCTGTTGATACCCCAACTCTTCGAAATACCGGAGGTTGAATACGATCCGCTGTTTTTCCGGAAGCAATTCGATGGCCTCCTTCAGCACCCTGTGAACCTCTGTCTCGGTTATACCTGCTGCCAGACCCTGATCGGTCTGCCCATGGATATCCGGTTCCAATTCCGATGTCATTCGTCGTTTTCTCTTTTTCAAAAAGGTGATGGATTCATTGACAGCGATCCGGTATACCCAAGTGTAGAGCGAACTGTTTCCTTTGAAGCGTTCCGCGTTCAGCAACACCTTGACCAGGGTTTCCTGGAGTACATCGTGGGTATCATCGACTGACCGGGTCATCCGGAAGATGAGACTGTACAGTTTTTCCTGGTACAGTTCCATCATTTGCCGGAATCCTTCCTCTCGCCGGAGTGGATCACAAAGCATTGCTACTACATATTGATCAGATCCGGGATTCGTCACACTGTTTCAGGTTCCTGGTTGCCTCTTTGACGAGGTAAATACGAATTGGTTTAATGAATGATCCAAAATAATGTGGATCATCTCATCCGTCCAAAATAATTCCTTTTCATTGGAATGGACTGATCCATAAAAACCATTTTAATGGTTTTCTGATTTTGGGTGGAACCATGACCCAGGGTTATCTTCCTCTGGCAGACAAGAAACCCTGGGTTACTGCGGCTATGATTGAGAAATGGTAAAATTTCTATGCACCAGTCCATAAACCCATGAACGAAAAAACTCATAAACCCCTTCATTTCTAAGGGGCTCCAGTTCGGTCGGTGACATTGTTCTCCTCCCCTCCAAACGCCTCAACTAAAAAGGCCCTCGTTTGGCGACGATCCAAAAAAAACAATACTGTAAAATTCTTAGCGTCTTCGCTTCTTAGCGTTTAATTCCCTTCATTCCTCTATGGTCCACTTCCACATTGTGGGCGGATAAACGCAATAACGAATGCTTGACTGCTGTCGGCAGTAACCAATAAACAAAAACTGGTCACCGTGTTGATATGGGACCCCTCTGGGGTCCAATCGAATTTGCACATTTTTTCTACAGACATAGGACCCCGCTGGGGTCCCTCCTTGAGAAAAATACCGTCTAGAACCAATTCGCAGCTGTGCGCCCAGACGATCCCGCTTTGTGGCCCCGAGCACTCGGGGCATCCGGATCTTCGCTTCTTGGCGTTTAATCTACTCAACCAAATATGAGCCCGTATTCAATGCATAACCACATCAACGAATACTTGACTGCTGTAGGCTGTAACCAATAAACGCATTAACCCCCTTCATTTCTAAGGGGCTCCGGTTCGGCAGGTGACATTTTTCTCCTTGACGCCTCCCCTCCAAACGCCTCAACTAAAAAGATCACCTAAACTTGCACGTCAACACCGTGACATCATCCGGATAATCCTGCTGACCACGGAAAACTTCCATCCGTTCCATCAGTTGCTTGTTGAATTCTTCGGCAGGAAGGTGATAGTAGTTTTTAGAGTAATCGAACAATAGCTGCTCGTTGAGGAAATCGCCATTATCGTTCTTGAGGTCGGTCAGACCATCGGTATAGCTGAGGATCATCGAACCCGGGGTGATCTCAATTTCCCCAACCTCCAATTCGGGTAGCTCGGTGAAACAACCCAGGATAGTACACCCTGCTTCAAGTTGTACCATTTCTCCATCGCGCACCAACAGGGGTGGCACATGCCCTGCGTTGACATAACGCAGTTTGCGCTCGTTTGGCAGGTATTCGGCAAAAAACATGGTAATGAACCGGGCACCATTGGTGATTCGGAAAACCGCATCATTCAGCTGCAAGATCAACTCCTGCAATGGCAGTTTTTGAAGGAGCAAACTGTGCAAATTCGCCTGAAAGTTGGACATAATGAGGGCCGCGGCCAGTCCCTTTCCAGAAATATCAGCCACACAAAAACTCAGTCGATCCGGACTGTGTTGGATGAAATCAAAATAATCGCCACCGATACCGAGCTGGGGCTGGTAGATACTGGCCAATTCAAATTTGTCGCTGGTCGGCAAAACGGCGGGGACCAGCATCATCTGGATATCGCTGGCCAATTCCATCTCTCGCTTCAGTCTCTCCTGCTCGAGTTGACGCTTGAAGAGGCGCTTGTTTTCGATAGCCACGGCCACAACGTTAGTGATTGTGGTGATGAACTGCACCTTATTGTAGAGATCATGTTCCTGATCGAGATGCCCCAGGAAGGCATAGGCGATTGCAGTGTCCTTATGCATTACTGGAATGACCAAGTCAAATTCCTTGAGAAAGGGGTGTTCGTGTTGCTTCAGTTTGGTGAGTCTGGAAAACCCGTTCAGTAAATAGCCGATGGCACCATGCCGCTCGATAAACTGGGGTTGTAGACCCAGATAAGCCGGACAAACCCAGTCGGTCTCATCCTTGTTTTTGACGAAGAGCGCCATGCGGGTGATACCCATCTCCCAATTGAGAAAGGACTGGTACATCCGGAACAGATCGTCAAACTTGATATTGTTGTTGATCGCCTGGGTGATATTCAACAGGCGGTTGATCTGAAGCTGCTTGAGGTTCAGATCTTTCTCCAATTCTTCGATCCGTTGGAGCATGTCGGTTTGGGCCTGGATCTCGGACATCCCCTAAAAGTACAGGATTCCCAACATTCTACACACCGCTCAACCATACTTCGTCGGTCATCCCCGGAATCTCCGTTATTTTCGGGCTCTCAAACCTAAAGATTATCATTCCCTTTACACTGCACCAACGGGACATTCCCTACTCCGATCCAGGATTGCTTCTGGCTGGCCTGCGGCATATACCCGGACTTCGGTTTCTGGATAGTGCCCTCCGCTCTCCCGATCTGGGGCGGTATTCCTTTCTGATGGCCGACCCTTTTGCAGAGCTAAAGTACCAGAACCATACCCTCTACTGGAATGAAGAGGAGATTTCCGGTGATCCATGGACGGCTTTTCGCAAAAAGGTGAAGGCTTTTCCATTGCAGCAATTACCCGGCAGTCCACCGTTTCGGGGTGGTGCGGTGGGTTATCTGGGGTATGAACTTAATCAGACTCTAGAGTCCCTGCCTCCAGTACCTCCAGATGACATCGATCTGCCTTCATTGTGGATGCACTTCTACGATGTGGTGGCCGTATATGACCATGAGTTAAAAACGGCGACCATTTGCAGCTCCGGCTATCCCGAAAAGGAACCGACCAAACGCCAGGATCGTGCTTTGGAACGGGCCAATTGGTGGACAGATCAATTGTTTTATGCGGCAACTGTAACCGCACCTTCATTTGCCCTCTCGGAAGTATCAAATTGGACAGCCAACTTCACCAAAGAGGCCTATATCCAATCCGTCGAACGGATCCGCGAATGGATTGCTGCAGGTGATGTCTTTCAGGCCAATTTCTCCCAACGCTTTACGGCTGATTTGTCGGAAGATTTTGACTCAATTGCGTTTTATCAACGTTCTCGCGAGATTAATGCTGCCCCATTTGGTGCCTATTTTCAATATCCCAGTCTGACTATCGCCTCGGTTTCTCCGGAACGATTCCTGCGCCTGTCAGGGCGGAAGATCGAAACCCGGCCCATCAAGGGTACCCGTCCTCGTCATGCCGACCGGTTTCAAGATGCTGTCCTGGCCGAGGAACTGCTGGCAAGCAAGAAAGACCGCTCCGAGAATACCATGATCGTCGACCTCTTGCGCAACGATCTGGCGAAAGTGTGCATCCCCGGATCTGTGCATGTGCCGATGTTGTGTGGGTTGGAATCGTATGCGTCTGTGCATCATCTGGTGTCAATGGTGGAGGGCGATCTCAAACCGGGTCTTCACGCTGTAGACGTTGTCAAAGCGGCGTTTCCGGGCGGGTCGATCACTGGCGCACCCAAGAAACGAGCTATGGAAATCATCCAGGAACTGGAAGGTATGCCCCGCCATGTGTACTGCGGTAGCCTGGGGTATTGGGGTTTTGACGGACATATGGATACCAATATTGCCATCCGCACCATCCTCATCGGGCAAGGCAAGGCCTGGTTTCAATCGGGCGGGGGGATTGTCTATCTTTCGGATGGCGCCGAAGAATACCAAGAATCTCTGGACAAGGCCGCCCGCATCTTTACCGCATTTCAGCCATGATCCTGGTCGTCGACAACTACGATTCCTTTGTGTACAACCTGGTACATTACTTCCAGATCCTGGGCAAGGAGGTGGAAGTGGCCCGCAATGATGATAATAGGCTGACAGATCTGGACCAAAATCAACCCGAGGCCATTATCCTCTCGCCTGGTCCCTGCACCCCTGCGGAGGCCGGCCATTGTGTCGATTTAATCCTCGCCTGGAGCGGGATTATACCGATCCTGGGCGTGTGTCTGGGTCACCAGTGCATTGGAGCG
>JAHEAU010000205.1 GCA_024642625.1 Lewinellaceae bacterium
CGATTGCTCGAAGGTCGAACCGCCATTATTATAGCACATCGTTTGGCGACAATCCGAAATGCTGACAGAATCTATGTTCTTGAACATGGTCAAATTGTTGAGTCGGGAACGCATCAGGAATTGCCCCTGATGCCAGATGGTCGATACAACCAATTGGCCCGGTTACAATTTTACAGTGCGCCGACAGCATGAAGTACGCCTTATTCATCCTTCTCGCACTCATCCTCCCCTTTAGTATAGCCATTTGGGTGTATCTCTTTCCACCCCTGACTGCACCCTGGATAGGTTTACTACCCATGGCCATCCTGGTAGCTTTGGGGACCTGGCCTGTAGCCAGGTGGTTAAAGCGAATCCCACATCTTGAGGATCGCTCCTTGAGTATTTTTCTGGCTACTGTTTATTTGATCATCCCGGCTGGTGCCGTGACCCTGCTGCTGAATCAGTCGATATCATTGGCTAAACAATCCGAAAGCCAAGTGGTCATGAATCGATATCCTGCAACGCCAAATGGTTCAACAAATGCCTGGATCTTCCTCTGGACTGGAAACCATGTCGATAAAATGAAGGTCTCGTCCTCGGATCCACTGTATCTTTGCGTGCCCGGGGATTCAATAGTAATTCATTTTTCACGTGGTCTCCTGGGATTGGAATATCGTGATCATGTCGATCGAATACCGTAAATCACTCCGACACCTCAACACATTCGGGATAGAATCCATCTGTCGGGGATATGCACCGTTTGCAGATATTGAAACCCTGAAGGCATTGTTCGAGATGGCCGATGCGCCTGTTTTTATCCTGGGTGGTGGAAGCAATATTCTTTTGCCAGACGAAATGGACCATTTGGTTTTTCATAATCAGATCACAGGTATTCAAGTTATAGGTGAACAGGGAGACAAGGTGACCATCCGGGCAGGCGGTGGTGTGATCTGGCATGACCTGGTTACCTGGGCGGTTGACCATGAACTGGGCGGACTGGAAAATCTGGCCCTCATTCCGGGCACTGTCGGTGCAGCACCCATCCAGAATATAGGTGCCTACGGGATTGAGTTGACCGACCGCTTTGTTCGGCTTTCAGCGTATAACAGATCATCTGGGATAATCCGAAGCTTTGATCTTGAGGAATGCGCATTCGGATATCGCGATTCTGTGTTCAAACAAGGTGAGCGAGACCAATGGGTCATCCTCGATATAGACCTCCAATTGTCAACCAGCCCAATCCTTGCATTGGATTATGGTGCCATTCGCGATGAACTGAAATTGGCTGGAGTGGACGATCCAGGGATTCGCGATGTGTTTCAGACAGTGGTTCGTATTCGACAAAGCAAACTTCCGGATCCCGCGGAGATAGGAAACGCAGGTAGTTTTTTCAAAAACCCGGTTATTCCCTCGGCTGATTTCCAAGCACTGAAAGAACGATATCCAAATATCCCCGGCTACCCTGTGGATCAAAAGGACACAAAAATTCCAGCTGGATGGCTTATCGATCAGGCCGGATGGAAAGGTGTTCGCCGTGGGTCATGCGGCGTACATGATCGGCAGGCCCTTGTCCTCGTGAACTATGGTGGTACGACTGCCGCTTTAATCCGGGATCTGGCAAACGAAATTATTACAGACATCCAGTCACGTTATAGCATCCACCTGGAACAGGAGGTAAACATCTTGTAAACGACCGGTATCTGACAGATGATCAGAACAACACTCTGTTTTCCAGTGAAGAAGCTACTTTTATGATTCATCAATTATATTCCGAGCCCATGCGTTGGACTATTCTTTTACCTGCTTTGGTGATCTTCACCTTGATGGTGGCAGCAAAGCCAGCGCAAGGGCAAGGGCGATATCTTGAACGACAGGCGCTGAACGAAGCCCCGATGTTGTTCCTCAATGCCAATTATTCGGTCATGACGCCATATGGTGTTTTGGCTGAACGCTTTGGCACTGGATTTTCGGCGGGCGGTCAGGTAGAAATCATGACCTGGCCTGGCAACTGGATTTTCGGAATCGACGGTCAATTCGGTTTTGCTGGTAAAGTCAAAGAAAATGTGATCGACTTTCTCCAGGACGAAGATGAGAACATTGTCGGTCGCGATTTATCCATTTCACAGGCATTTCTGCAACAGCGACTGGTTTCCGGTAAAGTGGTTGTCGGCAAATTGATTCCTCTGGTCAAAGCAAACAGGCGGTCAGGACTCCGACTTGCACTGGGGGGTGGATACCAGTTTCATTGGATCAAGATCAATGATGAACTGAAATCTCTGGCCCAGATCGAAGGGGAATACAAAAAAGGATATGATCGTCTGACCGGAGGAGTTCTCCTATCTGAATTTGTTGGATATCAACTAGTCAGTCTGAATCGACGCCTCAATTTTTATGCTGGTATCGACTTTGGTCAGGCATTTGGCTCTAGTTTGCGCACGTATGATTATGCCACAATGCAGTCAGATAATCGCTCCAGGGTTGATTTCACGGTGACCTACCGTATCGGATGGTGTATCCCACTCTGGACAGGCACCAGTAGTACAGACATATATTACTAGGTCTTGACTCAATCGATGCTGATCCGGGTTTATGGTCTCTTGGCCGAATTGGCGAAAATCATTTTGCCTTTATTTGCTATTTGGAATAGTCGGATTCGCAATTTTTTATCTGTCCGAAAATCAGCTTGGCAGCCCTACCCGCCAAAAGGCCAGCGGGTATTCTGGATGCATTGTTCTTCACTGGGTGAATTTGAACAAGGCAGACCTGTATGGGAAGGATTGAGGTCAGCTTATCCAGAAGCATTTTTCCTCCTCAGTTTTTTCTCCAGGTCAGGATATGATCGCCAGAAGAATAATGTGACCTCAGATCATGTCACCTGTTTACCATTGGACACACAGAAAAACGCTTTTAAATGGATGGATCAAGTTCATCCGGACCTTATATTATGGGTGAAGTATGACTTCTGGTTTCACTACTGGCTAGAAGCACACCGCAGGCAAATTCCGGTTTTTTTATTTGCTGCCCGGTTTCGCCCGGATCAATTTCTGAACAGGCGCTGGGCGAAACCATTTCGGGATGTGATTTTAACCGCACGAACAATTGCGGTTCAGGATCAGGATAGCTTGAATATTTTAAACAAATGGGGGTTTTTGCAGCCACTTCTTGCCGGAGATTCCCGAATCGATCGCGTGCTCGAAATTGCCACTACGCCTGCTCACGATTCCTGGATTGAGACATTCACTGCAGGGACCCAAACTGTAATTTGTGGAAGCGTCTGGGACGAAGACATGGAGGTGCTCTTTCCGGCGATGACGTCCTCACTTCTGAGGGGATGGCGTTGGGTTCTGGCGCCCCATGATTTGGGGGAAGATCGAATACAAAGCATGCAGGACCGCTGTGAACTGCCGGTTGTACGATATACACAATCTGGAATGATCAACCCTCAATCGGCTCAAGTGCTCATTCTGGATACGATAGGTATGCTCAACCAAGTCTATCGATGGGGCGCGATCGCCTATGTTGGCGGTGGATTTGGTCGTTCAGTACACAATCTGCTTGAGCCGGCGGCATATGGCTTGCCGGTACTGTTTGGTCCAAAACATGACAAGTTTCCGGAAGCGATTGGACTGATACATGCCAGCGGTGGGTTTGAGGTTCGGACTGCCGAGGAACTACTCAATGTGTTCATGAATCTTCAAGAATCGGATCATCTGGAGAAAGCGGGAGCTGCTTCCAGAAAATGGCTGGAAGCACATGCTGGCGCGACGAACAGGATAATGGCTGAATGCAAACGGATCCTCAATGAATAATCTGTAATTTTGCCGAGATGGCGACGACATCTTCCTGGTTACAATCATTCTCAAATTTGCGTGTCCTTATCCTGGGCGATGTAATGATCGACAGGTATGTACAGGGTCAAGTGCGTCGGGTATCGCCTGAAGCACCTGTGCCGGTGGTCGAGTTTCGATCCAGTTCATCGCGTCTTGGTGGAGCAGCAAATGTCGCTTTAAACGTCCGTGAGATGGGTGCCGAACCTGTTTTAGTAGCTGTAGTGGGCGATGACACTGAGGCTGACGAGCTGGCACATCTGGTAGAAGAAGCAGGTTTGTCCAACCACAGTTTTCTGATCCGGGAGGCGGGAAGACGGACAACGATAAAGACCCGATTTATCGCTGGCAATCAACATCTTCTTCGGGTTGATGCCGAGGATACCCATGCCGTAAGCGAAGATAGTGTTCGTCAATTGATGCAAAAATTGGAAATCGAACTCCAGCGCGAGCATGTTGATGTAATCATCCTGCAGGATTATGACAAAGGGGTCTTATCACCCGATATGATCCAGTCGGTGATCGCACTTGCGGAGCGGTTCAATATTCCGGTAACGGTCGACCCGAAGTTTCGGCATTTTCTTCATTATCGGGGATGTACACTCTTCAAGCCGAACCTCAAAGAACTTTCTGAAGGGCTGGCCCGGGAAATTTTACCCACGCATCAGGATCTCGAGCGTGCGGTGATCGAACTTGATCAGGCTATGCCACATCAATTTTCGTTGATCACGTTATCTGAAATGGGAATTTTCTGGTACGATCACCTACATCAGAAAGGCGGCATAATCCGCCCGGCAACACGCGATATTGTCGATGTATGCGGAGCAGGCGATACGGTTATTGCGATTGCCTCCATGGTCCTGGCGAATCATCGACCGATAGATCAGGTGGCAGCGATTGCCAACCTCGCCGGCGGCCTTGTCTGCGAACGTGTCGGTGTCGTCCCAGTCGATGGGCAAGCCCTGGAAAGGGAGGTTGATCTGTTGGAAATGCCGTCAGTTTGACAAAGTCAGTGTAACATTCACGACAGATCGCAGTTTTGTCCCGTCCATTTGAAAGATTCTCCTTATTTTTCGGCAATTCTCCTTACAACTAAAAAAAACTGTGCTCCTATGAGAATCAAACCTTTACAATTGATGAATGTCTTACTATCCGGATTGTTGGTGCTAGTCACTGTCGCCGTCCAGGCTCAGCCTGCGAACGACGACTGTTCAGGTGCTATTGAACTGATGATTGCGGCTAGTGAAGCAGATGCCGTTCTGACAGACGGGGATACCCGGAATACTGTCGATGAAGGCAGCGCTGGCATTCCTGTTTGCTCCGGCAACTTCTACAGAGATGCAGTTTGGTATAAGTTCATTGCTCCGGCAAACACTATTCCAAACGGATTTTCTGTAAAGATCTACTATGGCGATCAGCCTGACGACTTTGCGAGCCCTGGTGTCGCTGTCTATGCATCATGCGATGCCGACGCAGCGAATCAGCCTCTTTTTTGCGCTAATGCTCCTACTGGAGATAAAGTTACCTTCGGCGAACTTTGCCCAGAATTGGTGCCAGGTGCAACGTATTTTATCCGCGTGTGGTCAAACTCAGGTCCTGCGGCTAACTGGCAGGATGGCTGGGGTACCTTCCGTATTGCAGCATATGCAAATGAGCCACCATCCGAAGTGTATAACGTACTTTGGAATGATGGCGAATTCAATGGTGGCCTCAACGGTTGGACAACAGAAGGTGTCCTTTGTTCCAATGATGGCGAAGGAAATCCAGTTGATGGCGCAAATGCATTGTGGTCTTGGGAAATTGATGGCCTGACGAAAGGTGCCCTCTGGGCAGGTCAGCGGATCGGCTCCCGTACAGCTTGCAATGGTGCTGTTGTATTTGACTCTGACTTTTTGGACAACGATGGCGTTGCGAATAACTTCGGTTTTGGCCCATGCCCTGCTAATCAGGAAGGATCAATCACTTCTCCTCCAATCGATCTGAGTGGATTCAATGTTTCTGGGGTTTCCTTGTTGTTCCATCAGCGGACGACTCAGTTCCAGAGTGCTTACTTTGTTGAGTATTCACTTGACAACGGCCAAAGCTGGATTTCAATCGAGATCAATCAGGATGTAGAAGCATTTACATCAAATACGCCTCCTGGTGTGAACCCGACATTTGATGGACAGACACGTGTGCCACTACCTGGCGCAGCTGGTTCATCAAATCTGTTGGTTCGCTTCCGTATTGAAGCAAACTACTATTACTGGGCCATCGATGACGTTCAGATCGTAGAAACGGAGTGCAACAACATGCGAGCCAATGAGTTTGCTGCTATTGCTCCAAATGCTGTTTGGCAGATCGATCAACTACATGACTTTGGTGCAATGATTGACATCGAGAATGTCGGTGCATGCGACCAGACAGGTGTTAAGGTTGATTTTGAAGTTACAGATGAAGGCGGAAATGTTGTCGCTTCCGGTACGAAGGATCACGGCACAATCATGGCTGATTCAATCGCTGAAAACGATCCATTTACCAATTGTTTCAACCTGCCATCTGATGCTAACGGACTCTATACCATGTCGTATACTGTCTATTCAGATTCCGTCGATT
>JAHEAU010000206.1 GCA_024642625.1 Lewinellaceae bacterium
CGACCGTGCTCTATGCTACTTCACCATTGGGCATTATTAAGGAAAACCTGAAAATGGATGTGTACACCCCCGATGGTGATACCGAAACAGATCGGCCATTGATCCTGTATTTCCACACGGGAAATTTTTTACCTTTCCGCAACCCACAAGACCCTTCTGAATTAGGATTCGGCGGTTCATGTGGTGGCGAACGTTCTGACTCTGCTGCTGTGGAGATGTGTACTCGTTTGGCCAAGATGGGCTATGTTGTCGCTTCATGTGATTACCGCCTTGGATGGAATCCGCTTGCAATCTCCGACGTATTACGTCGTTATGGAATCATTAATGCTGCTTATCGTGGTGTTCAAGATGCACGGACTGCGATCCGCTATTTCCGGAAAACGGTTGATCTTGACAATAACCCATTTGGTATTGATGAAAGTAAAATTGTTGTCTGGGGACAGGGGACAGGTGGTTACCTGTCTTTGACCATGGGTTCACTGGACAATTATTTAAAGATACCTTTAACGCCAAATGGTAAATTCATTTGGGATCATGATGGTGATCCAGTGACAAATCCAATTCCGATGATTGTTGAGTCAATCAATGGTAATATCTATGGCACTTCGTATGGTATATTACCGAATTCTGATCCAACTAAGGCAGCTGACACCCTATGCTATCCAAACTGGGTAGCATATTCATCTGACTATGCGCTGGGTGTCAACTTGGGCGGTGCCAGTGCGGATAGTTCATGGGTAGACCCAGGTCAGCCAGCATTGATTTCCTTTGCTGTACCTACGGACAATTTTGCTCCATATGCAGAAGGAGTCGTCAACGTTCCAGGAACAAACCTCCAGGTTATTGAGACACAGGGTAGCTACCTGATCCAAAAATTGAATCAAGAATTTGGGAACCAGGATGCTATCCTGAATGCAGGAGTCACTTTTGATCTGACTGCAGAACAACAAGCTGCTTTCGCTGCTTCTCCTACCGGTGTTCAGGAACCATATGCTGGACTATATCCATTCAATCAGCCGGATAAGGCTGGTTCTCCTGGTATTCCTGAATCTGTAGCTCCTTGGGAGTGGACAGGCTTCCCTGGAAATACTAAAACAGGGCCTTGTAATATGGATGGCGGAGCAGCACGTATGTACATCGACACGATTATCCGCTTCACAGCCCCACGTGCATGTTTCGTGCTTGGTCTGGATGATTGTATTGCCAAAATCACTGGTTTGGACATCATTCCAAATGCTGAGATTGGTCTGAATGCATATCCAAATCCAACGTCTGATTTTGTTGTCTTCACTTCTGACAATGCTTATCCTATCCAGGGAATCAACCTGTATGATGAGATGGGCCGCCTTGTTCAGGTGATCACAGATATCAATCAGAGCACTTACACGCTGCAAAAGGGAAGCATCCAAACCGGACGATATGTTGCCCTCGTTCAGTTTGAAAAAGGAACATCAGTTCGCAAGTTGATCTTCAATTAGATCGACTAATTGCAACGAAAACAAAAGGGCCTTCCATTTGGAAGGCCCTTTTCTATTGGTAGAGCTCCAGCAACCCTTCCGGGAGGTTCATGTGAATGATTTTTCCTGGGATATCAACAGATTGAACCAGATCTTCATGTAATGGAACCAGAATCTCCTTGCCCTTATCCATGAAGAATGCTGTCATCTGAGTGGGCAATTCAATCACTTCTTCAATGGGACCAAGTGTTAATCCGGATTGGATATCATGAATAAGATAACCAATCCATTCCTGCAATGGGTCAACAGATTGAATGTCCTGTAAGCGGGGGCTGTCTGGCAATGCCAACTCTGCGCCTTTCAATATTTCAGCAGCAGAACGGTCAGGAATACCTTCAAGTGTTAAAAGTAATCCACCAGCCTGCCTAGTCTGCTTAATCCCATACGGGAGTCCCTTAACAAAGACAAAGTCTGCGTCCGAGAGAACATCTTCAAATGCCTCATCATGAAGGATGACACGCAACTCGCCTTGTAGTCCATGTGGCTTCCCTACTCTACCGATCGTTACTTTTACCATTTATTATTCCGTGTATCCAATAAGGATTTGATTCAGGATATACCCCTTTTCCGCTTTTTCTTCCCATGGGATACCCGCGCAATCTCCTGGGTTTCCTCCACATTGGGTGTCCAGTATCATCATTTTCTTATAGATCAAGCCTATGCCATCCTGATACCATTCTTCGCTGAATCGGCGCTCAATCAAGTTTTCATCATCCGCTTGACGAATTCGCAACACATGATCCATTATAAATGGACCAACCTGGTGATTCTCTTGTTTACCAAGGAGTCCAAACGACCAACTCTTGAACGGTTGCATCGTTTCACCGTAAATGGGAATTTGCACAAATGGATCAAAATAGGCCGTTCCATCCCATGTCATACCATTATAAACTGGAAAGATCAACTTGATCAGAATTCGACCATCTTCCTGCCATAAAAGTTGATGTTGCTCGTGAGACACACCGATGGTCTTTTGGTATTCCCAGCTATTCAACGAGTCTCGCCGACCTTCTCTAAGAATTACATAAGTGATTCCAGCCGGTGTGCTGAAACTATCTTGAACTGACTCACGGATAAATGACTGGACCGTATCTACAGGGTATAAACTTCCCAAAGGATCATAAATGACCGAATCAACCTGATAAGTCCATGATCGACCAATCGCCAACGGAAAATAACTTGTTCCTTCTTCCACTTCTAGAGGAGGTGAAAATGGATCGGAGGTACAATGGAAGAACAATGCAGAAATCAAGAAGAAACAAAGAATCAAAATGGGTAGACGCTGCATATTATTCGAATTGTCTGCTACCGTAGATAATTCCGCCACCAATTACATCCTCACCTTCATAAAACACAGCAGATTGACCAGGTGCTACACCTCGGACATGTGCATGAAACTCAACTGACACTTCCTCTGGACCAGTTTGCTGAATCTGCCCAAGAGTACCACGATCATTGTACCGAATCTGGGTCAATGCTTCGCGAGGTTCCAGGAAATCAGGGTATTTCATAAAGTTGACACCTTTAACCATGATGCCACTTCGCAATAAGTCGTCTACCTCTCCAAGAACTACAGTATTTGTTTCTGGCCGGATTTCCGTTACAAACATGGGCTTGCCGAAAGCTGTACCCAATCCTTTTCTCTGGCCAATTGTATAAAAGGGATACCCGTCATGTTGGCCAATAACATCACCCAGCACACTTAAGAATTGTCCTCCTTTTACCTGGTCCGCCAATCCGGGAATACGTCGCTTGAGGAATCCCCGGTAATCATTATCAGGTACAAAACAGATCTCATAACTTTCCCCTTTCTTGGCCAAATCTGTATACCCCCAATCTGCGGCCATTTGACGGACCTCAGGCTTGGTAAACGGGCCTAAGGGAAATTGACTTCTGGACAGGCATTCCTGACTCAATCCCCACAGAACATAGCTTTGATCTTTATGATCATCTTTAGCTTGCCGGATAAATTTTCGACCATTTTCTTCATGTATCTTGGCATAATGCCCGGTGGCTATAAATTCACAATCGAGTGCATCTGCCCGCTTTAACAAGGCACTCCACTTGATATGTGTATTGCAAAGGACACAAGGGTTGGGCGTCCTGCCAGCAATATATTCATCCACAAAGTTGTCAATCACATAGTCCCCAAATTCTTCGCGAATATCAACGATAAAATGGTGAAAACCCATATCCACGGAGACCTGACGGGCATCGTTGATAGAATCCAGACTGCAGCAGCCTGTCTCTTTTTTACTGCCACCTGATGAGGCATAATCCCATGTCTTCATGGTAATACCAACCACTTCATAACCCTGTTCATGTAGCATCATAGCGGTGACCGTGGAATCGATTCCACCACTCATGGCGACAAGTACTCTTCCTCGTTTACTCATTTTATAACTTACTGCAAATTTACCCGATTCACGCTTCTAAACAGTGCTTCAAGCTATGGTGTTGTCAATTCCTGACCATTTTCCTGAAATAACTGGCCCGACCTTGATGATTCATCGTCAAAAAGTGGACGAGAATCTCCAGAAAATACTAGCCAAAACGAGGGCTCAACAAGTCGACTTCCGTCCGCACATGAAAACACATCAACACCCTCTTGTAGGGGAATGGATGAAGGCCGCTGGTGTAAGGAAAATTACAGTGTCTTCTCTGGAAATGGCGCGCCAACATGCTCTCTGGGGTTGGACCGACATCACTGTTGCTATTCCAGTAAATATCCGGATGATACAGGAAATCAAGTCACTTTCACTTGAAACAAACCTAGCTATCCTAGTGGATCATCCGGATGTGGTCCATATACTGGGTCAGGAGCTCATCCATGTCGGTATCTGGATTGAATTGGATACAGGGTCAGGCAGGACAGGTATCCCCGGACATGAGATTGAAAAAATCAAAACTGTCTTGAAAACAATAGATGCATATCCGTCCTTGTCTTGCCGTGGATTTTTGTGGCATGACGGCCATCAATATGGAAATCATGATCAGGAAAGTCTCGAAACGACATGGCACCAATCCGTTCAGATGGCCAATAAAATTCGAAAGGAATTTGGTGAACGTGGGTTGACATTAGCCCTTTCAGCTGGAGATACACCTTCTGCTTCACGTATTGAAAATATCAGTCAGGTTGATGAAATTCGTCCTGGTAATTTGATCTACTATGATTTGATGCAATGGCAGACTGGTGTTTGTGATTTTGATCAAATCGCTCTTTGTCTTGCCGCACCAGTGATTGGATTTTATCCTGATCGATGTGAAATTGCAGTACAAGCTGGAGCTGTGCATCTTTCAAAGGAAGCACTTCAATTGCCTGATGGTCAGTCGATTTATGGTGTTCCTGTCCGGTTGAAGCCAGGCGGCTGGGACCCACTTTCAAAGCCCGCATATGTGGATCGAATAAGTCAGGAACATGGTCTGATTCGGTTGCCAAAAGAGGAAATGAAGAATTTTCCAATTGGGTCTCTCATCGGCATATTGCCCATTCATTCCTGTTTGACTGCAGATATCATGAAACATCAACCGCACCTTGTTATATAAATATATATAAATTATTATTTATCATAATATGTTTGGAACGAAATTTGGTTCATTACTAAAAACGATAATGACATGCAACAAGACAAGACGATACTGGGTGTAGCAAGTCGGGTAAAGCACCCTGCTTATGGAGAAGGCGTGGTGACTCGTTTGCATCTAGCTGCTTACGAAGTCTGTTTCCATCAATATGGTGTCAAACTTGTCGGTAAAGACTATGAAAAATGGGATATAATTGAAGCAATACCGGCCGAAGAGGCCGTTACTTTTACTGAAGCGGAACGGTCGTTAATGAAAGTGCTCCGGACATGGGGTGAAATCGGTGAAATTGTCCCTTTGGGAGACAAATGGGATAATGGCACAATGATCTTGCAACCCGGTGAGGAAGGACTTAAAGGGAAAGAAATGCCGATAGAAGCATTTTTTCACAAAATTGTGATGACCCGGGATCGATTGCGTGTAATGGAACAACGGATCAATGCCAGCAACCTCAATGATGAGGAAAAAGTGAATTTACAGCAATATATCACCAAGATTTATGGCTCTTTGACCTCTTTCAATATTCTATTCAAACATAAGGAAGATCATTTTGTCGGCGAAAAGTCCTGAACATTCACCTAATCGAATGTTATTTTGGCAAAAATTCCTTCATGCGACCATTTTCAATTCATTCTTTATTTCCTCTTTTACTCCTGATGACAATCTTTTCAGGCTGTTTGGTCATCGATAACCCATATTCCAAATTAGCGCCGGGATTGTGGCGTGGCGTATTTAAAGTAGACGCTGCACAAGCAAATCGAATCGGCGGTAGTTCAGAACAACAAAAAGAAAGGGACTATCAATTCGAGGAAGTTACCGAGGGCGAGTTGCCATTTGAATTTGAGGTGATTTATGATACGCCTGATTCATTTCATATAGTCTGGATCAATGGTACTGAGCGAATTGTATCCACGGACATTGCATTTGGCCTGGATCGACGTACAGCAAAAGATACCCTTATTATCCAATTCCCATTGTACGATACATACATAGAGGCAGTGTGTGAATCAGGTGTTATGCAGGGCAATTGGATTGTCAATTACAAAGAAGACTACCGCATTCCATTTGTGGCAAAATTTGGTGAAGGTTATCGGTTTACACAATTGACAAAAACGCCCATCCTGGATATATCCGGAGAATGGGCGGTAACATTTGACCCCGATACACCTGATGCATATCCTGGAATAGCCGAATTCAAACAGGAAGGAAATACACTAACAGGTACATTCCGTACTGAAACAGGCGATTACAGGTACCTGGCTGGAACAGTCCAAGC
>JAHEAU010000019.1 GCA_024642625.1 Lewinellaceae bacterium
GAACCGGATTCAGCTGGATTCTTTCTGTTATCATAATCCTCCTGGCTGACCTGGTCTTCAATCCAAAATCATGAGCAAGGAAGGATCTGGTCATTATCTCGTGGTTTCTGCGGTGTTTATTCTGGCCTCCGTCATCCTGCTGGGCAAGGTTGGATACCTCCAATTGTTTGATGACTCTTTCAAGGACAGAAGCAAGACCTATGCTATTGAAAAACAATGGATCTATCCTTCCCGAGGATTAATCTATGACCGAAATGAACATCTGCTAGTTCACAATGAAGGTTCCTTTGACCTGATGGTCACCTATCATCAGATCGATCCACAAATGGATACAGCTGCATTTTGCAGACTGTTGGGCATCGATAACCAAACCTACGAGGCCAACATTCAAAAGGACTGGACTGATGTAAGATACTCAAAACATGTCCCATTCGCCTTCCTCAGTAAGGTGTCGCCAGAGATCTTCAGTCGGGCTCGTGAACTTCTGTTTGAATACCCTGGTTTCTTCTTTCAAAACAGGAATGTACGTGCCTATCCTTATCCTGTTGGTGCTCATGTGATGGGCTACCTTGGGGAGGTCAGCCGTGAACAGGTAGAGCAATCCGAGGGAACCTATCTTCCGGGTGATTATATCGGTCTCAGCGGTTTGGAAGCCGCCTATGAAAGCCCACTGAAAGGTGAACGTGGAATGAAATACCTGCTGAAAGATAATGTCGGTAGAGTGGTTGGATCTTATCTGGATGGTCAACAGGATCGGGAACCTGTTTCAGGAAAAGACATTTTAGCCACTCTCGATATTGATTTGACAGCTTATGCAGAATTGCTGCTCAAGAATAAACGGGGCTCCATCGTGGCAATTGAGCCGTCGACAGGCGAAATTTTAGCGATGGTCTCATCCCCATATTACGACCCCAACTTACTGACCATCAATCAAGGGCGAGGGAAAGCATTTCTACAACTTGACCAGGATAGTCTAAAGCCCTTTTTTGATCGCAGTATAATGGCAAAATATCCTCCAGGATCCATTTTTAAAACCATCGTCGGGTTAATCGCTTTGCAGGAAGGCTTGACCTATCCACGTCGAAAGATCCCCTGCACAGGTGCATATTACTACAAAGACGAATCGTGGGGATGCCACCATCATTGGCCTAACGCCAATATCCAGGCGGCCCTCACTGTATCTTGTAACACCTATTTTTTCACGCTGACTCGGGAAATTCTGGATAAATATGGCCCGGCCAACGTCAAATTGGGTCTTGATAATTTCAACACCTATTTGTCTGCATTTGGACTTGGTCATCCATTGGGTTTGGAAATGAAAGGTGAGAAAGGAGGTTTCACACCGGATCCAGCATATTACGATCGATTGTATAAGAACAGGAAATGGTATTCACCGACTATCATGAATATTGGTGTCGGTCAGGGCGAGTTGCAATTAACTACACTTCAAATGGCCAATCTGGCAGCCATTATCGCAAATCGAGGGTATTATTATATTCCCCATTTAGTCAGGAAATACCTTCACGATACAACCTTGATTGATCCTCAATATTCGCAAAAGATCGTTGTACCTGTGGACTCAAAACACTTTGAACCCATCGTAGCCGGACTCGAACAAGTGATGCAATATGGCACGGCACATGCCTCCAATATTCCCGGCATTCCATTCTGTGGTAAAACCGGAACATCACAGAACCCACACGGAAAGGATCACAGTGTATTCTTTGGCTTTGCACCCCGAAACAATCCCCGGATCGCCATTGCTGTTTACATTGAAAATGCAGGGTGGGGAGGTGATTTTGCAGCCCCAATCGGCAGTTTAGTCGTTGAAAAATATTTGAGGGGACAAATTTCACTGGAACGTCTGGCCCTGGAAGAGCGGATGATTTCAACAAATGTCAATGCGATGCCTTGAGTGAGGAGTTTGGTGGGGAGGGGTCGAGGAGTCAAGGAGAATAAATCCCCTCACTTTATCGAACCAGAAGTAGCCCTGGATTTCTTGACAGCATTTGGAAGAATAAACCGCCTGAGGAGGTCAACCCGGGGAATTGATTCTCCTGATATTCAGCAAGTCATTTTAAAGGTTTTTGTGTGTTAATTGCCGTTGCTAAGAACAATCCTTCCTTTCCAACCCTTGGTGCTTGATATCCTCAAACGTTGGTCAAACTATTGAAAAAAACAACATTTGGATATCCGTTGATTCGGATAAGTTTTCCCTTTTAAATAGACTAACCACTATTGCAATCATACTTAGAACCACAGAGGGGTTTAACTTGAATAGCCCCGGATGCAACCCGGGAGGGGTTGTATAATACCCGGACATGAATATAAAAGAGGGAAATCATGCGACCATAATCTGAACTATTGGCGAAAGATCTTCATTTCACGACCCAACACCCAAAACCGAAAGCCCAAAACCTTTACAATCGGAAGCTTAATCTTCAATTATCGACTAGGCTTAATGAGGGTTACTTTGCACAACCTGGCTGCTTGAGAAGTAAGATTTCAAGTGAGCGCTCCTACTGTATAATCCACCGTTCAGAATAAATACCCTCTGGTGTCTGAACAACCACCCACACCGGTCCTGAAACCTGGTTTCCGGCATCAATCGGGATCACCATTCCCGCTTTGACTTCATTTGCCCATTGTTCAGTAATAGTCCTGCCTTGCAGATCCATGATCCGAATGTGTACCGGACCACGCAGGTCGCGGCCTAATGCAAGCACACCCTGCCCGGCAGATGGATTTGGAGAAAGACGCATCCCCAGATCGCTCAAGTGGCCGAGACCCGGCCCTGCAATGGCCGTTTCGATACCACTGGGCTGCACAGGCTCCAGCCCGTACGTGATCAGATAGGAGGCAATGACATAATGGGGATTAAACCCGTCCTTGCAATTCGGACATGTTATACCGCTTATACAGCCTGGGTTATTGGGGTGGCAGGCATCGACATAATTGGCAAAAATGTAGGACAGATCGACCTGTTCATCCAGGATCCAACCGGACATATTGTACGTGTATCCCGGACTGATTGCCCCTGGACACCATCCGGCTCGACTTGATTGCCAGTTGCCTTTCTGATCGGTACACCCATCCGGATTGGGATTGCAAACGGTCCACAATTTTTGCGCAAAAGCACCCTGTCCATCGATCTTTAACACATGGTTTGCCTCATAAAATTCGGCCGCATTGGAACTGTTGTTTTCACCCCATCCGTGTCCGGTATTCACCACAAAAAGCTCTGCCTCCTGGGCTTGCGGGCTGAACTGAATATGAAAAGTATCCAAAGGCTGAAGGTTTTTTGGATCGCCAAATGGAAACGTTCCGTTCCACAATTTCTCCACGCGGGAGTAGGGGAAAATGACCTCCCCTGGTTTGAATTCCAAATCCAGGCTGAACTCCCAACCATTGGCATAGGTGACCAGATCCATCTTCATTTCAACCATGCCCTGCAACAGATCTGCAAAACGGGTAAGGTCGATGGTGTGATTACAAGCGACACCGTATGGCGTGATGTATCGCAGGATTTCATACCATTCGCCATCTCGGCCCCGTATGGAAATTTGTGCAATCCGGTCCCATGGATCACACCCACCCGGGGGGCAGGTGATCGACAAATGTCCCAGAATCTGACTGTATCCTCCGACAAATGAAGGCAATTCATACGTACCATAATAGGTGTACGGTCCACCATTGAAAATCTGACCCTTATCAAAGGATGGTATGGTCTGAGCATTACCAGTTTCTGTTACATCAAAAAACCGGTTCTGGCTAGCCATATTTCCACCCGTAATTGTTGCTGTCGCCTTCACCTGGTGTGCGCCAAACTGGTCCGGTTTCCAAAGGGCCCGATAATACCCGTTTTTACCTGATGCAGGAATATTCATTCCATCAACAGTAAAGATGACACCATCGACAGACAGCAATTCAGGATGTTCAACAGTAACACGGGCACTGATCTCATACCATCCTAACTGTTGCATCACAACAGGGATCGTCGGTCCAGGAGTCCGAATATCAACTTGCGGCTGGTGGTCAGCAGGATTGACCACCAAAAAGCTTCGTTCCACAGCATTGGCCGCCCCAAAACTGCCATCTCCTGGCTGTTCTGCTCTGATTGTGACCATTCCACCTTCACCAGTGAACGTCAATTGATCTCCATTTAATGTAGCTGGGCCACTGATCAAACTGAAGGAAACCGGCAATCCTGAACTCGCAGTCGCCATCAAACTCACCCCTCCGGAAGTCGACAGTTTCTTTGAAATGGCGGGAAAGACAATCGTCTGAAAATCGCCATTCGGATGTTGCCAAACCTCCACTTCAGCGAGAGAAAGGACATTCGTACCTTTCAGCTGAACGCGAATATATCGTCCGCTTTGGTTGATGATCAGGGTGTGGTCCGGATCCGGGAATCCTGTCTCCAACATGTTAAAAACTCCGGGTTCTCCAACAAGGACAGACGGATCGTCGGACGCGAATGGGGTGTCACTGATAAAGACATAGTAGTTACTCAACCTGTTTTTGCAGCAATCCGTCCGGTTCCACAGACTGATGCCACCGATCTGCTGGACACTGCCCAGATCCACCTCCCACCATGGCTGCAAGGTTGATTCGGTATGGGTGACCGAGCCATTAGCCCAGGCACCATCGGTAACGCCATCCACTGCCCGTGCAGCCTCTCCGTCGTTCGCTGTTGTTGATTGTGTCGCAGGTTGGTTAAACGCAATGTTGACCGGTGTCTGTGCCCAGAGCATTTGGGCAACGACCATCAGGATGGCAACGTACACTTGTTTCATAAACTCGATTTTGATCCGGAGGGTGGAATGATCAGGAAAGATAGGGCTCTTTCCTGTTTTGTGTCATGACCGGGCAGGTCCCGATCGAACTGCTCCCTGATGCGTCACTCTTTCTATCTTTGATCGTGATGGTTTACCAGAAATTGATTCAGGATGCCCGTTTTGGCGAAAAGAAGCTGGCGGTATTGATCGATCCGGATAAACAACGGATAGATCAACTGGCTGAACGAGTCCGGTCAGCTGACCATGCACACGTGGACTATTTCCTTGTTGGTGGCAGCCTGCTAACTCGGGATACATTCCAGGAAGCTGTGCACATGGTCAAGGAGGAAACAGATCGTCCAGTGATCCTCTTTCCGGGGTCAGCCTGGCAAATCAGTGAGGATGCCGATGCCCTGTTGTTTTTATCCTTGATCTCCGGCCGGAATCCGGAACTCCTGATTGGACAACATGTTCAGGCGGCACCACTGATCCATCAATTGAACCTGGAAGTCATCCCCACAGGCTATTTGCTTGTGGATGGAGGAACACCGACTACAGCCAGTTACATTAGCCAAACAGCCCCCTTGCCAGCAAACAAGCCCGAGATTGCTGTTGCCACAGCTTTGGCCGGAAAATACCTGGGTATGCAATTGCTCTATCTGGATACAGGTTCAGGTGCGGCACATCCCGTTCCATCAGATATGATCCGCAAGGTGAAAAAAGCGAGCGAACTCCCCATCCTTGTTGGTGGCGGAATACGTTCACCAGACCAGGCGGCGACGGCAGCAAGAGCCGGAGCAGATGTCATCGTCATTGGGACCGCCGCTGAACAGGATGCATCCATCCTACCTGCCATGGTTCAGGCAGTTCATAGTTCACTTCATCTCGCTGGATAATGAGGCTTGCAGAGTGTATCTTTCCGTACAGACTGATCCGCACCCTCCATCCAACCGGAGGTTATACGCCCTGTCTTTCCATTTATCGTCCATAGGCCATGCAGCACCTCGAGGGAACCGTTATGAAATCGACAGGGAGCTGGTATCAGGTCCTCCTGCACGATGAGCAAGAAGTCATTTCTTGCCGCATCACGGGTAAACATCGTCTGGGCAATTACAAGCTGACCAACCCTGTAGCCGTTGGCGATGTAGTCCAGGTGAGTCGCGAACCAGACGGTTATGGGATGATCCGAAGGATCATGCCACGGACCAACTATGTCGTCCGCCAAAGTCCACGTCAAAAACACCAGGTCCACTTCCTGGCTGCCAATATCGAACAGGCAGTACTTGTCGTCACCATCATTGAACCCAATATCAAACAGGGGTTTATCGACCGCTACCTGTTGATGACAGAGCCATATGAAATTCCAACCATCATCGTCTGCAACAAGGCCGACCTCTACGATGAAGATGCCCTGGATATCCTGGGTGGCTTGGGGATGATCTATGAACCGCTAGGTTATACCGTTCTTGCCTGCTCTGCCCTGGACAATACCGGTCTGGAGGAGCTGAAAGAGCATCTTAAGGATAAGCGCAGCCTGATCAGTGGGCAAAGTGGTGTGGGAAAATCAACCCTCATCAATGCCCTGCAACCGGGAATCGAGCTCCGCACAACAGAAATCTCGGATTATACCGGCAAAGGACAACATACCACCACATTTGCCGAAATGTATCCTCTGACATTCGGCGGTGAAATCATCGATACACCCGGTATTAAAACCCTGTCATTCAATCATCTGACTGTGCAGGATGTCAGCCACAATTTTCGGGAGATCTTTGCCGCGAGCGATGGCTGCCGGTTTGGGGATTGTACCCATCGCAACGAACCCGGATGTGCAGTCAAGGAAGCGGTTGAATCCGGAGTGATCCACCAGCTGCGTTACATGAACTATATTCAGATCCTGGAAGAGGTCGAAAATCAGAATTATTGGGAATTGCGGGAAGACGTATAACCGGTGAGTTGATCACCCATAAAGTTCATACCCCACCTGATCCCGGCCGTAGCCCATCTCGATAATCAGTTTTTCGACGGCTGTATCGATCATATTGGTCCATCCACATAACAAGAACTTTCGGTCTTTGACGACAGTCGAATAGTCCTCTTCATAGCCACAATGCACGTATCCCTTCTTAATCCAGGACTCCGTTGGATCATCCGTAATCCGTGAAAGCGTAGCCGTAAACCGAAAATTGGGTCGGCGGTTGGCTAAAGCCAAAAACTCATCTGCATAGAGAAGATCTTCTCTCGTCCTGGATCCAAAAATGAGGTGGATGTTGTGGTTTGTCCATCCATTATTGTCCAAGTACAGCAACATACTGCGAAATGGGGCTACGCCCGTACCTGTACAAACCATGATCAAGTCCTGATCGATGACCTCAGGTAAAACAAACGATCCATCTGGTCCCTTGAACTTGATCTCAGTGCCTATTTCAACCTTCTCAAACAGGTATTCAGTCGCTAAACCACCCGCCATTTTGACGATACACAACTCAATTTCTCGTCCTCCAGTTGGGGCACTTGCAATGGAATAACTCCGCCACCGCTGCAGCCGTTTTTCACCGATGGGCAAATCCATCGTAAGGAACTGTCCGGCTTGAAAATCAAATGCAGGTGATTCATCGGGTAAAGTCAACCACATTCGGCGGACCCGGGGTGTCGCTTCCTCAATTCGTGTAATAGGGGCAGTGTACCAGGTAACAGGCATAAATCAGGATATTCAGAATCCAGAAAGAAAAAAGGGTCAAGAATAAAATGAGTCCACGCTGAGAATTGTTGTCCACGCTGCGGTTCACTCTTCTTCGAGGACCAGGTCTTTCCAAGCGAAATGGGTGTTGAATCCCTTGTTCGACAACCACTTTTTAATGTCTTTTGGATCTTCAGGCGAGGCTGCAAGAAAAAAGTCGCCACCCCATGCACCCAAAGGTTTGATCAGACCCGGGAACTCTGGTGCCCATGGATTGGCCACCTCACCAAGTAGTTTGCTCAACCGGTCATTGTGTTCTGTGAGCAGTCCGGCAAACTCTTCCAGGCTTTCTGCGTCAGCTACGTTTTGAGTAATCGCCGAAATGGCTTCAACCTCTTTTCCCGCCTTTTTCAATTGATCAGCATGCTTTTCGACAGCAGCTTGAGAGCTCGTCTTTTGTCCGGAATACACCAGGAACAATTGATCCCGAAACGGCCAATCCAGGCCAACAGGGGTCATATGAATCTCTTCTTCAGTCGATTTGTATATGATGGGACCATCCGCAATGGCACAAGCCAGATCATATCCCGAACCACCAAACGTTTGTTCGTACAACGTCCAGGCATCCACTTCTCCCCATTCTGCAACAGCATGGATCAATGTCGAACTCGAACCCATTCCCCATGCCGGATCAAACTCCAGTTTTGACTCAACTTTCTGACCCTTCCAATCGGCAAGAAAATCAGGGTTCTGTCGGGTCACAGCCGTTAGAATATCAGTCAATCGGTCTGCTATCGCATCATCTGTGCTCTCCTGAGCTGTAAAATCCAGGAGGGAAAATAGACCTTGAAACCATGTCGATCCATCCGGACGCAAACTGGTCCAGTGCAAATCTGCACCTCGAGCACTCTTAACAGAAAAACGCTGACCTAGTTGCAGAGGTACAGCTAATGCTTCTGCTCCTTCCATCACCAGATACTCTCCGGTGATCAGCAGTTTTCCATGTCCGTATATGTTCAGGTTTGACAAGATAGAAGGTGTTTCACGGTTTGACCGCGAAGGTAGCAGGTTGGGTGCGAATCTTCTCCAAATATTCTCTCACCCCTTGATAAGTCACCACTTTATCTGAAAAATGAACTTGTACCAAATCCTTTTCGGGCTCGGAAGCATCCATATTGACCAGGATATTCATCAGATGCATTTTCATATGGCCCTGTTGAATGCCAGTCGTGACCAGCGAACGCAAGGCTGCAAAATTCTGAGCAAGCCCAACCGATGCGACAATTTCCATCAATTCTCTGGCTGTTGGTTCACCCAACAGCTCCAGCGATCGTTTGGCCATTGGATGCAGTGTGGTCAAACCACCTACTGTGCCGAGGGAGAGTGGAATATCCAACCAGAACCGGAAGACACCATCTTTCATTTCACAATCACTGAGACTCCGGTATTGACCATCCCTGGCTGCATAAGCATGGCCACAAGCCTCTACAGCCCGGAAATCATTACCAGTGGCGATCACTACGGCGTCAATACCATTGAAAATACCCTTGTTGTGTGTCGTTGCCCGATAGGGATCATGTCGTGCAATACGGACTGCCAAAGCAAACTTGTCAGCAAATTCCTCAGCGGTAAGCCCATCTGCGAAAGTCCCCAAATCGGCTATTGGACAGATTACTTCTGCCCGAACCAAGCAGTCTGGCGTATAGTTTGAAAGGATGGACATGATCACCTGGATCTGTCGTTCCACGGGTGTAAATGCCGGGTCGGTTTCGATCAACCGGATCAACGTTTGTGCAAAGGACTCCAGGACGGTATTGATGAAGTTGGCGCCCATGGAATCACAGGTCTCCAGATCAACATCCAACTGATAATAGCCCTGTTCCACCTCTGGCATCGAAAGCAATTCGATTCGGGTGATTCCACCGCCCCGCTGCTCCATATTGGCTGTGTGGATCTTGACATCCTCGTACAAAGCCAGCTTCAGAGCTGGAAACAGGTCGATCAACTTCTGGTGCGGACCATTCCAGATAAAATGGACCTGACCCTTTTTGATCATACTGATGACCCGGGCCTGAAACCCTCCCCGATCCATCCAGAATTTTGCTGCACTGGAAGCAGCAGCTACTACGGAACTCTCTTCAATGACCATGGGCACGCAGTAATACTGACCATTGATCATTACGTTAGGTGCCACCCCATAGGGCAGGAGAAAATTACTGATGGTGTTCTCACTAAACCCGTCCAGGACCTTTTGCTGATCTTCGTTGTGATGCCAATACCCCGTCAGTTCTTTCATGACATTTTCCGGATCACGAAAAAAATTCTCTACAATCCACTTGATCTTGCCCACTTTGGACAGTTTGGAAAACCCGGCGATGGGTTGCTTTGGGGCCTTGCTCATGGTTTTCCAACTTCTTTAATTCGCAAATAAGCTGCGGCCATTTCCAAGCCGCGGATCTGTGCATGAAGGTAGGTATGAAGCGCATCCTCACCCTCTTGTGCTACCCGCAATAAAGCTGATGCCTGACCATAAATCGACGGAATCCTACATTTTCCGGTCAGGTAATATCCGTCCAAAAAGTCGCGAACGCCGCCTGAAATGATGATCTGTTGACAGTGAAGCTGACCCTTTTTCTCTTCGGCGATTTGATTGATCCATTCGACCATCTCTTCTGCAGTATGACCGATTCGGGTCATTGGTGCCCATTGTTCACGAACATCGTCTGAGCGACGAAGATTTTCTAATTGAGCAAAGTTAGTGCCCCCTGCTGCCGCCAGATCAACAGCTGCAAGAGGTAGCTGGAGCAGAGTTTTGAGGCTGTTATATCCCATGCCTTGGCCAACCTCTTTGACGATCACCGGATAACCTGCATGGTCTAAAAAACGCTGGATGGTGCGCAGTGGTGGTTGCTGAAAGCGGTCTCCTTCGGGCTGAAACCACTCCTGAAGTGGATTGAGATGGATGATCAACCCATCCGCTTCCAAGCGTTTGATCATCTCATCTACCAGATCCAACTGACCCTCCTCGATCATCGTCTCCAGCTGAGCAATCCCAAGGTTGGCAAATAATGGCAGGTCCGGACCAATCAACGAGCGCATGGCAAAATCAGCCAGATGCTCATTGCTTGTAAGTAGAGCTCTGCAAGAGCCCAGTCCCATACCCATTCCGAATTCGCGACAGGCATTTGCAAGACGAGTGTTGATCCGATTAGCCCATTGTGCTCCACCTGTCATACTGGAGACCCAGATCGGTGTGCGCAAGGTTCGGTTCAGAAATGGTATGGCGGACAGACTTCCTTCCTCCGGATGTGCGCTGAAGAGAGGTTCATAAAAGAACCGACGATCCAGTTCCCCGGCAGCCACCTGCGAACGAAAGGCCAACTCAATATGATCGGTCTTGCGAGATTCAGCGGCACCTGGTGGTTCGGAAACCAGCCGTCCAGTCAAAGGGCTTTCTGCCTTTTTCATACCATGAAGTTAATGATTCACCATGAACACATACCGACAGTATATTTAGCCCAATGGTTAGCTGTAACCGGAATAAACGACATGATGTTCATTCCTTCCATTTCCAGCTGTCCGACAAATTTCCGAATCCTTGGCACTTCAATACCATTATCACAGGAAAATCCATCGTCCTCTATCCCGATGTCCTGTTACGAAACCGTAGCTTTACCGTTTTGCAAACCCCTTTTTGACAATCACTATATGGCAGCTATCGATGCCGGGCATCTGACCCCAACTCAATTGATTAACCTGGCCCAACGTCCTGAACCCATTCGATTGGGTAGTGAAACCCTTCATCGTGTATTGGGCGGACGACAGGTGCTGGAACGATTAATCAATGTGCCCGATGCATTATATTATGGGATAAATACTGGGTTTGGCGACCTCTGTGATGTCCGGATATCACCTGAAGATATTGAAGCTCTCCAGCGCAATCTGATCCTGTCACATGCCTGTGGTACCGGTGAAGAAATTCCAGCCGAGATCAATGATTTGATCCAATTGCTTAAGATACGCAATCTGTCTTTGGGCTATTCCGGGGTTCGGCCAGATACGTTGCACCAAATGGTCAGCCTGTTTAATGCCGGTGTTCGACCAGTGATTCATACCCAGGGTTCGCTCGGAGCCTCAGGGGATCTATCACCTCTGGCTCATCTGGCGTTGATGTTGCTCGGAGAGGGCAAGGCCGACTATCAAGGCAACCGACTTCCTGCAAAGACTATCCTGGATCAATTGGGACTTCAGCCACTCCAACTGGGTGCTAAGGAAGGTTTGGCCCTCCTGAATGGCACCCAATTTTCTACAGCCTATGGGGCCTGGGCCGTCGAACAAGGTCGGGCACTCCTCGAATGGGCAGATGCTACCGCAGCTCTTTCGATGGATACCTACCTCTGTCAACCGGCCATGCTGGCAGATCATCTGCATCAATTACGTCAGCAACACGGTCAGATTCAAACTGCAACCCGGATTCGGCAATGGCTGGAGGGTTCTCCAATGGCGAAACAGGACCGACCTGCCGTCCAGGATCCTTATGCCTTCCGATGTGTCCCCCAGGTGCACGGTGCTTCACGAGATGCTTGGGCATACGTCCATCAAATCATCGAACGGGAGATCAATGCAGTCACTGACAATCCAACCGTCTTTCCAGAACAGGAAGAAATTCTTTCCGGTGGCAACTTTCATGCACAGCCTATCGCTCTGGCACTCGATTTTCTCGCCATTGCACTTGCAGAGTTGGGCAGCATTTCCGAACGACGCATTTTCCAATTGGTGAGCGGCAAACGGGGTCTACCTCCTTTTCTCGTTCATAAACCCGGACTGCACTCTGGTCTGATGATCGCCCAGTACACAGCTGCCTCCATCGTCAGCCAGTCCAAGCAACTGTGTACGCCGGCTTCTGTGGACTCTATCGTATCTTCCAATGGGCAAGAGGACCATGTCAGCATGGCTGCCAATGCCGCCACTAAACTGTACCGTGTTGTCGAAAACACCAGAACAGTCCTGGCAATTGAATGGATGACTGCAGTGCAAGCTATTGATTTCAGGAAGCCTGTTACTACCAGTCCGATGTTGAATCCTCTGGTTCAATCCTATCGAAATCATGTCCCCTTCCTGTCTGAAGACCGGATAATCAGCGAGGATATTCACAAAACCCTGGACTTTACCCGGGCTCATGATGCGCAGATCCTTCTGTAATTGGGTATTGATTTTTTTGTCTCTGGCTCTGCCTTTGACTGTTCAAGGTCAAGTGCGAAAAGGTGTCGGATTGACTCTGGCCAACCACACAGGCTCCATCCTGAAACATTCAAGTGAATTGACATTTACACCTCCTCCGGTGACGTCTGGTTTGGAGGTATCATTAACACGTCGGTCCTATGGAAAAAAGGATTGGGAAGCCTGGACTAACTATCCGGTGTTTGGCATCAATGCCATCTGGCTCAATCTGGGTTCCATGCAGCTTGGCCATGCTTTTGCCATCTACCCTTTTGTGGATGTTCCTTTGTTTCAACGAGAATCCTGGCGAGCATATGCGCAAATTGGAAGTGGTCTGGCGTGGCTGACAGAGCATTATGATCGAATCCACAATCCTTTGTACAATGCCATTGGATCCAACTTGAATAATTCTGCTGCTGTTCGTTTCCATGCCGATTATCGGATCACACCGCAATGGTGGTTGACGGGTGGCTTCAGTTTTACTCATTTTTCTAACGGTCAGGCGCAAGCACCAAACTATGGAATCAATGTAGTTGGAGGTATGATTGGTGCACAATGGATTCCCAAACCACTTGATAAATCGGATTTTCTTCCTCCAAGAGAACCAAATATTCCGAACAAGAGGTGGGGCATCAGCGCAAATATGAATCTTGCATTTCGTGAATATTTTGCCTTTGGTGGTCCCCGGTATCCCGTCTATATTGGCGGCATTTCTGGTTTATACCAGTTCTCCAGAACCAATCGATTTTATGCAGGGCTGGAATATGAATTCAACAAGGGGATCTATACATTCAGCAAACTCAATTGGGAATTTGAAGGAGACAATGCCCGTCGTTGGGCCGCCAGCCGATTAATGGTGTTCATCGCAGATGAATTCATGTTTGGTAATTGGTCAATGATGATTCAGGCCGGAACCTATGTTGGAAACTTTGGCTTCCTGATCCCATTTCCGGTGTACAACAAACTGGCTCTTCGCTATTATCTCCCCTATGTTGCAAAGACTCGTTCGAGGGTTTTTGGTGTTTTGACGCTTAAATCGCATATTATTACCGCTGAGTATATTTCCTTGGGTATGGGTGTTACTTTTGATTGACACGTTAAGGTTTCCAAAAAGTGGTTTCCCGGTACGAAGCGATCTGCCCGACTCGTTGTCTTCTTATAAAACCGCATTATGACTATCCGACTGGCTTCTCTTCTTTTGTTGATCTCCTTGCCTTTGATGAATTGGCAATGTAGTGGCATTAAGAGCGCCGTAAACAATTTCAATATGCTGCCTATCGAGCAGGACATCCAGCTCGGCCAGGAGGTACAGAAAGAGATCAACAGCAAGCCTGCGGAGTATCCCATTCTCCCGGAAAAAGGAAATGAACAGATTTATCAGTACATCCGGGGCATTACAACCAAAGTCTTGAATGCGGGCCAACTGACTTACAGACATGTGTTCCCCTGGGAAGTCAAAATCATACGAGACGACAAAACACTGAATGCGTTTTGTGCACCCGGTGGATATATTTATGTCTACACAGGATTGATCAAGTTCCTTGATTCAGAAGATCAATTAGCCGGGGTCTTGGGGCATGAAATTGCTCATGCAGACCTGCGTCACTCCACTCGGCAGATGAGCAAGGCAATGGGATTATCACTCTTTGCCCAGATTCTGATTGGCCAAAAACAAGAAGAATTACAAAAACTTGCCATCGGGATCATCGGCCTGAGTTTCAGTCGCGAGCACGAGACGGAAGCCGATATTGCCTCCGTTGAATATCTCTGTAATACCGAATACAACGCCGCTGGTGCAGCAGGTTTTTTCCGCAAGATGGAAGGTCAACCCACCCCTCCGGAATTTCTGAGTACACACCCGAATCCGAGCAACAGAGTAAAGAAAATCGACGAAGAAAAGGCAAGGCTAACCTGCGCAGGAAGGCAGACCTATAACTCCAATTATGTGCAGATGAAAAATCTGTTGCCAAAGTAATTCGGTCAATTCCAAAATTGAAAAAGCGCCCCGATCACTCAAGGCACTTTTTTACTTCAAATCAGATACCGATTCAGGGCATTAACACCCGGTCGATTACATGGATGATGCCATTAGATTGACGTACATCGTAAGTTGTTATATTGGCAACCATGCCATTGGTGTCTGACAATACAATGTTCATCGGACCATTCATCATCGCTGTTAGTGAACCACCGTTAACCGTCGCCAAAACGGCTTTTCCACCACCTTTCTGGATTGCTTTTTTGATGGATTTAGCATCCCATCTCCCTGCCACAACATGATAGGTCAGCACACTGGTCAGCGTGCCTTTATTCTCCGGCTTGAGGAGAGCAGCGACTGTACCTTCTGGAAGATTTTCAAATGCATCGTTGATCGGTGCAAACACTGTAAACGGACCCTTGCCTTTGAGGGTGGATACCAAACCGGCTGCTTTGACAGCTTCAACCAATGTTGTGTGATCCGCTGAGTTGGCCGCATTGTCCACAATATCCTTTGTTGGATACATGGCCTCGCCACCAACCATTACTGTTCCCTGAGCCACTGCACTAAAGTGAAGAACCACAGAGAGGATGGAGAAAATTGCAAATTGCTTCATGATAGAATTGTTTTGTTTCCATCATCTACGAGGGCGGGAACCAAATTGGATTTCCAGCTGCGAAAATTTATTTGTTTTTGGAGAAATGGTGCACGTAAGGGCGCAAAGGAAAGTAACTAATGATTGGATAAATGTCTTCAACGCTTGATCTACGACACTTCGATGATGAAGTTGAAAGGCGCAAAAAAGTTTGTGGATTTCTTTGTGCGTTCGGCAGTGTGTTTTACCACTAAGAAACTTAGATTATTGTCACCCTTAAAACCAAGAGTTGACAATGGGTAAAGGCGGCGTGTATTAAGAAGGAGTTAGTTCACTAAGAAATTTTGAATCAGGAGTTTCTTAGTGGACTACTTTTTACTTCAGTAGAACTTGGCCCTCTTGCATTCTTTATATTACACCACAATAAAATTCCAAGTGACTGAGTGGTGAAAAAACCTTTACCCCATTTCAGCAACCACCTCTCTCACTTCCGGGACCATGCGTTTCAGCATCCCTTCGATGCCCGCTTTGAGTGTGACCGTAGAGGAGGGACATCCACTGCAGGAGCCTTGCATGATTACACTGACTACACCTTCACGAAAACCCTTGAACTCGATGTTTCCCCCGTCCATTTCGACAGCCGGTTTGACATAGGTTTCGATCAGTTCGACGATCTTTTGAGCGATAGCTGCATCCTCATCGGAATAGTCGTAGTCTGCACCGCGCTCCTCGACCATAGCGGCCATGGCTTCAGTGAAGCCTTCCTTGATAATTTCCTTTCCCTCTTCGATGTAGGCTTTTAGAAACTCCTTCAATCGAAGCATGATATCTTCCCAGGCAAAGGAGAGTTCTTTGGTGACCGTGACAAAATTATTGGAGATATACACTCCTTTGACATAGGGTAAGGCAAACAGTTCCTGGGCTAGAGGAGACCATTCTTCTGCCAATTCAGCAGTGCGAAAGTCCGCTGTTCCAGCATACAACATCCGGTTTGTCACATATTTCAATGACTCGGGGTTTGGGGTCTGCTCGGTGTACATCATGACCGGCGTCTTTACCGCATCGCTCATACCTGGTTGGTTTTAGGTAGTAAAACGGTTTTTTGTAAGGAAGGTTGTTGAAACTTAAAGAGATTCGAGCATGAGACGGACCAGGCTCAGAGATCGTTTCTCGGGAACAGGTTTCCAAGTGTATCCACCAGCAGTAGTTGACAGATCTAACCATGCCGAATAAAAGTTATTCTGGACTGCTTCCGTAACACAAAACAAACGCCCAGTCTTTCCTGTAGGGACATCTTCAATCCGAAACACACCCCCTCCTTGATAGTCCAAGGCATAACATTGTCCAGATTCCAACCAGTAGACAGCTGTGTTACTCTCTGCAAATCCATCGGGCATCTGTACCTGAATCTCCGGGTCGGCTGTATTCAACTCTACTTTCTCCCCTGCACACCATGTACCAGCTGAAGGAATTGCCATCAGGTAACCATTCACACCGGCTCCATTGACGGGGTCGATCCAATTGGTAAGGCTTAACTGGCTCTGTAGTGCATCCTGCCAGCGAAAGGCCCAGGGAGTTGGGCGTATTCCCTGATACATAGTCAGTGCAACACTATTGGCTGCTGGCCATCGAATCAGAATATCTTTGGCAAGGACCAATTCCTCACCTTCTTTTTCTGCAGAAAATTGAAACACAATATTTGAGCGAACCTGATCTTCATACGCTTCCATGGACAGGTGTCGGTTTACCTGATCGACAATTGAACGTACTTCTTTCCATCGCAATGAATATCCATCTTCAATGATGGTCCCGCCTTCAGTCATCCATGCCTGATCCGGAATTTCGATCAAAACACCTGTTGTTGAACGAACCTGATTTACCTGGCCAGTCGATCCGATCAAATTGAAAACAGAATCAATTTCTCCAGGCTGGAGATCGTAATAGTTGAGAATATTTCCTCTTGCAATGGGAACCACATAGTCCGGATTGAATTCATCTACTTCGGACTGGCAAGATGCCAAAAACAGGCCTCCCAAGACACAGAAAATGATCGATCTGATCATGTTTAGAAATATTGACGAATACCCATGGCCAAGCCGAGATTGACGTATTTCTGGTCAACAGGGTAGGACTGAATATTCATTGGTTGCATCCACACACGTAGTTGTGGTTCGACCAATAAGTGAAGTTTTGGACGCAAGGCGTAATTAAAGCCCAAACTCATCAACAGACTGCTTCCCACATGTGTACGGAATGCTTTATAACCTTGTCCATTATTTGAATCAAAATTGACCAGTTGATGATCAGGATCAAGGAAGTCCCCCCGTTGTGAAGCGGCAATATTGAACAAAACACCCGTATTCAACTGAATTACCCAATTACCCCGATCGATTTCATACCCCACCATCAATGGGATATCATAGAAACGGTAACGATTGTAGCCAATCTTGTTATAAGACCCGTATTCAGTCACTGAAAGCGTATCCCATACATAGACAATATTCCCACTTTGATAAATTGTATCCAGGGTTACATTGATCACTTTGGTTACTTGTGCATTTTCATCTCGATACTGAAGTTTTTCAGCAATATCGGTATAAACCAGTCCCGTTCTCACTGCCAAACCGCCTTTAAAGTGAGCATTCACCCGAAATCCCGCACTGTAAGCAAAAACATAGGATTCATCATTCTTGCGCTGTTCAGCATACTCTACCATCGTCGGATCCTTATAAACAAGTTGCCGTGAAGCATATTCAGGAGCCATATAGATATCAACCGAAAGTCCGCGGAGGAAGCTATTGAAACTGTAGCACGATGGAGAAGACTTTTGCTTCGACGCTTTCGACATCCCTGGAAGCTTGCGAGTACTGGCAGAAGTAACTTGCGAATATCCACTCCGTGATAACTGATCCGCAGAAGCAAACCGGTAATCCAGCTCCATTGCTGGCTGATTATCACTGCTTTCTTTGAATTGGTCTAGTGGACCTTCAAATACGTTTCGAGTTGTTAGACCATTGTTCTGATCCCTGCCTGCTATATGTCCGGATCGACTTCTGACATTGATCTCATTAACTAATGCGTCTCCAGTCGTTTCTTTCAACAGAGAAGAGGCTGAATTGGCCTTTTTGGCAGATTGATTTTTGATTGTATTTGCTTGATCCTGCAGGCGGAGGTCTTTTTGAGAATGACTGGATTTGTTATTTATACGCTCTTCCAGAAGTGAAGACTTCTCTTGTGGTAAAGCTGATTTATTAGTTTGTTGTTCCTGATGTTGATCCTTGAATGGTGACTCAGATTCTTCTTGAACAGGATCAATGAAATCCGTTGATTCTATTGTGGTTGATTGGTTAGACGCTTTGTTTTCGTGCACCAGCTGAGTGTCGTCCAGGTTAGCTGCAAGCTCAGCAGAGGACGACCCAATGCTTAGCCAGAATGAAAGAGAAGCAACCAAAAGAGCGCTAGTACTAAAATAGTACCAACCCAGAGGATGGATCCGCTTGTTTTTGCGGGCATCCTGGATACGAGACCACATATCATCAGGGACAGGAGATTCAACCCTCTCCAGCCGATGACGAAGGATCTCGTCCAATTGTTCGTGCTGTCGTTTCTTCATCTTCGTACTATAATGCTACTCTAGTAATGGCCAGTACTTTTTCTTGTAGCCATTTTCGTGCTTTAACTAATTGAGACCGGGATGTACTCTCCTCAATTGAAAGCATATCGGCAATCTCCTGATGTTTATACCCTTCTATCACATACAAGTTGAACACTGCCCGATACCCATCAGGTAGGTTGCAGATCAATTTCATGATCTCCTGTTCACCCAAATGGGAAATGACATCCGGTAAGTCCGGGCTTTCCCGAAACTCTTCAACTACAGATAATTCCTGTGTTGGTCTGGCTTTTCTCAAGTACTTCAATGCAGATGTCACCATGATTCTACGGATCCATCCTTCAAAAGATCCTTCGTGCCGAAAACTTTTCAAGTTTGCGTAGACTTTGATAAATCCCTCCTGCAAGATGTCCTCAGCCTCAGAATATTCCTTGGCATATCGAACACAAACAGACATCATCCGTCCGGCATACCGGTCGAATAAAGCCCGCTCACATTGAGGATTCCCACGTAAGCATCCCTCGATCAATTCTCGTTCCGTCAAACGATGTCGTGTTCGTTATCCTCTAAAAATACGCCAATTATCAGAACCAGGAAAGAGGAAGACCGCTGCCTGATGCTTGAAAATAAAGTCAATATGGTTCGATCCATTTGTTGATTCACTTTTGTCATTGAACCTGGCAATCATCTTTTCAACATCATTTTATGGCACTTTGATTCAGTTGATCTTATTGTCCTCCATTGAAAAAACGTGGTTTTACTGCATTTGGGATGACTAACCAGCCGAGTTCAATATGCTGAAAACCTAGATTACTGTTGCCTTCCACCAACCCTTTCTGAAGATGACTATGCTGAATACCGCTACAAGGCTCTCGGATATTGCTACAGCAATAAATACACCCCTTGGTCCCCACTCAAAAAAAGATGCCAGACACCAGGCCAACGGAATCTCTACTAGCCAAAAGCAGATCAGATTGAGAATCATCGGTGTCCGGGTATCTCCGGCACCATTGAATGCCTGACTGAGTACCATACCATAGGCGAAAAAGATATATCCCAAACTAATGATCTGCAAACTCTGGGCACCAACACGCACCACTTCTGGTGTCGTGTCAAAAAGCGAGATAATCGGCGTGGCCATAGTAATATAGATAATCGCCACGATCAACATGAAAAACATGGTATAACGACTGGCCAACCATGCAGCCTGTTCGGCCTGTTCGGGTTGTTTGGCCCCTAGATGCTGACCGACTAACGTTGAAGCAGCATTGGCTATTCCCCAGGCCGGCAAAATGGTAAATATGATCACCCGTATGGATATCGTATACCCGGCAAGCGCACTTGGTCCAAAGTCAGCGATGATCCGAACCAGGAAAATCCAGGATGCAGACGCAATGAGATATTGCGCAGCTCCATTCCATCCTACAGACAATAACCGCAATGTAACGTCCTTCACCAAATTCATATGTCGAAGGCCCATTCGGATGATGTGCTTTCCACCAAAGAGATGGTACACCTGATAGAGTACACCTGCTCCCCGTCCAATAATTGTCGAAATTGCAGCTCCTTCGATACCCATTTCTGGAAAAGGTCCCAGACCAAAGATCAAACATGGATCCAGAATAATATTGATCCCATTGGCCAACCAAAGCGAACGCATGGCCAAAGCTGCATCACCTGCACCCCTGTAAATGGCATTCAACAAGAACAATAACATGATGGTTATATTCCCGGCAAACATGAGTCGGGTATAACCCTGACCTTCCTGGATCAATTGAGCGTCAGCCCCCAGGGCAGCTAAAATCTGTGGAGAAGCAATTGATCCCGCAATACCCAAAATGACTGCCAGAATGAGTCCGATCCAGATGGATTGAGCTGCAGCTGTTGCTGCGCTTTCCTTATTACCTTCCCCAATTCGACGAGCGACCATAGCTGTTGCGGCTGCGCTAAGACCAATAGCCAATGAATAGACCAACATCATAACGGATTCGGTCAGACCAACGGTGGCTACAGCACGTATCCCCAATCGAGCAACAAAGAACACATCAACTACAGCGAACAGGCTCTCCATGACCATCTCCAGGACCATAGGAATTGACAAAAGGAGAATAGCCCGCTTGATCGGCAGGTTGGTAATATCCTGCTCTTCACCTCGAAGAGCAGCAACTACAAATTGGTAGACTTTTTTCAACACGACTGGCAAAGATACATGGATGCATGCCGAGATGGCTGACCTGAAATCGATTAACGTCCCATTGACGAATCAAGCATAACTTTGTACCTCATTTATTTGTTTTATCGCTATGAGAACGCTTCAGTTTTGTACTCTTTTTCTTAGCCTGTTTATTTTTAGTTCAAACACTTCTCTGATTGCACAGGATAACACCTGGAAGACTTTGTCCAAGATTTCATTCACTAAAACATATGATGAACTCCTGGGATTCAAAGTTGATGTACCGGTTTTTGCAAGCGAAGTGAAAAAGCTGGATGGAAAGGAAATTACCCTCCGGGGATATATTATTCCAGTGGAGGGATACCGCAGTCATTCCGAATTTATCTTTTCGGCATTTCCCTATAATATGTGCTTCTTTTGTGGCGGTGCTGGGCCAGAAACGGTCATGGAAGTCAAGTCTCTGACGCCCGTTAAATATACCACAGAGCCCATCACCCTCAAAGGTATTCTTCACCTGAATGACTCCGATGTCAATCGATTAATGTACGGATTGGAACAGGCAAAATTGGTTAACTAACGCCCCTCAAAAGCGCGTGACCAGCCAAAGCGAAAGACCACAAGTAGTACAACCAGTATCAAGATTACCCAATAGAATGGCAGATAGGTGAAGGCAATGATATGAGTCCGTTCAATCATCCACATCAACAAAAGGACGACAAAAATCATCATCAACAGTCCAGCCAATTTGCCAAAACCACGGACCTTTTCCAACGGTATATTCCACCGTATAAGCCAGAAGGTCAACGCCATACTGATGATTGGTAAAACCTGTATATACATGTCTGTTTCAAGGATACTCCGTTTTTCAAACAGCCAGAAATAGACACTCAACACAATACCAAAGATGCCTGGAACAGCTGCCAGATAGACTAAAAGACTGTACAGATAATTCCAGGGTATCTCTTCCCCTTCTTTTCGGCCAAGAATACCTGCAAGCAAAGCCGTCAAAGGAATGACAAGGTAATATCCTGCCAGAATGATTGGATTGGCAGCAAGAAGTGTAAAGAGTTCACCAAGAGTCATTGGCCAGTATTAAATACCCAAAATAAAGCGGACCGGATCTTCCAGCAACTCTTTCACCTTGACCAGGAAGGTCACAGAAGAACTGCCATCAATCACTCGATGATCATACGACATAGCCAGATACATCATTGGTCGGATCACGATCTGACCATCGACAACGACTGGACGCTCTTTAATGGCATGCATACCCAGGATGGCAGATTGTGGTTCGTTGATAATTGGTGTACTCATCATTGAGCCAAATACGCCACCATTGGTAATGGTAAATGTCCCTCCACTCATTTCTTCGAGGGAAAGCTTGCCGGTTCGGGCCTTTTCTGCCAAATCTTTAATAGCCAGCTCAATTTCATGAAGCGCCATGCTTTCCACATTGCGCACAGGTGGAACAACTAATCCTGTCGGAGTCGAAATGGCTATGGAGATATCTGCATAATCATGATAGATGAGATCATCTCCATCGATACGGGCATTCACCTCGGGCATATCTAGGAGTGCCTGGGCACAAGCCTTTGCAAACAGGGACATAAATCCGAGTTTGATCCCGTATTTTTTTACAAATGCATCCTGATGCTTCTTTCGCAAAGCAAATATCTCACTGAGATCCACCTCATTGAAAGTAGTCAGCATGGCCGTATTGTTCTTGGCAGATACAAGTCGCTTGGCAATTGTCCGACGCATGCGTGTCATTTTCTCCCGATGTTCTCCACGAGAGAAATATGAAGGAGCAGATGCTTTGACAGGTGTCGGCGCAGGGTCAGGAATTCTTGCTGATTCCGAAGCGGGCTGATCTGCTTTAGCCACATCCTGCTGCGTGATCCGGCCATCTTTTCCGGTACCGATCACATCCGAAGTACTCAGTCCTTGTTCCCGCATCATTTTGGCTGCTGCTGGCGAGGGGTGATCCTTTGCATGAGACGAGGATGTTAAAACTTGGGGCTCAGGTGACTCTTTTGCAGGCATCTTCGATGTTGTTCCAGTTGGTGTTGATGCTGATTCTGTCACACTGGTATCCAGCTTGGCAATCAACGCACCAATTTCCAGATCATCGCCTTCTCTTGCGACATGGATCAACTTACCGGATGCTTCTGCTGGAAACTCCAGCGTTGCTTTATCCGATTCAAACTCACACAGCGATTCATCCATTCTGACAAAGCTGCCATCTGGCTTTAACCATTGTGATAAGGTGACTTCTGTAATGGATTCGCCCACAGATGGGACTCGAAGTTCTAAAACACTCATGAAGAAAAATTGGCTGCAAAAATACCGCAAATCTGAATTCCGACCCAAGGATACGGACTTCCCTGAGGTAAACGGTACAACCGCTCTTCTGTTTCAGAATAGAGTTGGGTTATTTCAGGTTTCGGTAAACCACGATCCGAGCCGGGATGCCTTTCTTTCCTTCACTCGCAATGAATAAATCACCACGTTTGTTAAATACAATCCCCTCGGGTTGGGGTAAAATAGATGGATTTAAAGCAATTAATTGGATAAAATTTCCTTCAGGACTAAAAACCAGCAGCAGTTTTCCCCTCGCACTGATCATCCATATTTCTTGGGTTGCGGGGTGAATAGCCAACCCTGAGGGCCCTAAAGGAAACCGCTTTTCATCTTGGTCCAACCATTCGATCAATCGACCTTTTGCTCCCTTGTCTGTATCCTTCAAAATTCCTTCACGTAAGGCTGACTGCGAAATTCCACATACCTGATTGTCTGGTTTTGGATTGTTGAGATCCCAATAGACCCATCCCTTAATCAGTGTTGAAGAAGAAGAAGCATCTTCCTGAAAATCTTTGATCCCCAACATAAGTGATCCCCTTCCTGGATTATATCCAAGGCCTTCTACATCAGTTCCCTCGGGAAATCCAGGATCAAGTCGTACAATCGTAGAATCTGGCCCTTCTCGCCATTGTGTTCGAAAAATGATCCCGTCACTACGAAGCAAATAAAGTGTCGAATCGACCATTTCTATCCCTTCATAATCCCCCTTACCAGTCACTTTCCATTGAGTAGAAAGTCCACCAGTTTGAGGATCTAAACCATAGACTGTACCTTGTTCGTCCTGGATACACAAGAGATATTTCTCATCGGGTGCAAAGGTCAATGCAGAGATTTCCTTCAATTCCGGTGGCATCTGCCAAATCTGATCTGGTTTACCCAATCGTCCATCCTGAGCAGACACTTGATTGACTATTGTCAACATCAAGAAGACGTTTAGATATATCAGTTTAATCTTCATTTCAATTGATTGATTCGATATCCGATGATTGCTTTTGGTTGGATAGATTGCATGTGTTCAAATCGGGCTTTGGCAAGTTGACGGTCCTCTGCATTATTCGACAATAATGCATATTGAAACGTGGCTTCAGCCTGGAGCTCCAAATCCTGTTCATCTTTCATGAACGATTCAAATAGCTGTTTTCGTTCAGACAATGAACTGACTAATCTTGTTGACAAAATTTTGACCTCTCTGTGCATTGCTGGATCTTCCCATTGCAACACATCCTCTTCAGCTAAAGAGAGGTTTTCTTTAGCTTTTGTTACATCATTATGCTCTAATTGGATCCAGGCTTCGGTCAATTGGCAACTGGCCATCAACTTTCGGTTGTCCATTTCTTTCGCCAATGTCGAAGCGTTGCCAATCAGCTG
>JAHEAU010000207.1 GCA_024642625.1 Lewinellaceae bacterium
ATGACCACTGTAGGTGCGATGGAGCACCCGACGAATGTTGCTTTTCCGGATAATGCCTTGAATAATGGTGCGGGGGATGTTCGGTTGATGACCCACGAATTGGGCCATCATTGGTGGGGCAACGTCACGACTTTACGCGAACCTACAGATATGTGGATCAAAGAGGGAAACGCAGAGTATTGCGCTCATTTGATCGATGAATGGTCAATCTCTAGAGCAGCATTTGTAAATACAGTTAAAAGTAATCACCTGAATGTGCTTGTACAGGCGCACCAAGCAGATGGCGACTACTTGCCATTATCTGGCATTCCATTTAAAAACATTTATGGCAGGCACAGCTATTGGAAAGGTGCCTCTGTTATTCACAATTTGAGAGGCTATTTGGGTGATTCGTTGTTCCGTGTGGCTCAGCAATCAATATTGACCACATTTGCGTATAGTGCGATTGATGCCGAAACTTATCAGGATCAAGTCACTCTTGCCAGTGGAATCGATGCAAAGCCATTTTTTGACGCCTGGATTTATAATCCAGGATATGCTTCATTTAAAATCTATTCTCAAACCTCGACTCCTGTTGGGAATGACGTTGAGGTTCAACTCGTTTTGGAACAAGGTCTTCGCGCAGCGCCTGAATATCACCAGGCTGTCCCACTGGAAGTCACGTTCTATAGTAAAGATTGGGAAGTTTATCGAACGAAGGTTCTGGCAGGTGGTCATATGAGCACCCATATGATTACCGTACCTTTTGAACCGATTCATATCGCATTAAATGAAAGTGACCTGTTGAATCAAGCACGTATGGATTACCAGCAGGTCGTTAAAAAAACAGGCAGTTATATCTTCCCTTTTGTAAAATTCAGAGTCGTCGTGGAGACGATTGCCGATAGCGCGCTGATTCGCATTGATCATCAGTGGACCGCTCCTGAACCGCTGACGGATCAACCGTATATGAAGATTTCCAATTCCAATTTTTGGGTCGTATCCGGTATTTTTCCAGAGGGATTTCAGGCTCAGGGAAGACTTTCATACGATGGCAGCAGCGCAAATGCATTTCTGGACGCGGATATTGCCACTCCAAAAGAAGATAGTCTCGTGTTGCTCTATCGATCATCACCAACTCAACCTTGGCAGGTGCATCCTGATTTCAAAGTCCTTACTTATCTACCGACCGATGGCAAAGGTGATATTGTCATCAACGGATTGATTCCAGGTGAATATGCCCTCGCTCGTGGTGAATTTATCATGACTTCGACTCAAACTCCTGTTATACAAGATCAGGTGAAAGTTTTTCCGAATCCAACGACTGGCCCACTTTACGTGTATTGGCCTGAAGATCAAAGTCCTATTTCAAAATACCGATGGATAGATGCAATGGGGCGTGTAATTATACAGAAAGAATTGAATCATATACCTGTTTCAGGTATCTTTGAACTTCCCATTTCAGGTTTACAACCTGGTTATCATTTTTTGCAAATCTTTAGCCAGGATGGTCATCAGGTTCAAAAACCTGTTCTCGTTTATTGAATGGGTAGGTGGCAGGATTGACTATCAAGTCAACCATTGATTGCGGCAAGGTTTTTGGCGTTACGCATTTAAATAATCTGTCATATGTACCAGAAGCTACTTTTTCCTTTGGCCGTCATTCTGTTCATGGCATCATGTGCCAAGGATGACCATTCTTCCGAATTGGATAATGAATTGCTTGTTGCAATTGAAAATGCATCCAACGGACAGGGAGTAAACTATTTCGTTTTGCCAGAAAGCGATGATTTTGCCAATATCCCTCAGGATCCTAAAAATCCCTTGACAGCAGAGAAAGTAGCATTGGGGAAGTTGTTATATCATGAATCAGCCTTAGCGATTAACCCGATAAAACCACAGGCAACTGGAAATTATTCCTGCGCATCTTGTCATTTTGCTTCCGGAGGATTTCAAGCATGCCAGACTCAGGGCATTAGTGAAGGCGGGATGGGATTCGGTATTACAGGTGAAGGACGCGTAAAAGATCCTTCTTACAATGATGTTGATCTTGATGTCCAGCCTATTCGTACACCATCGGCCATGAATATTACATATCAAACCAATATTCTCTGGAATGGCCAATTTGGAGGTACTCACCTGAATGTAGGAACCGAGACACAATGGGAATATGGAACTCCGAAAGCAACAAATCAACTCGGGTTCGAAGGAACTGAAACCCAGGCTATTGCAGGCTTGAAAGTACATCGAATGGGTATAAATAAAAATTGGGCTACACTCTACGACTATGTAGACCTCTTCCATTCTGCCTTTCCCGGTGTTACAGATGATACATTGTTCACCAACGTATATGCCGGATTGGCTATTGCTGCATATGAACGGACACTTCTTGCCAATCAGGCTCCTTTCCAGGATTGGTTGAAAGGTAAACACAACAGCATGAGTGACAAGGAGAAGAGAGGTTCTATTGTGTTTTTCAGAGATGCAAATTGCACGTCTTGTCATACTGGGCCTGCGCTGAATTCAATGGCGTTCTATGGCCTGGGAATGCTTGACCTCTATCATCAGGGAACATATAAATCGACGAAAAACAGTGTGGAAAACCTGGGCAGAGGTGGATTTACTAAGCAACCGGAAGACATGTACAAATTTAAAGTACCTCAATTGTACAATCTCAAGGATAGCCCTCATTATGGGCATGGAGCAAGTAAAAAAACTATCCGCGATGTCGTGCGGTACAAAAATCTGGCGATTCCGGAGAATCCAAATGTGTTGGCTTCCTCTTTAGCTGCTGAATTCAAGCCTCTGCATCTTACAGATCAACAAATGGACGATCTTGTTGCTTTTCTCACCTTTGGATTACGTGATCCATATCTTGAGCGCTATCAACCGACAAGTGTTCATTCAGGCCATTGCATTCCAGTCAATGATCCATTATCCAAGGCGGATTTAGGCTGCGAATAGACCGGAAAAGGGGATTTATTCTGGGGTATCTGGTCATTTGCATGGCCGTATTAAGTTTTTTTCGCATTTTGATATCGGAATAGTACTTTTATCTGAAGTATGTTATCATACTTTGGCTTTATAACTTCCGATATGACAAGAACTTTACCCTTTCTTCTTCTCTTTCTTATCAGTCTTAATTTCAACCTTACCGCTCAAGAGATCAAAGGTCATGTCCATAGTGCCCTTGATGGAGAATCATTGATCGGAGCCAGCGTTGTCATTGAAGGAACGACGATCGGAACTGTAACAGATTTTGATGGAAATTTTAGACTGGAAGTGGAGACCTTCCCCACGAAACTTGTGGTCAATTACATCGGTTTTGAAGAACAGATTCTTGCTCTGAGTAGTCTACCTTCCAGTCTGGTCATTACCATGGAAGAATCGGGTATCACCCTTGAATCTGTTCAAGTTCAGGGCCACCGAATCACAGATAAACAAAAGGAAACGCCGTTAACAGTCGAGGCGCTTGACCTCCTGGCAATCAAGGAAACTCCATCGGACAACTTTTATGATGGACTGGGGTCACTGAAAGGTGTTGACCTGACCGCGGCAAGTCTTGGTTTCAAGGTGGTGAATATGCGTGGCTTTAACAGTACTAGCCCCGTACGATCATTGCAGATTATCGATGGTGTGGACAACCAGGCACCAGGGCTCAATTTCTCCTTGGGAAACTTCTTGGGCTCCAGTGAGCTTGATGTTCGTAAAGTAGAATTAGTTGCCGGTGCCAGTGGAGCATTTTTTGGCCCGAATGCATTCAATGGCGTGATCAGCATGGAAACAAAGAGCCCTTTTTTCTTCCAGGGCTTGAGTGCACAGATCAAGGTGGGTGAACGACAAATGTTAGAGTCTTCTATTCGTTGGGCCCAATCATTCAATACCAAGAGTGGTACACCATGGGTAGCCTACAAACTCAACTTTTATTATCTACAGGCATATGACTGGGAGGCCAATAATTACGATCCTGTAAGTGGGACAGACTATGGCAGATCAAATCCCGGAGGTTACGATGCTGTCAATGTCTATGGGGATGAGTACAGACCATTTATGGATTATACCGGTGATTCTGAATGGAGTAAATTCTACCCATTGGGTGCCTTTTTTCGAAAAGGATATCGTGAAGTCGATCTAGTTGACTACAACACTCGAAATATGAAGGCGAATGCTGCCATTCATTTTCGCCTAAACCCCAAGAAGGATTTCGACTCTCCTGAGTTAATTCTATCCGGCAATTTTGGTTCTGGTACAACCGTGTACCAGGGTGACAACCGATTCAGCCTGAAGAATATTTTATTCTTCCAAAACCGGATTGAACTCCAGAAAAAAGACAAGTATTTCATTCGTGCCTTTGCCACAAATGAAGACGCTGGCGATTCCTATGATCCCTATTTTACTGCGCTTCGATTACAAGAGGCTGCAAAACCGAATGTTGCTTTCAGAGATGATTACCGTAATTACTGGAACAGCATTGGCAAGTTCTCCAATCGGATGACCAAAGAGCTGGGTTATCCAGAGCTCATCACAGTGTATGATCCGGTGACCAATCAAATCACATCTACGTTTGATTATAAGGCTGCAGAAAATTGGTTTATTCAATATGCGGATACAATGCTGGCCTGGCATGCTCTTGCACAGGCATACGCCAATGGAATATCCACACTACCTGGAGTACAATCCATGCCCTTCTATGAACCTGGTTCCGATGACTTTTATAAAAATTTTAATTCAATTAGGGGAACAAAATCCGGTGATGCTGGCGGCACCAAATTTTCTGACAAATCAGCCCTATACCATATACATGGTCAGTATCAGTGGGATCCTTTTGACTTTTGGAAAATTACAGCTGGCGGTAACTACCGCCTTTACAGACCGAATTCAGAAGGGACAATCTTTGTTGACACACTCATTGGCAGGAGGTATAATCCTGTTAGAGGAACGATTGATTCTTTCTATAATGAAATTACAAATGAGGAGTTTGGTCATTATGTAGGGACTGAATTTCGAATTTTAAAAAATAAACTGATTCTGGCAGCTACACTTAGGCTTGATAAAAATATCAACTTCAATTGGCTTTGTACTCCAGCATTATCTGCTGTGATTAGTCCATGGACTGACAACTATCTCAGATTGTCCTTTAGTTCGGCTATACGCAATCCAACACTATCTGATCAATATTTGCGTCTGAATGTTGGACCTGCTCTCCTCGTCGGCAATTTGATGGGATTTGATAGCCTCATAACCATCGAATCTTTCCAAGAAGCTCTCAATAATTCTATAGGTATTGATCCCAGTAAATTCGTATATTTTAATGCTCCACCTATCCGTCCTGAAAAAGTGAAAACATTCGAAATTGGCTATCGTACGACCATCCTCAAGAAATTTTATGTGGATGCAGGATATTACTACAATATCTACGACGATTTCATTGGATATAATCTAGGATTAACTGTTCCAGTAAATAATAACCAGGTATCACTCAGTAAACTTCAGGTATATCGAGTTTCTGCAAACTCTCAAAACCAGGTAAAGACCCATGGATTTAATATCGGGGTTAATTATTATCTACATTCTAACTATATGGTTGCCGGAAATTATTCCTGGAACAAGTTGCTCAAAACAGTGGCCGACGATCCAATAATTCCTGCGTTCAATACACCTGAGCACAAATTCAATCTGAGTTTCTCAGCTCGTGATTTACCTTTGAGCCGTCGATTCCGGATGGGGTACAGCCTAAATTACAAATGGGTTGAAGGTTTCCTGTTTGAGGGCTCACCCCAGTTCACTGGTCAAATCCCAACCTATGATATGGTAGATATTCAATGGAATGTCCGTTATGTAAAATGGGGCACCACGCTCAAGATCGGTGCGTCTAATCTCTTTGGTTTTACACCGCTGAATGATCCCAATCCAGAAGGCAAATCTACTCTAGAACGGATAGGAAGAATGTTTGAAAATAATAACTATCAGACCTATGGCGGACCGCGTATTGGAAGATTGGCTTATATTTCGTTCCTCTATGAATTGGATACAAAATAGAATTACTTACTTAACAGGTTTACTAAACTAACGTATGATGAAAAAACTCTACCCCCTTGCTTTCTTGCTTCTCCTGCTGCCTGTGCTGACAATGGCTCAGACACGCTACCTGGATGAAGTATTCACAAGTGTCACCAAGCAAACTGGCCTCAATTATGGGGCCAATGCGACCGTGCTCTATGCTACTTCACCATTGGGCATTATTAAGGAAAACCTGAAAATGGATGTGTACACCCCCGATGGTGATACCGAAACAGATCGGCCATTGATCCTGTATTTCCACACGGG
>JAHEAU010000208.1 GCA_024642625.1 Lewinellaceae bacterium
TGGAAGTGGCTGGGTCTCTTTCTTGGGGGAAGAATCTGATCGGGGCACCACTAAAAAAAGGGCGAACGAAGCAACTCATTCCTCAATAACAACTTTCCCACTCCAGGATCGGTTTTTTGAGCTGACTTTCAAGACATAAAGGCCTGAGGAAAGCGGAGGCAGATCGAGCAAATACGTGGTGGCTCCATGGTGCCGAAATGGGCGACTCAATACATCCCTGCCTTGCAAATTATAAAGTGAAATGAACACTTCTCCCAGGTCAGACTCATCACCAATATAGACTGCCAGTGGACCACTTTTTATTGGATTAGGATAAACACGCACATCCAGATCCAATGGCTGAGGCTCGATCAATGAAGTTGTATTTTGACAGCCCGGCACGACGCAACCAAAGGAATCCAAATAAAGAATCCAGATATGCTGCCCCCCTTTAAATTCAGGCACTGTAGTAAAACTACTGACACCCCCGATGGTGATGGTCCCGTCCACATTGGTAGTCAGATTGCGTGGATAGCTAGACTCCCAGATCGTATCTGTTGTAGAGGCGTGAATGTACTTGCGATGCCATAAACTATCCCCTGCCTCAGATATTTTAAGAACATGGGTGTTGTGTTCATAATACGGACCCCAGACAGGGTCTTCTACATATTCATAAGTAGCACCCACCCCAATAACTCCTGAGCCATTCTTAACAGGACGAAAGTCAAAGAAGAAATAATCATTAACACTTTGGTAAAAGGTATCAGATAAAATGGTGACATAAGAAACCTCATTTAATTCTCGATCCACCAAGGATACTCCTCTTTGATAATTTACTTCAACATAGTTTGTGGGGTAGAGAGTATCAATTTTTCCTTTACCACCCAAAAAAAGGTAGGTACTATCTGTGACCGGATACCATCCAAATACTTTCCTAGGTATGCCATCGCTATTCTCCTTGTAATAAACCTGCTTGCCCGTTGAATCAATCCGAATGAGATACATCGTTGACCAACATACATCCTTATCCACCCAGCAATCCTCCTTGTTGATAAATTTTCGCCCACCTATCAGCAAATCGCCATTTTCGGCTTCATAAGGATGAAAAGAGCTGTACAACAGATGATAGAATTGGGTCCATTGGAGGTTCAGGGAATCATCCAGCTTCCAGATGGTCGTACCTTTGGCCTGATCTAGACGGCCTAAAATGTAGTAGCCATGAAAGCGTGATTTGTAAAATCGAGCAACCGAGATTGGATTGCCAAAGGTCTTAGTCAAATCCATCTGGAACAACGGCTGTACCGTTTTGGCGTTCAGATTGACCGATGCCATATACATGGGGTAAGGATATATTTCTGATCCCAATGGAACCAACAGCATGGAATCTTTCCATGGAATGACATCCGTCCATAAATACTGCCAGAAATAGTTGGTATCGAGACTGCGGACTTTTTCCCATTCTGAAGTATACTTGTTCAAAGTGATAATATTGGAATGCAAATACAACAGGTTCGTATCCAGGTAATCCACCCCATCGTATTCCTGGCAGAAATAAATAATATTGTTGTCGTTGACCACACTGGCCCCCACAAATGCATAGCCATATTCGGTGGGTATAGTGACATCCAAACCATGCTGGCCATATGAATTTGGAATATCAAAGAAGAAAAACAATACTGTCACAATTAACATAAAAAAGAAATGCCCGGGGAAAAACCCCCGGGCACTCCAGTTCTGTTTATCGGACGGCAACTTTTCCGATATGTACTTCTCCATTTGGCAGGATAGCCTGGAAGTAGTACAATCCGGAAGGCAGTTGGGTGATATCAACAGCTTCATTTGACTGATAATTTTGTCGTTCGATTCTGACCATTCCATGCTGATCTACGCAGCGCAGTGTACAAGTTTCATTCGTGCTTAACACTACTCGCACGCTACCCTGTGCAGGGTTCGGGAAGATGGCCAGATCATATACCGGAAAAGAATTCACGACCTGTTTCTTCCTGGCAATAGAGTGCCCCTGTGGTTGGTTTAACGATGCATAAGGTATCGCATATCCGTAATACGTATTGAGAATAGATTGGGCCATTGTCGTTGCTCGATTGGCTTGTTTTACTTCAGTAGCGAAATTCTCCAGGGCTGATTCTGACAGGCTGTCCAGGCTGGACAAATCATCCAGATCAGACAGACCACCTGCCATGATACTGACAAAATCATCCATTTCGGCCCATTCATACGCAGCTGGTTGTGAGATGATAGATGATGCCGTTTGACAAACTGCTTTAGCACCTGACCAATTTCCTTCAGCCATATAGGTCCAGATAGTAGAAAGATCTGTCTCCAGATAATCCAATCTGCCCAACCAGGTTCTTGCCAGGCTGTAATCCGTTCCTGTTGGCGAGATACCGAGCAAACGGATAAGATGATACACACATTTATCAGAACTAATCCTGGCCTCATGTAGAGCAGAAACCAATTCGGTCCGTACAGACGTTGTACCCGAACTCTCCCGAATATCTGACAACTGTATTGAATCCAGACCACTACTGCTGGATGCCAGGATTTCTAAGATGGATGCATCTGAAAGCACATCCGGATTTTGTTTGCAAACGAGAGCAATTTGATCGGAAGTGAACAAATCATTCCGTTGAAACAATGCCTCGATCACCTCCGCTGATACCCATGGGCTGTTGGTGGCCAGAAGGGCAATAATAGCACCTGTATCTTGTGCCACTGCATTTTCGATTTGATAGACAAGCGCTCCGGTCGATCCACCATCCAGCTGGCCTTGCATCAATGTGGTCAGTGAGTCATAAGCGCTCCTTAACAACCAGTACTGATCCTCATTGCCTGTAAAATTCTGGCCTGGCCAAGGTGTTTCCTGGGGGCCGAAGACTTCTGCACATGTTCCGTTTGGGGTTGTAGTCGTTATCACCTCAACCTTATTAGCATTGATCTTGGTCGGCTTTTCCCCAAACACATCCAACGCATTATATTGGATCTTGCCGGCCACGCTGAATAACAGATAAAAGTGCCCCTCCGGATTGGTTGGATCGCTGAAGACATTGCCGGCAGGTTTCTCAGAAGTACCTTGCATTTGCCTCAAAGGAGTAGAGGAAGAATTAAAGACATAAAAGTCATTCTGTAAGGAACCGTAATTTCGATTACAGATATATTCCAGTCCTGTGGACCCACCACCATTAGCTCCTCTGGCATAATTGGCATTGTACAGGCCAGTGTACTTGTTGTTTAACACCCGGTTGTTCATGGAGCCGCCATTTGTGACAGATATGCCAATTGTTTCGCCCTGGGCACCCTGTCCTGATTGAAATTCGTTGTTGGAGATGGTGTACAAGGCTGTCTGCTGGATTTTAAATCCTGTCGTATTCTCAGCACTGATGGCCACCTTATTATTCACGAGTTCAGCTGTTAATATGTTGACAGCATCCACACCTGAAATAGTGCAGTTCTTGAATAACGTATTTCGAATGGTAATGGACTTCATTCCACCGACATTCCCCGCATAGACACCTCTGCCAAAATTGTCAATCTTGGAATACTTGGTATACGTGCCTTGCAAAGAACACGGAGTATTCGGAAGACATGGCACATCTGCCTTGTCTACCGTTACATTAGTAGAGTTGGTGTGTAACGCCACCTGATTAGCTTCAAGATCCTCTTTGGCGATCAATGACTGCATGAAATCACATGCAAGGAACTCGGCATTGATGCCTGCCACCAGATACGCATGTGAGTCAAAACTATAATCTCCTAAAAAGTCTTCATCGACATCGAAAGTGCAATTGGTGAAATATAAGCCACCCCCTGTAATATTCGGTGCATTCGAACCAAATGAAAACAAACTGATGGCATTATTTAAAAACAGAGTATTTGTAGCATTAACATATGGGCCTTTAATTGATCCAGAACTAGTTGGAGCGTCGATGGCATATTGGGCATTGGAAATTTTTGCTCCATTCATGATACACTCTGACCCATATGGATCAATCGATCCTGAAGAAGTACTAAAAAGGCGGATGCCGCGCCACATACCGCCTTCTCCGGAATCACAAATATCCTCATCTAATGAAGTGATTTGGCCATTGACAACCAGCTTTCCACCGCCATTCATGACTCGTATCCTCTTTCCTTTTGCCATTTTCAGGGTGCCATTAATCGTTACAGTCACTCCTGAATTTATCAAGATGTCATCGTAAAAGATGTTAGTACCAGACAGAGTGGCATCATTGTAAAACTGAAAATCGCCGCTTTCATTATTGCGAATTATTTTGGCGTAATTGACATAATTCGGCAAAGTACCCAGACTTTTCAGAGCAGTTCGCATACGAAATCCCTGGCCGGATGAAAAGGTAAACGGGCATGATGGATCATTATTCAAAGGGCCGTGGTAGCTCATAATATTTGATAACGGAAAATATGTAGAGTAAGGATTACCATTTGGGTCATTGCAAGTTGGAATACCTAGACAATTACCACTTGTCGTAAAACTTACAGTAACATCTGGCGGTGTATCACAAGTGTAATCCCCCCTTATGGAGCACTCATTTCCGTTCGCAAGTTCAGCAAGATTGCTGTACAAACCAGACTCACACCAACCATTTGTGGATTCAAAAGTATGTTCCAAACCAAAACGATGACCCATTTCATGAGCTATAGTTCTTGGATTGTCGTAAATGGACCATAAAAAGTGAGGGACAGATAATGGGGTATATCCAGATTCTGTACCTTGAGCAGCGTTCACTAAAACTACTGTAAGGCCATCAGAATGTTGGTAAGCCGGATCTGAAGCTATAGATGTTGGATCCAGATAATAACTATTGTCTGCTATGACATCCACACATGCAAGATAGGGATGGATACGATGGTCATCGAAATAGGTAAACGCTTTGTCCAGGAAAGGGCGAACTGTGCTAATCGTAGGGCAGCCACCTCCGGCTCCATCACATAGGATATAAGCGTAGACTTTTACTGCATACTCCTTATTATCAGGATTTGGGGAGCTCAGACCAGCAAGCCGGTCAGCTTTCTGGGCAAATAGATTCCCTGTTACTAATAAGGTCAACAGAGAGAGAGAGAGAGAGACTTCACCACATTGGTTAATAATCTCTTGTTCTGGAAGACTAAATTGGTTTTCATGATGGACTTATTTTTATTATGCCCAAATTCTAAACCAGGTCACTTCATTCATAAGCAAACGGTGGATCAGCAAATTTATCCCAAGATGCCAAACGAAAAAAACAACATCAATGGACCAGCTTCCTTTCACCAATTCACATACACTATGACTTTGTCAATCAGATGAATTTTGACCGTAAATTACAGATAGGATGTATTAAAAGTGAATACCGAATGTTGAAAATTATTACTGGCTGTCCTACTCCAGCCTCACATGACAACTATCCACCAAATGTATTCTATTCTAAGTTAGAAGTCAAGCCCTTGCCATGCCATTTTAAGTTAAATTTTCAACAATCAGAAAAACTGACCAATGCACGACATTTTGGTGCTGTCCAAATCCCGTTTTTCAGAATTGGTCAATTGCGGTGGCCCTGGCTTGGGCTCTTTCTTGGGGGGCGAATTTGATAGAGGTGAAAGGAAAAAGGGCACCTCTATTATTATTCGAAATCGATCAAGGCCAAAAAACAAAACGTGAGACTTGCCTTCCGGAGTCCAAGAATAACGTTTCAATCGCATGCCTCTTTCGGCTTCAGGGATGGCTTAAGGAGAATAGCAATAACTACGTGAAGCCTTAATCCAGAAATCCCCCCAAGTACTCCGGAAATCGCAAAGGTGTTCCTTGGGAAGATGATAGAAGCGAATCGGTTGGTTATTGAGTGGGGTTGATAGATTTACCTTAAAATGTATACTTGTGCAAACTGCTAGCAATATAGTAGTCCTTCCATTTTTTCATCGATATGCCTTGTGCGAAGCCAAGCAGTTCATTAAAATAAGAGTGCCCTTCCATCTGGAAAGGCACACTATTGCAAAGTATGAAACAACCCCTAAAATACTACTTTGCTACCATAAATCGAGCGTGATTTGTTGTTTGACCGAATGAGTCAATTAACTGGATTTCATACATCCCCTCCGGCCACGAATAGACAGGAATGGATAGTTGTGTTTGGATCGTGCCTTCTTGCATGAGGAGGCCCATCGTGCTGACAATGCGATACCGCAATGTCTCTGCACATTCCACTTGGATCTTGATGACATCCCTGGCCGGATTCGGTGTGATCCACAATTCTTTTGATC
>JAHEAU010000209.1 GCA_024642625.1 Lewinellaceae bacterium
CCGGAGGCGCACCGATCAGTCGACTCACCGCATGACGTTCCATGTATTCACTCATGTCGATCCGGACAATGGCCCGCTCGTCATCGAACAGGACCTCAGCAAGTGCCTTGGCCAATTCGGTTTTACCCACTCCCGTAGGTCCCAGGAAAATGAATGAACCAATAGGTCGATTGGGGTCCTGCAAGCCGGCCCGGCTGCGGCGAACGGCATCACTGACCGCAGTAACCGCTTCTCGCTGGCCGATGACCCGCTGCCCAAGCTCCTCCTCCATGCTCAGGAGTTTGTCTTTTTCACTCTGCATCATCCGGGTGACGGGAATACCTGTCCACCGGCTGACGACCTCGGCAATATCATTGCTGGTCACGGCCTGGTTGGTGAGCCGTTTGTCTTTGTCAAGTGCTGTGAGTTTGTCTTCTGCTGCTTTGACGATTGCCTCCTGCTCCTTGATCTTGCCATAGCGCAGGGTAGCAACCAATTCATAATTGCTCTCCCGCTCGGCCTTCTGCGCCTGCTGTTCCAGTTCTTCGATCTGCTGCTTGCCAGCCTGGACCTCATCCACCAGTGTCTTCTCGTTTTGCCAGCGGGCCCGCATCTCACGCAGTTTCTCCTGCAGGTCGGCGATCTGCTCGTTGAGCGATTCCATCTTCTTCTCGTCCTTCTCCTTCTTGATCGCCTCACGCTCGATCTCCAATTGACGCACCTTGCGTTCCAGCTCATCGACTTCTTCGGGTACAGAGTTCATCTCCAGACGCAGCTTGGCTGCAGCTTCGTCAATCAGATCGATCGCCTTATCAGGTAATGCCCGGTTGGCGATGTACCGATGCGACAATTCCGCTGCTGCAATCAATGCCTCGTCCAGGATGTCAATCTTGTGATACACTTCATATCTCTCCTGCAATCCACGGAGTATAGAGATGGTGTCCTCCAGACTGGGTTCATCGATCAACACAGTTTGGAAACGACGTTCCAGTGCTTTGTCCTTTTCGAAATACTTCTGGTATTCATCCTGGGTTGTCGCACCAATTGTGCGCAATTCACCCCGTGCTAAAGCCGGTTTCAGGATATTTGCCGCATCCATGGCCCCATTCCCACCACCTGCACCTACGAGGGTGTGTATCTCGTCAATGAAGAGGATGACTTCTCCATCCGCAGCTGTAACCTCTTTGACGACAGCCTTGAGCCTTTCCTCAAATTCACCTTTGTATTTTGCGCCAGCGATAAGGGAAGAGACATCCAGTGAAAAGATCTTCTTTGATTTCAGGTTTTCGGGGACATCACCTCGCACAATTCGCCAGGCAATACCCTCAACTATTGCTGTCTTGCCAACACCTGGGTCACCTATCAGAATGGGATTGTTCTTTTTGCGTCGGGAGAGAATGTGAAGCACGCGGCGTATCTCTTCGTCTCGGCCTATGATCGGATCAAGTTTGCCGTTTTCTGCCTGTTCATTGAGGTTGACTGCAAACTTGTTCAATGAATTGTAGGTGCTTTCACTGTGCTGATCTGTGACTTTACTGCCTTTCCGCAATTCGAGAATAGCCTTTTTCAGCGCTTCTTTTGTTAATCCGGCATCCTTCAACAATTGGGCTGCCTTGTCACGCCCCGCCAGGATGCCCATAATGAGCAATTCGATGGAGATATATTCATCACCAAACTCCTTCATCAGCTTTCGAGCCTGTTGGAGGACACTGTTCGCATCGGGAGTCAGATATTGCTTGTCGGCACCTTCCACTTTTGGATAAGTTTCGATTAGCCGATCTACCTCTTCGAGAACGTTATTCAGATTGGCTCCCGTCTTTTGAAATAGATATTTCACTACTTGATCATCGGTCTCGTAAATCCCTTTGATTAAGTGTATTGTATCCACCTGTTGCTGATCATGTCCACCAGCAATCTGTTGAGACTTTAATATCGCCTCCTGGGTTTTTACTGTAAACTCGTCGTATGTCATGATTTCGGTTTCTACCTGATTCACCACAAAATAGATTCCAACCATGAAATCATACATTTCCCTGCCAAGCTGACTGATTAAGAGGAATTTGCCGTGTCCAAATGGCAGTTTACGTCGTATGGTTGAGCCGTTTTCCTTTCGTTTTAATTAGTACATGGTTCGTACTTTAGCCTCGTCTAAATTTAGACTATGACTTATACGCTTGCCGAAGAAGATTATCTGAAAACCATTTACAAGATTGCCGAACGGCAAGGTGTACCTGTGAGCACCAGTGCCATTGCTGACTTGATGCAAACACGACCTGCTTCCGTAACGGATATGTTGAAAAAACTGGCAGAGAAAGACCTGATCGATTACAAACGGTATCATGGGGTCAGTCTGACTAAAGCCGGAGCACGTTGGGCCACCCAATTAATCCGAAAACATCGCCTGTGGGAGTGTTTCCTTGTAGATAAACTTGGTTATAATTGGGATGAAGTCCATGAAATCGCCGAACAGCTTGAACATATACAATCAGACACACTCATCGATCGATTGGATGACTATCTGAAAAATCCTAAGTTTGATCCACATGGCGATCCGATCCCCGATGCTTCAGGTGCGTACCGGATGCGGTATCAAATCCTGTTGAGTGATTTGGAAATTGGGCAACAAGCCATTCTGGTTGGTGTCCGTGAACACACATCAACGTTTTTACAATATCTGGATCAAAACAACCTGGCTCTTGGTGTAAACCTTGAAATCCTTGAGGTTCTTCCTTATGACGGATCATTACGATTGCGTTTGGCTGAAGAGAATCCCCTGTTGATCTCAGGTCAGGTGGCGCGACAATTGTATGTCCGCCAGATCACGTCTGCTGTTTAAAACGCAAGTTGAACACCGGCCCTTCCATTGGCAAACCGATTGTCATTGGCAGAAAAGAGGGAAATCACATTATCTGAAGCCGCATACAAACGAACTGGACCCAACTTGAATAATATATTCAACCCCACGTTGGTATAGGTCTTCTCATAAATGGTGTATGATACGCCGGCTTCCAGGAAAGAAAGAGGTTTAAATTGACCGCCCAACGAAATACCAGAATAGGTTTGAGTAGCGAGTTTTTGACCAAAAACTACTGCACTCACTCCAATTTGATCTGTCAACCGATATCGACCCCCAATCTGAAAGGACCAGGGCAAACTAGTTGTAAATGATCCATTTTCAGTCTTTTCAAATTCCAGCAACGTTTCCAACGTATCCAGGGCACCAGCCAAAGAAAGAGAATCGTCTGTGAACAGTGAACTGAATTCGAATCCATCATACTGAATACTCTTATTAGAAGAATAACTGATCACATCATCCTTCCATTTGATCTGCCCGATATCCATGATGGCACCACTCAGGGTCAGTCGTTCTCCCAGGTCTACATCTGTACCGAAATCGAATGCAATTCCTGAATTGCGAGTAACCAACTGGCTAAAATTAACATTATTCATATCCAGGGTGAGATCGCTATTGTCCCCTTTGAGTAGATCCAGCTCCGGTGACGAATGGAACAGGTAATCGCTTTTGATGGTCAATTGATAAACATCATCACTGGTATAAAGGTCGAGTTGGGATCGTTCAGTACGAGCCGCCAATGCTCCATTCAACCATTTCACACGCCCGCCTACACTGACTGGCCCAATCTTCCCCGTCACACCTGCATAAAACTCATTGTAGAGCATGCTGTTGACTTTAAGACCCAAATTGGCCGTCTTTCCTATATAGGGAGCATTCCCCTGGAAAAAAACACCAAAAAGATCCTTTGGGTAATCCAGGAAATTCTCATATCGAACATTGTGGCCAACTTCGACCCACAAATTTTTCATTTTCCAACCCACACCCAATGTCTGAATAGCTCCCTGGATCATAAGTGTATTCTCATCAGCCATCTTGTTCAATGTGCCGTCGATATCCAGTTCAGTGACTCCATTCGTGGTTGATCCTACCAGGTCATTGTAGGAAAAACCCGAATTGTACAATCCAATATCAATTGATGGTAGTTGGACAACCAGACCTTCTTCTGGAAGTGTACCTGGCATCCGGTAGCCGACATGGTTGGCATGCCAAAGACTTTGGATCATTTGAGCCTGTCCCGGCACATGAACCAACAACCAGACAATCACTATTGAGCCAAATCTATATATCGTGTCCTTCATTTCAATCGTTAATTATCCACCAATTTCCTGTTCCAATGTCGCTTTCAAACCCATTCGGATCCGCACTTCATCCGTTTCCCTGATTCGGACATCTTTTTGTCCCTGACCAGCCGTTGAAAAGCTCGCATTGACACGGATCTTTTTTGCATTTCGCATATATTCAAGCAAGGTTCCATCAGCAGGGATAAAGGTTGTCTTATTGGTTGATCCCGTTGAATATCCATCTCCATCAACTGGAGCAGCAGCCAGAATCTGTTCAGCTGACGCCAACAGAGTCGTTAGGACATTCCCTTGGTAATCCAACAATGAAGCCTGTAAAATCACCTCCATGGGAATTTCATTTTCTGCGACAAGCTTTAATTCGGCTGACTGGATCTCATCTAATTCCGATAAATCGATCTCATAATCTGTCTCGGTAGAAAAGTCTTTTGCTTTTCCATAGAGCGGGAGTTCAACTTGCAAGCCAATCCTGAAATAGGAAGAATCTGTCGTAAACCCAATCAGATTCGGAATTTGATCCGGATTGGATATCGCATCTATATCGTAATCCAACGTATTGGGGTAGATGTTAAGGATATCCTTGAAATTGGAGTTGTCTTTATCAAATACCACTGAAGTGCGTTTCTCTTGGCCGACCTCAGAAAGTGTAGGATACAGGAAATCTATACCGTCATCTAATAACATACTCTCCACTTCAAGTTGAGTGACGTCGTTGCTAACACGTAACACATTAACCTGAGACCGTACGGGAAAACCGAACGCGTTATCCACGAAAAGAATCACTTTGGGCTCTGCAAATTGAAGGTTGCCTTGAAGCAGATTATCAAAAATATTCATTGATATGGTATCTCTTCGAATATCGAAAATTTCATAACCGAAATAGCCTTCCAAATAGGAAAACTCGACATCCGTCACAGCGAAAATGACCGCCGGTAGCTTTACACGAGTCCCATCTGATTTTTTTGTCGCCGTATATCTTACTGTAATTTCCTGGTTGGCCAGAGCAATATCATAACCCTGAATATTTGTGGGTGGGAGGTTCAAAAAAATGGGCACAGTCCCGGTGTAATCAATTGTGGTCTGGATTTTCAGCGTTTGACCATTCTTGGTCACTTGAACAAATTCCATTACAAAATCCAAATCTTCTGGCACGTTTGAATTGATCTGAACATTGATTGTACCCTTTGTAAATCGGGCTTTGGTCAGTTGGATCTGATTTTCAAGAGTAAAGGGTTCTGTAATTGTCGTATCCGTCATCAAGCCCCCAAAAGGAGGTATTGCCTTAAACAGTTCGGTCGCATCTCGTTTCAGGATATCACCACGATAAATCAATGTCAAATGACCATCCTTGACAACTAATTCCGCCGTATCCGTATTCTCCCCAAACAAATCTTGAATGGTTGTAGAGGACGAAAACAAAGGAACTGCTATCTCTGGATTGTAGACGATGGTCTGGATATCCTTCGTGCAACTCGACAGTAATGCCAGAGCAATACAGCATCCAATCAGTTTAGAAAATACGTGCTTCATCATTATGTTGGTTCTAATCAAGGCCACGTAAGGTCGCCTTTTCTTCTAATTGGGGAATAAGGATATTCTTGAACCCATCTTCTTTGAGGGATTCTGCAAAAGCCTGTTGAGCTTGATAATTGCCATGCACCAGAAACATCTGTCTGACTCCCTGATACTGGTTGGAAACAAAGTCACGCATTTCATCCCGATCGCCATGAGCTGAAAAGGAATCCATCACCTCAATCCGTGCCTTGATCTCTTTCCACTCGCCAAATACTTTCACTTTCTCTTCGCCATTCCGCAAGGACCATCCGGGTGTGCCCGGAGCACAATACCCCACCATCAGAAATGTGTTCCTCGGATCACTGATATTGTTGAAGAGGTGATGTTTGACCCGACCGGCATTCATCATCCCTGAGGCACTGATGATCACATGTGATCCTTTTTTGCCATTCAATGCTTTTGAAGATTGCGTACTCCGGGTAAATGTCAGATTCCGGAAACCAAACGGGTTTGGATCTGCAATCAGATATTCGCTCAATTCATCATCATAACATTCCGGATGCAATGAATAGATCTCAGTTGCTCCGGTAGATAGCGGACT
>JAHEAU010000210.1 GCA_024642625.1 Lewinellaceae bacterium
AGCATATTGAGGGCTGTTCTTTCCCAGAAAACTTGCTTTGAGATTTTTGATTTCTAGAAAAAGTGGTTCTGCACTTTCATATTGAGCCAAATTATAGAATCTGATTGCATCTCTATAAAGACAATGCCAATATGATGGATGGCCTCTGTTCTTTAGCCGCTTTTCAAAAATCTCTTTGGCTTCCTTGTAAAACGACTCTGATTTATCACCTTGGCCTATTTTGTCATACAGTGAAGCCAGGTTGACAATGACGCAAGCATATTCCAAGTTGTCTTTGCCCAATTCTACTTCATAGATCGTTTTGGCCTCCAGGTACGATATTTCTGCATTCGTATATTCTTTCTCAAATTCATAGGCTCTTCCACGAAGATTACAACATTTTCCAAACGACGCAGATTCTCGCCCAAGCTTTTCGAGCGTAATTTTTTCGGCAACTATGTTCACTTCAAGAGCTCTTTCAAGCAAATTACTATTCATCAAGTCATGAGAAACTTTGATCAGGCTATCCACTTCCAGGATTGTAAGACTGTCCACAGATTGAGCGGACAGGAATAAACAACTGCAAAGCGTCAGTAAAAAAATGAAGGAATGTTTCATATCCAAGAGGGGAATTCAGTGAATAATGCCCTATTAAGTTACGAAATCCCCTGCTTCCAACCCTGGCTAACCTTCATGCTTCACTCCACCAGCACAAACCCCGCCCACTGGTAGGGGTCAAACCCTTTCTCCCGCATCTCCTTTTGGGTGTCATGAAAGGCTTTCGGTATTCGCTCCTCCAATGCCTGGCCAGTTGCCGCTGGAACATCATTCAGCCAATGATGATAAAAGGTGGACATGAACAACATGGTTTGCCTGTCCGGCACCTGCCAGAGGCTCATGATCAGATATTTTGCTCCGGCAATTTTAAAGGCACGCTGGAGGCCATACACCCCTTCATTCCCCTGAATGTCTCCCAATCCTGTTTCGCAGGCTGACAGCACAACCAATGCTGTACCAGAGATGTCCATCTGGCTGATCTCGTAAGCGGTTAGGATTCCATCTTCCCGGCCGACAACCGGAGTCCCTTGGTTCCAGGCCCGATTTCCGGCAGCCATGATCAAACCCGACCGGATCAGCGGATGATTGCTGGATTTGAAGGCCGAGTCATCTTGTCGTTGTCCCGGGCCTTGGCTGTCCCGGGGATCAGAAAAGAAAAATCCGTGGGTGGCCAGATGGATACAATACGGTGAACCGCTGCCAATACTGAGGTCCTTAAAACTTTCCTCGGTGGCAGCCAATTTCTCGCGTATATCTGCCGGATATCCGTGTTTGTCGAAGATCCGGGCAATGGAATCCACTTCCAGCCGTGTATAGGGCAATAGGGTCCATGATTCGTTTGGTCCACCCCGATTCTCTGCTGGAAAAGAGACATCGCCCCGCATCGCCAGCTGTTCCGGAATCATTTGTGAAGCAAAGGCCATTTCCGCCAAGCTGTCCAGGTCGTAGGTGATGTCGCCGTAAAGAATTACTCCTGGCGAGAACTCGGCCGGTGGTGGGGAAATGACCATCTGACGCGTACTGTTGAGACGGACCAGCTGGAAATGATCCGCCACGGTCGTGAAGGGATCCACCGGGATCGCGGCGAGGTTCAGGGTGTGCAGCAATCCGGCCGGGGAATAATAGATCGTGTGCACGCCATCCAAAACCGGGTTCATGGGTGCCCAAATCAATGCATACAGCGAACGGAGAGTCGGGCCGTCGGCCACCAGGCCTCTGGAGGACAGGGTGTACAATTCGTTGATGAACGCTTTTCGTTCTTCCCCATGGCTGCCCACCAGGGCACTGAGTTCCGGCTCCTGAAAAAGAGGGACCACCTTTGGGCTTTCCATGCCCGGTCGAAGAATGACTGCAGCATAAGCGATACTGTCCCCACAATCCGGCACACAAACCACTTTGTACCGGAGAAACTCGATCGCAGCTTCACTCGGTCGCAACTTCGCCTGAACATCAGTCCACGACACCTGTCGTTGTGATTCACCGAATCCGGCCACCATTTGGACCAATTCTTTTTCAAGAACATTGGATTTCGCTTCTAGATCCGCCACCAATTCGGGGTTTCTTTGCGTCTCATGAAGGGCATATTGGTCCGCCAATCGGCGGGTGTACCCTTTCAAACGAAGGTATTTTTCTGTAGATTCCGGATTGGCCAATGCGAGTTTCCGGGTTTGCATGACCGATTGAAGCAAATATCCTTTGGTATATAGTCCCGAATCATAACAAGCTCGGGCACCGCTTTCACTACCTGAGAGCAAAGTATACGTAATCAGCTCATCCTGGCTTTGGGAGAAACTCCGGAAATAGGCATCCAGTTCCTTTTCGGACAAAAAGGTCGAAGCTTGATCCAGAATGGCATGCTCAACATCCCGAACCTGAAAAAGGTATGGTTCCGCTTGGTCATAACTGCCCAATTGACGATAGAACAACGCAAGGGAGCCGAAAACCTTATAGAAGTAGGTCGATTCCCGGCCAAGGATTTTCTCACAGATTGCCAGAGATTCGAGATATAAGGATTCGGCCTGGTCCGATTGTCCAGAGGCCAGGGCCACTTCTGCAAGGGCATTCAACGTATTGGCAAGTGCAGATGTCTCACCACCAGGTTTGCCCTGTTGCAACGTCTTCGCTTTCAACAACAATGCTTCTGCATCTTCATACGCCTTCTCTCCCAAATAAACCAAGGCAAGATTGGTCAACGTTTCGGCATAGCTCATCTGATTTTCTTCATGAGCTTTTTCCATGGCTTGAAGTGCTTCCTGATAATATTGTTTTGCTTGACTATTCTTACCTGTCTTGTAACCTATGGACCCCAGATTGAATAAAATCTTGGCATACTCGGACAGGTACCGATCTGGGTCCTTTTCCCATATGGATTTGGCTTCAAGATAATATCGCTCGGATGCATCGAAATTGGCTAAATAAAAATAGAGTGCTCCCAGATTATTTGCACTGATCGCATACTGGGGATCTTCCGGTCCGACCGTTCGGCGGCGGATCTCCAATGCTTCGAGATTCCCTTTTTCAGCCTCACTGAATTTTCCCTCCGCTCTATAGACCTCAGCCAGGTTGTTCAGACTTTTCACATATTCCGGATCTTCTTTCCCGACCACGTCCGCCAGGATCTGAAGGGATTCTTTATACTCCACTTCCGCCTTTTCATACATGGCCAATCCGTAATAGGCGATCCCCAAATTGTTCAATGCGCTGGCATAGGCCGGATGCTGAGCCCCATACTTGCGTTTTCGGATGTTCTTCAATTCCAGAAAACATGTTTCTACATCTTCATACCGACCCTGGCTCCAGTAAACAATGCCCAAATTGTTCAGACTCTTCAGATATTCTTCATTGTCGGTACCCAATACCTTGGCCTGAATGTCCTTGGCATCCTGAAGGTATGTTTCCGCATCCTGAAAATTCCTTTTTTGAAAGCACAGGATTCCCTGTGTGAAGACACACCGGGCATGGGATACTGATTCCTTTCCAAGAGAATCCCTGCTGATGTCTCCCGCCATGCGACAAATCGCCAAAGCACTGTCCAGTTCCTGTCTGGCCTGTAATTGTTTTGTGATGTTCAATAAACTGTCGACCCTGGTTTCCATTGCAGTCATGCTGTCCGATTGAGCACCCAACCAAAAAGGTACCCATATCAGAACCAGAATGAATATGTATCTCATTTTGTGGAATTTGAATAATCTGATTTTGAGTAAATATAACTATACCATACAGAATATGGTAATTCAGATTTCCTGAAACATATTCTTATAGTTTAGGTATCACGGAAATTTCTCCTATGATATACCGGGCCTGATGGCTGATCAGGCTTTTCTTCCTTGGATCATCCGCTCACTCCACCAGCACAAATCCCGCCCAGTTGTACGCATCAAAAAACCGGTCCCGCATCTCCTGCTGCGTCTTGCGAAAAGCCTCGGGAATGGTCATTTCACTTTCCAGCCAGTGGTGATAAAATGTGGTCATGAATTCCATGGTCTGCCGGTCCGATACCTGCCAGAGGCTCATGATCAGGTATTTAGCCCCGGCGATCTTGAAGGCTCGCTGCAGGCCATACACTCCTTCATTTCCCTGGATGTCGCCCAGGCCCGTCTCACATGCGGAGAGTACGACCAGCTCCGTGTTGGCCAGGTTCATCTGGCTGATCTCGTAGGCGGTCAGGATACCGTCTTCCATTCCAGGGGGAACAGGCTTGTTCTGCCAGGCCTGGTTGCCTCCTGCGAGGATCAGACCCGAGCGGATCATCGGATGATCGCTCAGTTTAAACACCGGCTCCGAGTCGTCACCATCCGACACGGTTTCCGGGTCGGGAAAGAAAAAACCATGCGTGGCCAGGTGGATCACCCGAGGAGAATCATCCGTTTCACCGATGCTGCGAAAGGTTTCTTCGGAAGCCTCGTAGCCTTTTCGAATCGTGGTTGAAAACCCTCCAGACCGCAGCACCTCATCGATCGACTCCACCTCCCTGACCGTCCATTTAAGTTCATTCCAACTGCCTCCGCGTGACAGCTTGTCGTCGGCACGAATGGCGATTGATATCTCGCCCCGATTGGCCAGGTCTTGATGTGAAAATTCAGCACGATTAGCCAGCATGACCATACTATCCAACTCGTATTGGATACCGCCGAACAGGAGGGCATCCTTTGCGGATGAGTAAGGCGATGTCGGGATGACCAGTTGACGCGTACTGTTTACTTCGACCAAGGTATAGTGATCGACCAGACTGGTGACTTCATCCACCGAAATGGCATTCAGATTAATGCGATGCAATAATCCGGTGGGCGAAAAATAGACCGTCTTCATCCCCGTCAATGCTTGCTCCATGGGCTTCCAGATCAGCTCATACAAGGTCTTTTGTGGCGTAGACTCCAACACCATCCCACGCTCCGCGAATGCATACAGATTGTTGATATAATCGACGCGTCGTTCGCCGCTCGTTTCAACAAGGTTGGCCAGGGCCTGTTCCTCAAAAAGGGGAAGGAAAGTCGGAGCATCCTCTCCCGGTAACAGAAGCAACGCCGCATACATGATGCTGTCGGTCGATTCATCTTCATAAAAGCGATAATGCACAAATTCGATGGCCGCTTCACCTGGTTGGAGGGTTGCCTGCACCTCCTGCCAGCTGACCTGTCGGCGGGCCTCACCAAAGCCGGCCACAGTGCGGGTCAGTTCTTTTTCGAGGGTGTTCGATTGCTCTTCGAGGTCGGCTATCAGACTGCTGTCCCTGTCAGCGGCAAGGCGTGAATACTGCTGGGCCAGTTGTCGCCCGTAGTCTTTCAGTTGAGTGTATGTTTCGGTGGCTACTGGCGAAGAGGTGGCCAGACTTTTCAGCTGATTCGAAGCATTGAGCAAAAAGCCTTTGTAAAAGAGACTATTGTCAAAACAAGCAGCGGTCAGCTGTTCACTATTGTACACCTGGCTTGAAGAAAGAATTTGGTCCCGTCGTTGAAGAAACAGATTCAGGTATTGATTCAATTCCTCTTCGGACAGGTAGTCCAGCGCTTTCCTGATGAGGGTTTGATTCAAGGCGGATAATTCCAGATAGTAGGTCTCGGCTTTATCATATTGACCCATTTCCCAATACAACGCTCCCAGGCTGTTCAGCCTGTCGGCATATTTGGGATGCTCCCTGCCAAATACCTTTTCCTGAATGGCCTTGGCTTCCAGGCAGAGTGGTTCGGCTTTTTTATAATCGCCCATGTTCTTATACAGTCTCCCCAAACTGTTCAGACTCAAGGCGTATTCGTAATGACTCGTTCCCAATACTTTTTCCCTTATAGCTTTAGCTTCCAGGTAGTACGGTTCGGCACTTTTATAATCGTTCATCTCCAAATAAAACCCCCCCATATTATGCAGGCTGTTCGCATAATCGAGATCCTCTTTACCATATACTTTTTCAAATATGGACAGCGCTTCAAGGCCCAGCGGTAACGCATGTTCAAATTTTCTCTGATGAAAATAAAAAATGGCCAGTTCTTCCAGAACCCTGGCATAGCTGGGATGCTCCCGGCCTAATGATCTTTCCAGGATGGCTTTGGCCTCGAGGTAGAGCGGCTCAACTTTTTCATATTGGCCCATGGTCTCATACAGTATCCCCAGGTTAATCAGGCTTTTTGCATATTCCGGATGTTCATTGCCATATGCTTTTTCCCGGATCGCTTTGGTTTCGAGATAAAATGGTTCGGCTTTGTCATATTGTCCCCTGA
>JAHEAU010000211.1 GCA_024642625.1 Lewinellaceae bacterium
TTCATCAGTTTGTTGGCATTCCCTCTACCCTTATGGATATCCATTCCCGAATGGCCACCTGTCAACCCTCTGATTCCAATCCGAAAGGAGCTCATCCCGTCCGGGACATCTTCCGCCGGATAGTCGCCAGTTGCTGTTACATCAACGCCTCCTGCGCAACCAATTGTCAATTCATCGTCATCTTCAGTATCCAGATTCAACATGATTTTACCGTCAAGCATACCACCCTGCAGCGCCATCGCACCAGTCATGCCTGTTTCCTCATCGATGGTGAACAAGGCCTCCAACGGCGGATGCGGAATATCCGAGGAACTCAACAGGGTCATGATGGATGCTACGCCAATGCCATTGTCGGCACCCAGGGTCGTCCCATCTGCATGCACCCAATCTCCATCCTGGACCATCTTGATGCCTTCTTTTGCAAAGTCGAACTTTGTGTCCGCATTCTTCTGATGGACCATATCCAGATGACTCTGTAGAACTATGGTCGGACGTCCTTCCAATCCTTTGGTAGCCGGTTTTTTGATGATGACATTCCCGGCATCATCCACAACGGTTGGCAGACCGAGCCCTTTGCCAAATGCTTCCATAAATGCGATGACCTGTTCTTCCTTCTTGGACGCCCGGGGTACAGCATTCAGATCGGCAAAATGATTCCAAAGGGCTTTCGGTTCAAGGGTGCGGATATTCTTCGACATAACTGTGTCTTTTTTCAGGAGCCCAATATAGGAATTGTGATCCTGACCCCGGCATAGTTGAACAAGGAATTCCTTCTGAATGTCATTCTCGATAATGGATGGGATCCTGGTCCGTGACAGTTCTTCCAAGTTTTGTCCCGGCAAGAAATTTTTTCCCAAATTGCACTCCACATTTCCCAACTCAATCTGTAAGCTTATGTCCCGGATTCGATTTTTGCTCCTGGCATCGTACCTTTTCTGCCTTCCTTTTTATGGCATATCTCAAGCTTCGCTTCTACAATCCGGTCCCATGGTCGGCTATTCAGAAATGAAAGAAGTGCTGTTGTGGGTTCAGACAACAGAGTCGGCAGATGTGCGGATTGAATACTCTGTGAAGGGGCAGCGCATGCGCGCCTTGTCCACATCGACAGTAAAAACGGATGGTGAGCAGGCATTTGTTGCCAAGCTCATCGCGGACGAGGTCCAGCCGGGAAACACCTATGTGTACCAGGTATTCATCAATGGCATCGGCATAGAACTTCCCTACCCTACCGAATTTCAAACACAATCCTTATGGCAATGGCGTCAAGATGCTGCTGATTTCACCATGGCTGTCGGTAGTTGTACCTATATCAACGAGCCTGATGTGGACCGGCCCGGCTCGCCTTATGGGCAGGATTTGGGCATTTTTTCTGCCATTCAGGAAAAGGATCCTGACGCCATGATCTGGCTGGGAGACAATATCTATTTACGTGAAGTGGACTGGTTTACCCGTACCGGTATCCTCCACAGATACACGCATATGCGGTCTCAACCTGTTCTCCAACCTTTACTGGCAAATACACATCATTATGCCATTTGGGATGATCATGATTTCGGTCCAAATGATTCGGACCGCTCATATACCCACAAGGACAAGACCAAGGAGGCATTTGACTTGTTCTGGGGCAATCCCACCTCCGGATTAGATCGACAGGGCGGGATTACAACTTATTTTCAATGGGCGGATATCGACTTTTTCCTGCTTGACAATAGAACGTTCCGCAGTCCGAATAACTGCAAAACATGCGAACCCAGCATCCTGGGAGAGGACCAATTGAATTGGTTAATCGAATCACTGACTTACAGCAATGCGCCGTTTAAAATTGTGGCTATCGGTGGCCAGGTGCTTAACCCTGCACCTGTTTTTGAAAACTTTGCACATCATCATGCGCCAGAACGAACGGAGCTACTTCGCCGAATAGAAGCTGAAGGCATTACCGGGGTCATCTTTATCAGTGGTGACCGCCATCACACTGAATTGAGCAAACTGACCTTTGATTCCGGAGTGGATATTTATGATTGGACGGTATCTCCGCTGACATCAACCCCATCTACAAAAAATGAACAGGAGGGCAATACGCTTCGAATGAGTGGCACGTATGTGAATGAGCAGAACTTCGGGATTCTGTCTGTCTCCGGACCGCAAAATGAACGAGAACTGACCATGTCTATCTTTGATCAAAAGGGAAAACTCATTTGGAAGAGGAAGGTATTTCAGGGCAAATAGATCATTTAATTATTCTCCTTCTTTCGTTTGCCAACGAAGTGGATGACCTCAATCAAACAAATAAAAAGAGGACCCGGCGATACCGAATCCTCTTTTATTCTGGTTTCAACATCCCTGAGATAATCTCAGATCACGTTGCATCACCTGTTTTGATTAATTACGCTGGTAGCGAGCTACGATTGATCCGGAGCGATCCTTCAGGAGGATACCACGACGGCCTTTTGCATCTACAACTAATTCCACCATAACTGAAATGTCCTTACCTTCTTCAGTGGTATAAACACCACCCCAACCTTGCTTGGTCTTGCGCACATCGTGGAGACCTACTGCTGGAGAAGGCGTTCCATCATCAGAAGAAGTGGTAGCACCTGATCCTGAAGTGGCATCACCACCTGTACCATCTGATACAGTGTTAGCTCCTGTGTTTCCAACAATACCTGTTGATGAAACGATAACTGTGGCATCTGAGCCAAACAACTGGTAGGTACCAATTGCATCACCAGGAATAGACGAATCAGTCTGAGCCTGAAGAGCAACACCTGTGAAAGCAAAACAGATCAAAACAAGAAATAGATTTTTCATAAAACTAGAATTTAAGGGTGTGAAAAATGAGAAATTATTATACCGGACTTTGCCTTCTGCGTATTCCTTTCGGAGTGCTTTCCAGCTGTCTTACGTATCAATGACAACTCAAATTAGTAAAAGATGCAGGCAACAATAAAAAAAATAGAAAATAATTTGATTGACCAATTTGCATCCAAGAGAATGGGAATAGATAAGCTCCAATATAGCGAATATTCGCAATATGCACGCATGCCAATTCCTTCGGTCTAGCGTATCTTCAAACTTCATTCTCTGACCATGCTGGCCTATCTCCATGTCCGTTTCCTTTCTTTTTTAACCAGGTTGATACCCTGGTTCCTGCTGCCATTAATAACCGGAGGGCTCGCGTTTATCCTTTTTCACATCATCCGATATAGACGAAAGGTTGTGTTTGCCAATCTGGCCAGGGCGCTTCCGGAAGAAGTTCACAACCACCATAATGTCGCTTGGACCTGTTATCTCAATCTGGCGGCTGTCACTCTGGAAACATTTAAAGGGTACTCCTCTTCAATCGAAGAAATACGCAACCATTGCTCTATCGAAAACCCAGAACTTGTTCAGGATCAGGTTGATCAAGGAGAGTCCGTTCTCATTGCGGCCAACCATTTTGGCAACTTTGAATATGTAGCTCTGACCATTCCGGGAGAAATCAATGTCCCTACGATCGGGATCTGGAAACCGTTCAAAAATAAACGAATCAGTAACTTCATTCATGAAAATCGAGTAAAAGGTGGCATGACACTCATCCCACAAAAGGGTGCTATTGGTGCATTGACTCAGATTGGAAAAACCGGGCCACATGTGTCCTTCTTTCTCGCAGACCAATCACCTTCCAATGAAGAAAAAGCACATTGGGTTAACTTCCTCGGGGTGGACACTGCTTTTATCCCTGGGGTGGAGGTCGTTGCGCGAAAACTGGACATTCCAGTCGTGTATGCTGCTATGCGGCGCACAAAGCCTGGCTATTATCGGATAAGATATCACTTGTTGACAGATGCACCGTATCACCTTCCTGAAGAAGAAATAACTCGCCGTTACGCAGCGATGATCGAAGAAGATATCAGGTCAGCACCCGGCGACTGGCTTTGGACACACAAGCGGTGGAAAAAGAGTCGCCCTGCACTTGAACCTGTCCTTAACAACTAAACGCCAAGGGCTTTTGCTGCGCGCTCGAAGGATTCTGGTCGTACATATATAATGTACCCAAAAAGACCCTTCCCATCACTGACTCCACTGGAGGCAAAGACATTCACCTTTGCTTTGAAAATCTTTTCGTGAACAGCGGACAGGGCACCTAAATCGTCATCGCCCTGGACAAGAAATGCCTGATGCGGCCCATCAAACGTCAGGCCTATATTAAAGGTTACCTGTTGAAATTTTCCATTATCCTCGGGAAAAATGGTTAATTGAGTCTTATCCGGGCCAACCGGTATCGCGGTAAATGCCCATAAATTGATACCCAGATCTGCCAGCTGGGAAAGAAAGACAAAAGATTCACCAGGTTGGTCGCGAACCATCGTGTAGTAATAGGTCACTCGGCGTATCTGGAAGGACATAACTCAACGTTTTGGGATGATGAATGGGGGCAATCCGTCCAACTGGGCAACGGAATCACCCCAGTAAAATACATGAAAAATTAGAATTCTGCATCGCCCGCTATGAGCAATCTGGTGGATAAAGACAAATCAGTGCTTACGACTCCAATCAGATTGCCATTCCGACCCGAGTACCCTCTTCTATTGCTCGCTTGGCATCCAGCTCACCCGCGATCCGGACACCGCCGACTAAATGAAAGGATAATCCAAGTGCCTGGATTGCTTCCGTCAGGACATTTTGCTCGACTTGTCCAGCGCAGATCACAATATGATCAGCAGGGAATAAAAAAGGTTTCCCTTTGATCATTGTATGCAATCCAGCATCGTCAATTTTGACATAGGTGATATCACCGAAGGATTTGACGCCCATTTTTTTCAGGTGCATGCGGTGAACCCAGCCTGTTGTTTTCCCCAGTCCAGCACCAAATTTTTTACTCGACCGATAACAGATGCTGACTTCTCGTTCTGGTTTCGGCGGGGATGACTTGATCAGTCCGCCCCTGCTGGCCAAAGCATGATCCACACCCCACTCCTGCAGATAGTCTTGCCCATCTTCCAGACGACTTGTCAGAAACGTGGCCATATCTACTCCGATACCGCCAGCACCGACGATAACTACATTTCGTCCTGGAATTCGGACGCCTCGCAACACCTCGTCATAGTACAATACCTTCTCATGGCCTATCCCGGGGATGCTCGGGCGCCGAGGTAATACGCCGGAAGCCAGGATAACCTCCTGCCATTGACCAGATAGGAGTACACTTTCGTCGACATCGGAAGACAGATGGACGTGTACACCTGTCTCCTCAAACCTCGTCCGATAATATCGAATAGTCTCTGCGTAATCTGCCTTTCCCGGTATTTTTTTAGCCAGGTTGAATTGGCCACCTAATTCTGCGGCCCGCTCATACAGATGAACCGTATGCCCTCGTTCAGCAGCGGCAAGAGCTGCAGCCATTCCTGCCGGCCCGGCTCCGATGACGAGCACCTTCTTTCCAACTACTGCGTTCTGAATCGTAAACTCCGACTCTCGACAGGCGGCCGGGTTAACCAGGCAAGTGGCTTCCTTGCGTTCAAAAATATGATCCAGACAAGCCTGGTTGCAGGCGATACATGTATTGATCACATTCGACCGCCCTTGTCGAGCTTTTACAGGCAAGTGGGGGTCTGCCAATAAAGGCCGGGCCATAGAAACCATATCGGCTTCCTTTCTAGCCAGAATAGCTTCAGCTACTTCTGGTGTATTAATACGGTTAACAGCAATTAAAGGAATATCAATCTCCTCCTTCATTCGCTTGGTGACCCAGCTATACGCTCCACGTGGGACAATTGAAGCAATCGTAGGCACTCGGGCCTCATGCCATCCGATGCCGGTATTGATAGCATGTACACCTGCATCCCGGACTGCTTTTGCTTGAATCACTACTTCGTCCCACGTATTCCCCTCTTCAACCAGATCCAGCATCGACAATCGAAAAATGATCAGAAAATCATCGCCGACCATTTTCCGTATTGCTTTGATGATTTCCACTGGAAAACGGATTCTGTTCTGGATATCCCCGCCCCATTCATCCGTCCGCTTATTGGTTCGTGGCACAGTAAACTGATTGATCAAGTACCCTTCGGAACCCATCACTTCAATGCCATCGTAACCTGCTTCGCGGGCCAAGGCTGCTGTATAGGCAAAATCAGCGATGGTGGACCGGATCCCCCCCTGGGATAGAGAGAAAGGGGTGAACGGGCTGATGGGTGATTTCAACCGCGATGGAGCAACGACAAACGGATGATATCCATATCGACCAGCATGAAGAATTTGCATTGCA
>JAHEAU010000212.1 GCA_024642625.1 Lewinellaceae bacterium
ATCATCCCGGCGGCGCTCATCACGACGGTCCCTGTCAAATGGTCGGTCATCCCTTCTGCGGTCGTCGCGTTGTGGTCTATCATTGAACGGCCGATCATCCCGTCTGCGGTCATCGCGTTGGGGTCTATCATTGAACGGCCGATCATCCCTTCTGCGGTCATCGCGTTGGGGTCTATCCTGGAACGGTCGGTCGTCCCTTCTGCGATCGTCGCGTTGGGGTCTGTCCTGGAATGGTCGGTCGTCTCTTCTGCGGTCGTCGCGTTGGGGTCTGTCCTGGAATGGTCTGTCGTCCCTTCTGCGATCATCCCGTTGAGGTCTGTCTTTGAATGGCCGATCTTCTCTTCTGCGGTCATCCCGTGGTCTGTCATTGAACGGCCGATCGTCGCGTTTGCGATCGTCACGTTTTGGCCTTTCGAACGGTCGGTCGTCTCCTCTGCGGGGTGCTGGTTTCCGATCCGGACGAGAGGAGGATCTACGGTCATCTTGTTGGTTGCCACTCCGTGTTCGTGAAGGTCCGTCGTATTTTATTGTCGGCAAATCGGGCTCCCCTGTGAAGGTGCGACCAGAGGGGGAATCTTTATGCGAAGTGGTCTTGGGTGCTGGGCGTTGGGCCTTGGGTGCTTCCTGAGCGGGAGCGTCTGATTTTTTTGGAGCCGTAGCTTTTGTGGTCTCTTTTTTTGCAGCAGTCTTAGCAGGTGATGCCTTTTTTGCTGCTGGTGCCGCTTTTGGTTTGGCTACTGCCTTTGGTTTGGCGGTAGTTGCTTTTTTTGCAGCAGCGGCAGTTTTAGGTTTGGCAACAGCCTTCGGCTTCGCCTCTGCTTTGGGTTTGGCGGCGGCTTTGGTCACTTTGGCAGCAGCTTTAGCTGGTGTAGCCTTTGCTCCTGCAGCCTTTTTCGTGGCTGTTTCTTTGGTGGGTTTTGCAGCAGGCTTTTTCGCTGTTGTTGTTTTTTTTGTGGACGCGGTTTTGGTTTTGGCGGGAGCTGCTTTCTTGGCTGCCGCTGCCTTTATTACCTTTTCATCTTCTTTTTTGGAAGTGGCGGCTTTGGGTTTGACCGTGCTGGCTTTTGCTGGCTTCTTTGGTGTAGAAGCGGCTTTTTTCGGCGTGGTTTTTTTTGGCTTATCCATGTGTGGGCGGGTCAAGAGGGCAAAGGTACGGCTATGTGGTGAGGAATCAGGTACTTGTTCCAAAACATATGGTTGCAAAACATCCCGTGACGAGGACTAGACTTCTTCCATTGACTAATCACGTGAAAAATGATTCCTGGTTCCTTTGTTCCTGGTTCCTTTGTTTCAAGTTCCAAGTTCCTTTGTTCCAAGTTCCTTTGTTTCTGGTTTCTGGTTGTCTTCGGGATTGATGCAAGTGCAAAATCTTGGTGGTTCAATGTTCAAGTTGCGAGCCTGGTGGCTCGACTGTTTAACGTTCAATGTGAATGACATTGAATGTTGAATTAGTTCTTGACACAATAGTTCCGATAATCTCTAAAACTTCAAACAAAACCTCCAAGTTCGTGGTCAATTAGCCCCGGGTTTTAACCCGGGGTTTAAGATTAACCCACACTCCGTTTTGGCGGCATTTTTGCCGGAATCGCAAAAATGGTGACAAAACAACCCGTGACGAGTGTTGTTTATCTAAACAACAGACCAATTACATGGAATATGCATTCCTCCCGCCACGGCAGGAATGCATATCTAGTTTCTTGAATTTAAAGGCCTGGGTTTTCCGTTTCAATGTTTTTCATTCATTCCAAACACCTTTACTGATTCGTGATAAGGATCGACTATTGCACAATTGTCTAAAGAGCACCTCTATCAACCCCACTCAATGGCCAAGCAAATCCTGATGGGATTTTTACTCAATAAAACCTGCGCGATATCCCGAGTACTCGGGATTATTTCTCAATTACTTAGCTATGGCTAGGTTCATTCGAAATGCCTCGTCTCGCTTGGTTTTATTGAGCCTTGACCTATTTCGGAGGTTAATAGAAGTGCCCTAAAGGCATTTCCGGTTTGATATGGGACCCCGCTGGGGTCCTACCTCACGTTACATTTATTGCTATAGTTATGGGCCCCCTATTGGGGTCCTTTCCTGATCCTGGGTTCGAGCTTGGAAAGTGAGTTTCACAGCGGTTCGTCAACCAGGAAATAAACCAATAAACGAATAAACCAATAAACACCTTGCCAGATGAATATTGGACTGTTTGAATAGCCGGATAGAAGACTTGTGAGGATGGGTCTACTTTGGTTCAAATAGGGTCATTCCACCCATCTCATGCACCAGAGGCGTAAATTCGTGCATCTTGATGATACGGTTTGCAAAAAAGAGGCGTGTTCAGTTGAGGGTTTATATCTTCAACTGAACCAGTACACACGAATTTGGCCTGCCTGACCGTTGATGAGCCAAAAGAAGATCGCCAGCACTACCAACAGGTGATCCAATCATTAAAAAATTGACTTCTATGCGTATTCTCCTTTTTCTGATGACCATCCTCCTGAGCAAAGGTCTGTTTGCTATTGACCCGGTTACAGTTCCCTCGTCAATCCGGGATGTGAAAGTGTATCGCTCTGGTGCGACAGTCACCCGAACGGCGCGGACAACGCTGCCAGCCGGCCCGGTCGAATTGCAGTTTCCAGCCCTCTCGCCATTTATTGATGACAACAGCCTGCAGGCGAGAGTCAGCAAGGGGTTTACCATTCTCAGCGTGACCTCCACCCGCGAATTCCTTGCAGAACTGCCCATGCCGGATGCCTACAACAAACTCCAGGTACAGATCGACAAGCTGGAGAAGGAGCAAAAGTCCAATCAGGCCAGTATGGAGGTCCTGAATGAAGAGGAGTCCCTCTTGGTGACTAATAAAAAGGTGAGTGGTGACCATTCCGGATTGGATGTGCTTGCTCTACAAAAGATGGCCGAGTATTTCCGTACCCGATTAAAAGCCATAAAAACCGAAAAAATCGGCATTTCGGAACAGCTGGTTGAATCTAAAAAGGAGATCGATAAATTAAAGAAGCAACAAGCCGAAATGCGGCAGCGTCTTCGTCCGGATAATGCCCGAACCATTGTTGTTCGTCTGACTTCTAAAGCTGGCGGTACTGCCGATATGGAGATCACTTATTTGACAACGAATGCCAATTGGCAAAGCACGTTTGACATCCGGGTGGACGAGATCAATAAGCCATTGGATATCGACTACAAGGGTGAAGTTTACAACCGGACTGGTGAAGATTGGCAGGGTGTGGATCTGACCTTGTCAACTGGCGATCCATCAAGGAATAATACATTACCTGAGTTGTACCCTTGGTGGGTAAATTTTCAACAACCAGCTGTGGCTTATCAGGCGATGGAGATGGATGCCGCCAATATTCGCGGTGCAAGAAATAAAGCGGCAGAATATTATGTCGATGGTGTTCAGGTGATGGCCGATGGGATTGCTCTCGGAGAAAGTTCTGAAAATCTGACCACCACCGAATTTGCGCTCAACGAGAAGTTTGATATCCCGGCTGATGGCAAACCCTACACAGTGCTGCTCGAGAAAAAGACAACAGATGCAGATTACAAGTATATCGTCGCACCCAAGCGCAATGCATTGGCTTTCCTGACGGCGACGGTCCAGGATTTTGAGGAATTGAACATGACCAGCGGCAAAGCCAATATCTACTATGGTCAAACGTATATCGGTGAGACGTATATCAACACTCGTCAAGCTGGCGACAGCCTTCAAGTGTCATTGGGTGCCGATATCGGTATCGCTATCCAGCGGGATAAAGTAAAAGACAAGAGCGCTAAGAACTTCTTTGGGAACAAGGTGGAAGAAACATTTACATGGGTGATCAAGGTCAAGAACAACAAAACCAGCCGTGTGAACATCCGTCTCCAGGATCAGATTCCTGTCAGCCAGGATAAGGAGATCGAGGTGAAAAGCGAGATCGGCAATGGTGGGAAGTTGCATGAGGAGTCTGGTATTATCACCTGGAATCTAGATCTGGCACCGGGGCAGAATCAGGAGTTGCGATTTACCTACAAGGTGAAATATCCTAAGGGGAGGGAAGTGGGGTTGTAAGGATTGTTCCTGGTTTCTGCGATCCTCCCTGAGGGGGAGGATCTGTTCCGGGTTTCCGGGTTGTCAGAGGGTTTTGGATCGTGGTAAAGCTTAGCTGCCCGGAAGCCCCGACCCCGAGTCCTCGGGGGGGTCCGGATCCAGACAGAATCCTCTGGGTTCAACGTTCAATCAAGGAGCTTGCGCTCCTTTGTTCAACGTTCAACGTATTCCGAGTTACTAGGCACGTTGAACTTTAAACTGGCCTGCCGGAAGGCAGCGCCTTGAACCTTGAACCGTGCCTACGGCAGGCGAGCAGCCAAACGTTGTCTCTCTGTAACCTAATGTTTCCGATCCAGTATCTTGTGTGATCAAGACCAAATCATGTCCGAACATATCCGACTTTCTGCTTTTGTCCCCTTTCCCGAAATGGAAACGGAGCGCTTATTGTTGACTCGAATGGATCTACGGTTTGTCGAGGAGAAATTTGAGCTCCGAACCAATTTGGACGTCATGCGCTATTTTGACCGCCCAATTCCCACGAGGATCGAAGAAGTCAGAACCAAGATCGAAGAGGGTGTGCAGAGTATGGAAGAGGGGAAAGCATTGTTGTGGGCAATAGTCAGCAAAGAATCTAAAGATTTCCTTGGCGATGTAGGCTTCTGGCGAATGGACGTGGAACATGCTTTTGCTGAGATCGGATATGCGTTACTTCCAGCCCATTGGCAAAAAGGAATCATGAGTGAGGCGCTTTCAGCCATCCTTCCTTATGCCTTTCAACACATGGGGTTGCACCGCATCGAGGCAAATGTGAACGTGGACAATATTGCCTCCTCCACATTATTAGTCCGGGCAGGCTTTCAAAAGGAGGCACATTTCCGGGAGAACTATTACTACAACGGGCGGTTTCTGGACAGCCATATTTATGGGTTGTTGGAGAAGGACCTTATTTGAAAGTCGGAAGTTGGAAGTCGGAAATCGGAACGGAGGAAGAGACTTAGAGACGAAGTGACGCAGGGAAAGTCGGATATGGGAAGTGCGAAGTGCGAAGTCGGAAATGTGAAGGTTATAATACTCTATTCAGGATAAGCATGGATACTTTCCAATTGAACAACGAATTGGTAGTAATTTCTGTTTTAACCAGGATATGCAAAGACGTCCTTTCATCCAATCCATCTTTACAGCCATGGCGACCCTTCCGCTTTCCCGGTTCCAACGCCTGACGGAGCAGTTCCAGCAGGACGACCACCTCATGCCAGTCCTCTTCATCGGGCATGGTTCGCCGATGAACGGGATTGAGGACAATGAATTTACCCGGCAATGGCATAAGTTGGGAAGGGATATCCCTCAACCCAAGGCAGTACTGTGTATATCCGCTCATTGGTTGACAAAAGGAACATTTATCACAGCCATGCCATCACCTCGGACCATCCATGATTTTGGTGGTTTTCCAGAGGCCCTTTTTGAGGTTCAGTATCCCGCTTCTGGAGATCCAGAATTAGCAAAGGAGACGGTCAAGAATATCCAGCTTACAGATATTCATCTCGACCATGAATGGGGCCTGGATCATGGCACATGGACGGTGGCCCGACACATGTATCCGGATGCAAACATTCCGGTTCTTCAATTGAGTATCGATTATGCCCAATCACCTGAATGGCAATACCAGATGGGTCAGGAATTGGTTGAATTACGCAGAAAGGGTGTTTTGATCATCGGCAGCGGGAATATGGTCCATAACCTGGGGATGGTGGCTTGGGATAAACTGAACGAACCCCAATACGGGTTTGACTGGGCCCTGGAAATGGACAAAATTTTCAAAGATCGGATCACAAGAGCAGACCATCAGTCTTTGATCCGATATCGCGATCTGGGCAAGGCAGCCATGTTGGCCATTCCCACCCCGGATCATTATTACCCATTACTCTACACCCTTGGTGCTTGTCTGCCAGGGGAGGAACCTCGTTTTTTCAACGATCGGGCCGTGGGAGGTTCATTGACGATGACATCGGTGCAATTTGGGTGACTTGTGCTTATGATAGCGGAAATTCGAAGTCGGAAATGGGAAGGCGGAAGTGCGAAGTCTGAAAGCGGAAATGACAAAGAGAAGTAGAGACGAAGTGAAGCCAATCTGAGGAATGTGGGATCAGGAACATCTTCACGCCGTGACGGGCGGGATGAATAGAAACCGTAACCTTGAA
>JAHEAU010000213.1 GCA_024642625.1 Lewinellaceae bacterium
TGCCTTTACCTGGTTTGGTCGCCTGAATTCAAGAGTTACATTGTTTAAGCAGATCGATCTTCAGATCAACTATAACTATCGGGCTCCAAGGATCACGACACAAGGGAGCTATGGTACAATGCAACATGTCGATATTGGTGCCAGTATGGATGTGTTAAAGAAAAGAGCTACTGTGACGCTCAGCGGTAGAGATATATTTAATACCCGCCGTAGGATCTATAAAAATGTTGGTGACGATTTTTATTCAGAAGGAAACTTCCAATGGCGTAGGGGTTCATTCAATCTCACGTTTGCTTATCGGTTGAATCAAAAGAAACCCAACGAAAAAAACAGGGATTCAAGAGAAGGAGGTGACGATTTTAATTAGATGACAATGACGCCTTCACGGGGGTCACCATAGTGCAATGACGTATTGCAGTAGATGTGCTCTGCTGCCGATAAAGCCAATAAGGCATCCACTTGATGCTGATCTACTGGAGAGGGTAAATTGACCTCCGGCCACATCTTCTGAAGCCACTTCATCACCATAGCATGGTTTGTCCGAAGGCAGCCTGATCGCGTTTTAGCAATCCAGGAAGGATAGGTCTCAATCCATACGCCGTTTCCTGTACATGATGCTTTCAACGCCATAGCGCGAGCAGTCAATCCACCCAGAAACATCGGTGACATTGCTCCACAAAGTCTATCCGCAAGCCGCATATGAAAGTCACCATCCATACCCATAATGCCGGATGGAAGGGACAGAGGTGCGTCAATAGCAATAATTGATGGCTGGATATCCAAAACATGTTTTTCGATCCAGACATCTGCATCTTGTCCTTTCGGACAGCTCACCAGTGTTAGACGATGATGAACAAGGGCGGCCAAGGCAGTTGTCCCTGCAGTTCGCCCGCCATAATCAATACCTATGATCGTTTTCAGGGCTTCCATTTTATATTGCAACCAGCACTCGGATATTGTGGCTCAGGCACGGGTTGTTGATTGAGGAGTGCATCCAGCGCTCCGCGTAGATCCGATCCCGTCACAACTTGATCATTACCTGGCCTGGAGCCATCCAGTCGACCCCGATAGGCGAGCTTCATCTCTTTGTCAAACACATAAAAATCAGGCGTACAAGCAGCATCATATGCCTTTGCGATCACTTGAGTTTCATCATAGAGATAAGGGAATGAATACCCCTCATCTTGCGCTGTTTTTTTCATCAAATCCGGTCCATCCTGAGGATAGTTTTCTACGTCATTTGAGCTGATAGCGATGAATTGGATACCCCGCTTTTGGTAGTCTTTTGCCAATTGGGTGATCTGCGGATTGACGTGAATGACATACGGACAATGGTTGCACAGGAACATAATGACACTGATCTGCCCATTCATTTCCAGGTGTGCTTGAACATCTTTCCCTGATACCGTGTCCGGAAGAATAAAGTCTGGAGCCAACGTACCCAAGGGCAACATGTTCGATTCTTTCAAAGCCATAAGGTCGATTTTAGTGTAGGTAAATCATGAAGATAAGGTAGCCGACGGCAAGAGTTCCAGAGCTTTCATGATCTGAACTGGCGCCATGCTGTTCCCTTGGTTATCTTTGAACCATGATGTGGATCCTTTTGTTGGTGGCTCTCCTTTTTTCTGCTCTGTTTTCCGGAGTAGAGATTGCCTATGTATCGGCTAACAAGCTCCGTGTGGAGTTGAAAAAACAACAAGGCGGACGTCGTGGAGAATTGATCACCCAGTTCTACGCGCAGCCGGCCCGTTTTCTGGGGGCCATGTTGGTCGGCAATAATATTGTGTTGGTGATCTTTACTATGTTGTTGGCAAGTTTGTTGACGCCGATCCTTTCTCCAATGATTCACGGAGAAGTTCTGCTATCCTTATTGATCACTATTGTCGGCACTCTCATTGTATTGATCTTCGGTGAGTTTCTACCTAAGGTCCTGTTCAGGAATTATGCTGAAAAGGCAATCTATAATTTGGCTTTTCCCATTCAATTTATGAATGTGCTACTCGCTCTACCCGCTGCGATGATGACCGGATTATCCCATTTTATTCTTCGTGTTTTTGTCAAATCAAAACCAATTGTTGAGGATACAGCATTTAGCCGGTTGGAGCTGGAATCGTACATCCGCGATTCTCAAACCTATTCGGAAACACGAATCGATACAGACCTCTTTGGAAAGGCGTTGCATTTGAAGCGTGTAAAGGTGAAGGATTGTATGGTGCCCCGGACCGAGATCGAAGCGATCGAAGTGTCAGAAAGTTTGGATGATCTGAAGAATCTGTTTATCGAAACAAGGTTGTCGCGACTTCTGGTGGTTGATGGAGATATTGATAACGTCCTCGGATATGTTCATCACCAACAGATGTTGACCAGTGATGCGCCAATTCGCAAGATGATTTTCCAGATGCCCTTTGTGCCTGAGTCGATGAAGGTGCAGGATTTACTCAATTTGTTGATCAAAGAAAATACAAGTATTGCTTGTGTGGTGGATGAATACGGAGGAACTGCCGGTATCATCACAATGGAGGACATCCTCGAAGAAATCTTTGGAGAGATCGAAGATGAACATGATGAGGAGGACTATGTCGAGCAAGAAATCTCACAAGATGAATATCTCTTTTCCGGCCGATTGGAAGTGGACTATCTCAATGAGAAATACCCCAATCTTCAATTTCCAACGGGGGAATATCACACCTTGTCCGGTTATCTGATCATGACAACTACAAGTATTCCTGAAGAGGGGGATGAACTAATCCTGGATGGATACAAATATATCCTTGAAGTCGTCAGTGACAAAAAGATCGAAACGGTTCGCGTAAAGCGATATGACCCTGCGAATGAGGAAATGGATCTATAATTTTCGGCACTCGTTCCCTGTTCGATTATTCCTTCTGCATTTTCAGGAGCATATTTTTCTACTGGTCATCTGGTTCTTTTTATGGTTGCTCATGACCGGGAATATCCTGAAACTTTTCGGGATCAAATTCCTGATGTTATTGCCTGAATACCTCGATAAAACCGGCAATTACAGTTATGCAATCCTGGGCACTGCTTTTGGCGCTTTGGTCATGACCTGGAATTTGGTCACGTATTTATTGCACGCATCCCGATTTCCGTTTCTGGCTGCTTTGTCAAGACCGTTTACCAAGTTTGCCCTCAACAATAGCCTGATCCCCCTGATCTATCTGATCTTGTTTTTCATATCGTCAGCTTCGATTCAGATGAAGGAAGCGGGATTCGATATTCGTCAAATCCTGGGCCATTTTATCTATTTCCTTTTTGGCATGTTGATCCTGATGCTGATCATCGGCATTTACCTCTGGCTGACAAATAAAGATATTCATCAAATGAAACCGGCAGACGTGCCGGCACATCTGCTGGCTGGCCCTCGACCAGGTGGACGTGGATTTCAGGGCAGACTGGCCGACCGAACGGGCGATAATTTCGGTGTCGAGATTTATCTAAGCGAGCGGTTGAAAATGAGACGTGTTCGATCTGTATCTCACTATGAGCCAGCTTTACTCAAGGGCATCTATCGACAAAATCATTTGAATACACTCCTTTTGCAAGTGATCAGTCTGATTGGATTGACATTGTTTGGCCTCCTGGAGGAAATTCCTGTGTTTCGTATTCCAGCGGGAGCATCCGTGTACTTTATGGCGTCAATGATCCTGGCTGTGGTTGGTGCAATCTCCTATTGGTTCGGGACCTGGCGGCTGGTTTTACTGGTGTTTTTATTGGTTTTGGTGGATATGGTCACTGGTCAGCGAGGACTGCGTTTTCGCAATCAGGCATTTGGCATTGACTACGCCTGCGAAGAACGGCCTGCTTATACCAATCACACCTTGGACTCCCTTTTTTCGATCACACAGCAAGCAACTGATAAGCAAGTAGTCCAAAACGTTTTGGATCATTGGTTGGTCCGGCAACAAAAGGAAAAGCCGAAGATGATTATACTGGTTTCCAGTGGTGGAGGATTGAAATCCGCAGTCTGGACCATGCAGGTAATGAATCAATTGGCGCATGAGATTCCTGATACGTTCATGCGCAGTATTGCGCTGATGACCGGAGCCTCCGGAGGGGTCTTTGGTATGGCTTATGAACGCGAACTCTGGTTGCGTCAACAGCAAGGGTTTATATCCGATTTCACCAAGCCATTTTATGTGGAACGGATGGCCGGTGATCTTTTGAATTCGGTTGCGTTTAGTATTGCTACAAATGATTTGTTTTATCCAGGCTTGAAGTTTACACGTGATTCACTTTCTTATAGAAAGGACCGAGGATACAGTTTTGAGATGCAATTCCATGAGAATACGGGTTACGTCCTGGATAAGACGGTCGGGGATTATCGTGAAAGCGAGTCTACTGCTCAGATTCCCATGTTGCTGATCACACCCACCATTGTCAATGATGGCCGACGATTGATTATCACACCTCAGCCAGTGTCATTTCTTTGTCAGGCGCCCATGCCACAAGGACACACTGATCGAACAAATATTGATGGTGTTGATTTCAATGCATTGTTTCATTCTGTCAAAAGCGAGCGTCTGGCATTTAGTTCGGCGCTTCGGATGAATGCCACATATCCCTATATCCTGCCTGAGGTCAGCCTGCCATCCGAGCCAAGCATCGACATCATGGATGCTGGTTTTCGGGATAATTACGGCATATCGTTGGCCGCCAGGTTTCTGGAAACTTACCAGGATTGGATCAGGGAATATACCAGTGGAGTTGTCCTCATTCAGATCCGCAGCTGGGACAAGGAACCACAGATTAAGGAAGCAGATCGACATGGCGTGATCCGGGATCTCCTGAATCCGTTGGGCATTCTTGGTCAACAGCTACGTCAACAAGACTTTGAACATGATGACCAGATCAGTTTTTTATTTGACCTCTTTGGTCCGGAGTTATTTGATGTGGTTCGATTTATTTATCAACCAGGTGAAAATCAGGACCCGGCTTCCATGTCTTTCCATCTGACCTCCCGCGAACGAGAAAATATTTTAAATGCATGGTCACGGCCGCACAACCAGGAAGCTCTGGCCCGTACACTGAAATTACTTGATATCACCGAGTGAACCTTTTTCCCTGAAATTGATTTGCAATGATTCACGAATCATTCCAAATGCAAACCATTCCAACCAGGATATTAGCCACCTCACAGTCTTACATTGAATTTAGAAATGGAGTCGATCGCTTGGTGGCGAATGGTTTGACCACTGGTCTGGAACATAGTAAAGCCATGCTGGCTTATACGCGTCAGAACGTGCAACGAATGAACAAATGGGATAAGATTCTCACCTTGTCAGAGGAAAGTCAACTCAGGATTCAGGGCATTGCCCATCCGGTTATATTGCTCACCATTGTTGAAGCCTGGTGTGGAGACGTCGCTCAGGTTTTACCTGTTATGAACAGGATCGCTGAAGCTTCTCCACTGGTGGATTTGCAAATCATCCTTCGTGATGGACATCCCGAGTTAATGGACCAATTTCTAACCAATGGGGCGCGGGCTATTCCTAAAGTAATCATCCTGGACATGGAGACCAACGAGGTGATCGGCACCTGGGGTCCTCGTCCAAGCGAGGCTCAAGCAATGATCATGGATATGAAACAGATTGTAGAAACAATGCCAGAGGTTGAACGGGCTGGTTTTCGCCAGAAATCCAGTGAAGCCATGCATGCCTGGTATGCCAGGGATAAAGGTCAGCGTGTGCAAATTGAATTCCTGAATACACTTATTCCACTTGTCCGGTCGGAGGCTGTGGTTGGATAGCTTTTCGCCATTCGCACTTCGCCTTTCGCCCCGAGTACTCGGGGCTTGAGTGTGGTAGAACCAATCTCTCCAAGCCGGGCCAGGGGAGGATGGGAGGACCGAAGACTGAGGACCGAGGACCGAACACTGAATATCGAACGCCGTCCTTCCCTTCGAAATAACCCAATAACGCAATATCGAAATAACGCTGTATCCCAATAACTGTTTCGCGCAAAGGCGCAAAAGGCGCGAAGTCATTAAGGCGCGAAGAAACTTTGGACTTGTATTACTTTCCTCTTTGCAAACCTAAGGGACTTCCGCTTTTCGCCTCATGTCCCCCCACACAACAATGTGAATATCGGAGACGAATGTTTTGTTGAGGGGGTGGACAGGCAGTTAACTTTTCAGGTAAAGAAGAAGAGCTCTTCAGCCGGGCCGGGGGAGGATTGAAGGAC
>JAHEAU010000020.1 GCA_024642625.1 Lewinellaceae bacterium
AATGGCGGCCATAACGGCTTGGGTCGCCATCTGGTGGTTTACTGAGCCTGTTGATCTGGCGGTCACCTCATTTTTACCTTTTGTTCTGATGCCTCTTCTTGGAATAACCACCCCGGGGGAAACTGCATCTCAGTATATGGATCCGATTATCTTTCTTTTTCTGGGAGGGTTCATTCTGGCTTTTGCCATGGAGAAATGGGATTTGCATACGCGATTGGCTCTGGGCATACTGAAGCGGACCGGGGCATCTCCTTCTCGTATTCTGGCGGGTGTAATGGCAGCAGCCTTTTTGCTGTCGATGTGGGTTTCGAATACAGCGACGGTGCTGATGCTGGTGCCTGCAGTTTTATCCATCATTCGGCATGTTCGAGGTGATGATGTCCAGAAAGACGGGACACACCCCATTGCGATCGCTTTGCTACTTGGTCTGGCTTATGCGGCTACCATGGGCGGGATGAGTACACTCGTGGGAACGCCACCAAACATGTATTTCTACAGTTTTTATCAACGCACATTTCCAGGTGATGCGTCGGTCAACTTTGCCAGTTTTTTCCTCGTTGCCGGAATCATCACTGTGCTGCTGACATTGGCGACTTACGGGGTGATCCGGTGGCGTTATCTACGCGGGCATCATGGTCATTTGCCCCGCCATTATTTCCGTGATGAATACCACAAATTGGGTCAGTTGAATCGGGATCAGCGAGTGGTAATCACGCTCTTTATACTGACAGTTCTCGCCTGGTTTACTCGGCCCGATTTTGAGTTTGGGAATGTGACGATCACAGGATGGGCGAATGCCCTGGGCCTGGGATCCCGGGTGAATGATGGGATGGTGGTAATCACAGTTTGTTTGTTGCTCTTTGTTATTCCGGCCCGAACAGAATCACGTCGGATATTGGAGTGGAAAGATGTCCAACGACTGCCATACGGGATTGTCCTGTTGTTTGGCAGTGGATTTGCGTTGGCCCTGGGATTTATGGAATCCGGTTTGAGTGATTGGTTGGCAGAGCGACTGGGCATCCTGCACCATGTTCATCCTCTAGTCTTGCTATTGGTTTCTGGAGTTGTCATCACGGTGATCTCTGAGTTTGCAAGTAATATCGCTTGCGTTCAGATGGTCTTGCCGATTATGGTTGCCTTGGGTGCGGAGAGTGAGTTGCCGGTCAAAGGACTGATGCTGGCCACCACGTTGTTCGCCTCATTAGGATTTATGATGCCTGTTGCGACTGCGCCAAATACAATCGTATTCGGTAGCGGAATGATTCGCACCAAAGAGATGATCCGGACTGGTGTTTGGGTCAATATGATCGGGATTGTACTGATCAGCCTGATGATCTGGATCCAGTATGGCTGATCCAGAGCGAGGCCTCCTGTAATCATGATGAAAAAATGACAATTCCACTGGTCTGTTCTCGGTATATCCTGAACAGGTGCGGCTATATTTGCAGCCATTTTAACCTTTCGTACGATGAAAATATCTATTTGGGGCCTCTTCATGATGGGTCTTTTTGCTTGTAGCCAACCAACCGCCAAAGTCGCTCAGGATGACCAACCGGTTGAGGCTTGGATGGATTCTCTGATTATGCCTGGAGAGAATCATTTCAAACATATCCGACAAATGACGAATGGAGGAGACAATGCCGAGGCGTATTGGTCCTTTGATGATCAGAAGTTGATCTTTCAAGCGAAGAATGATGCCTGGGGTGCAGCTTGTGACCGCATCTATGTTACAGGTTGGGAAGACACGTGGCACGATTCACCTGCGCCGATGATCAGTAACGGGAAAGGTCGTACGACTTGTGCCTATTTCCTTCCTGGCGATAGTACGGTACTTTATGCCTCAACTCATCTTGCCATGGATACTTGTCCGCCGGTCCCTGAACGTGGTCATGGTGGAAAATATGTATGGCCTATTTATCCAACATTTGACATTTTTGTCGCAGATCTGAATGGGAATATACTCCGTCAATTAACAGATTCTCCGGGGTATGATGCCGAGGCCACGGTATCACCAAAGGGTGACAAAATTGTCTTCACATCAGATCGCAGCGGAGACCTGGAGCTGTATGTGATGAATATTGATGGTAGTGACCTGGTCCAGGTGACCAATACTCTTGGATATGATGGTGGAGCGTTCTTTTCTCCTGATGGGACGCAGCTGGTATGGCGGGCGAGTCGGCCAACGTCAAAAGAAGATATCAAAGAATACAAAGACCTCCTGGCGAAAGGACTGGTTGAGCCAACGGATATGGAGCTCTTTGTCGCAAACATTGATGGTTCAGATGCCCATCAAGTGACCAAATTGGGTAAAGCTAACTGGTGTCCTTTTTTCCACCCTAATGGAAAGAAAATTCTCTTTGCGTCCAATCATGCAACAGAGCGCGGATTTCCATTTAATCTCTATTTGATCAATGTGGATGGTACGGGATTGGAACAGGTCACTGCTGAGGATACGTTTTCTGCATTTCCAGTGTTTTCGAACAATGGAAAATACCTTGCATTTTCATCCAATCGGAACAATGGGGGGACTCGTGATACAAATCTGTTTATTGCCGAATGGCAGGATTAGAAGCTGAGATAAAAGCATAGAAATGAGGCCGGTTTCCAGCAAGGGAGCCGGCCTCATTTTTTATTTGGAGGATTGATATTGAGCGTGTCAATTAAAAAAACACCAATAATTCACTCCAGAAATGAGATGCCAAATAGGATGAAAAGAGGGGTTTCAATTCGAGGCATACGGTGTGGCTAAAGCCAAATTTATTATAATCAGATACCCCGGGCTAAAGCCCGGGGCTATTGATTATTCAAATCGCATAAATGTTGGAATATAAAGGTGAATAGGTGTCGGCCTCCAAATGGATGGTGTGGCTAAAACCAAATTTATTATAATCAGATACCCCGGGCTAACTACCTAAGGTAGTTAAAAAGCCCGGGGCTATTGACTGACCAAATTGTCTACCAGTGAATAGCCCACGGCTTCAGCCGTGGGTCTAGTGATATACCTGAACTGGGCTTTAGCCCCATTAAGGATTCCCAAAACCACACAATAATTAGATTGAAAAGAGGAATTACAAACTCAAAAACCCCTTGGCAACGAGATAGGGGATGAGGATATACAAAATGGAATCACGGATCAAATAGAACATAAAGATGCCCAATACGATCTTCCAGCCCGCCGCTTTCAACATCGCTTTATATCCCTGCTCCTTGTAAATGATCAGGTATTTACGAACCCATTTCGGTGTGATGGCATCTCTGAATTTCCCCACGTTCAGTATTTCGAAAGGTTTAAATGCAGTTTGGAACAAAAGGTTTATTCACCGTCATCATTATTCCTGAGCTCTTTTTGCGAGCCAGTAGCTAATGCCTGCAAAGATGATATTTGGAATCCAGACACCCAAAAGTGGGGACAGACTTTGGTTCATGGCAAAGGTTGTCGAAAAGCGGGACAAGAAAATATAAATTGCGCCCATACCAATGCCAATGGCCAGATGGAGGCCCATCCCACCTCTAACCTTTCTGGAAGCAACGGCTACGCCGATGATGGTGAGGATAAGGATTGTGAACGGGTCGGCTGTCCGCCGGTGTTTTTCAACTTCAAATTTTCTTGTATTCCCTGCACCTCTGCTCTGAAGTTTATGGATATATCGAGTCAGTTCAGGAGTGGTCATCATATCTTTCTGATCGACATATTGGACAAAATCTGCCGGTTCCAGGTTAAGCGTCGTATCCAGTTCTTCACCCATGTTGGAAACAAGTTGTTCACCAAGAGAATCCAACTGTCGGATTTCGTAACTACTTAATCGCCACTGGCGAGTGGCGGTGATCCATCGTGCAGAACGGGCCTTCAGTATACTGGTCAATTTCTGGCCCTCATACCGTTCTAGGCGCACATCGATCATCGAAGAATCGACTTTTCTGTAGAAATTGATAAAAATCTTTTCACCGGGTTTCAGGAAAAGGTGCAAATCGTTCGTCTGCCCATTTTCATTTGTTGTCCAGATATATTGGTACTCAAAATCCAACCTGGCCTTGTTAGCCATAGGAATAAAATAATGGTTACCAAGAATGTGGCCCAAGGCAAAAATCGTGGCTCCGATCATATAGGGTCGGAGTAAACGACGGAAACTCATCCCTGCATTAAACATGGAGATGATCTCGGAATTATAGGCCAATCGAGAGGTAAAAAAAATAACTGAGATTAATGCATATAGTGGCCAAAGCAGGCCATTGATATACGGAAGGAAATTGATGTAATACCGTTCCATTACCTCAATCAGGGAAAGATCGTTATTTATAAATTTTGTCAGTTTTTCACTGAGGTCGATGGCAGCAGCGATCATGGAAAATAGAAGCGCAGTGAACAGGAAGGTGCTCACGTACTTCTTTAATATATATCGATCAATCCGCTTCAACATAATTAAAGTCGCTGGGTAAGGCGCGGAAGCATTTCATCTTTCCATGGAGTGAATGTTCCCTCCAGAATATGTCGACGAGCCTCACCCACCAGCCAAAGATAAAAGCTCAGGTTGTGTTGTGTAGCCAGCATGCCGCCCAGAATTTCTCCACTGTGGATCAAGTGACGCAAGTAGGCTTTACTCGTTTCCCGACTGGCCTGACAAGGGCCATCCGGGTCTACAGGTGAATAGTCATCCTGCCACTTTTTATTTTTAATATTAATGATGCCATTCCGGGTGAAAAGCAGACCGTGACGGGCATTGCGTGTAGGCATAACACAGTCAAACATATCGATACCCAATCCGATACAGGTAAGGATATTTTCCGGGGTACCGACACCCATGAGGTAGCGGGGTCGATCGGTTGGAAGGATAGGCGTGACCAATTCGGTCATCTTATACATTTCCTCCGCGGGTTCACCGACAGAGAGGCCACCAATGGCGATACCCGGGGCATCTTGCTTTGCCATAAATTCTGCAGATGCAAGACGCAAATCATTGTAGGTGCTTCCCTGGATAATGGGGAAAAGAAATTGCCGGTGTCCGTATTTGGATTCGGTTTTGGCCATGTGTTCCACGCATCGGGTCCACCATCGATGCGTCAATTCCATGGAGTCTTTGGCGTACCGATAGTCGGATGGATACGGCGGACATTCGTCGAAGGCCATGATGATATCCGCGCCGATCACACGTTGGATATCCATGGCAGATTCCGGTGTAAAGAGGTGCCTCGAACCGTCGATATGGGATTGAAAGACGACACCGTTCTCGTTTATCTTTCTGGATTTAGCAAGTGAATAGACCTGATATCCTCCGCTATCTGTAAGCATGGGTCGATCCCAACCGATGAACTTGTGCAAGCCACCTGCACCCTCCAGGACATTCAGACCGGGGCGGAGATAGAGATGGTAGGTATTGCCCAGGATAATTTGTGCCTTGACAATGTCCCGCAACTGGTCCTGAGCGATTGCTTTGACTGTACCCACCGTGCCGACGGGCATAAAGATGGGGGTCTGGATCTCGCCGTGGTCGGTCTGAAGGACTCCCGCTCTGGCCGAGGAGCCCGGATCTGTAGTCTGAAGGGTAAACATGGAGGGCAAAGGTAGGCCGAAAAGGGAAGATGGAACGAGGCTTAACGTTCACCGGATTGTTCGCGTTGAAAACGGGCTACTTCTGGTGCCAACCGTTTCAAATGAACAAGGAAAGATTGCAACCCGGGACCACTGGCAGTATCATCTGTTGTTGGTAGATGAGATATTATATCTTCCAGTTTGGCTCGAGTAATCTTCATTTCCACATAAGCGGCTAGCGTGTATTGCCAGAGGAGGTACGGATGACTCCCGGATCGTTCGGCTTGTTCCTGTTCACGTTGAACAACCCGGTATTTTCTGGCTAAACGAACCAGACGGGCAGTTTTATCCCGGTGAAGAAGGATGTCAAAAAAGACGGTAAAGAAGAGGTGCCATCTATGGTCGAATATTTCCTGACTGTATGCTCGTAGGAAGGACTCTGCATAGTTTTCGCCATTCGCCAGCAAGCCATTGGCATGCAATCCACGCAGATAGAATGCGACAAAAACCAGCCGGTTATGAAATGAAATCGTGGCCTTGAGCTCGGGGTAGGCCTTCCGCATCACGGCCAGTGCCTGTTCGTTTTGTTGCTGACGCAGCAGGACCCCACTCAGGGTGTTGACATAGTGGATATAGTCCGTGTTCCGTTCGCGAATGGACAGGTAGCCATACCAGATCGCCTGATCGTACTCGCTACAAAAATTGTGAAGCAACAGGCGGTTGCTGTAGTAATTGATCAATAACCGCCGGGAGTAATAAATGCCAGTGGTCAGCAGTGCATCATAGGTATCAAACTTTTCGCGGAGAGGGTCAAACTGTTTGTAGTTGAAATACAGGAAGGTCAGTCTGACCAAGGCCATATACCGATTGGCCCCATCGATCTGATCATCGGTAAAGACATCGGTGAGCCATCGTTCCCATTGAATCGATTCGGCGGGGCTGCCCGCGTATTGTTTGACGATGTCCTGGGTAGCGTAGTGGATCTTGTCGCCGATGTCCCTGGAGTGGTCATATTGAGCACGAAAGGAACGCAGGAACTCATCCACCTCCTGATGTTGGCGATAGCGCATCCGGATCAGGAGAAAATGCCGGTATTGGCGGGCCAGTTCATAGATCTTTGCAAAATTGTAACTCCGGTGATCCGTTTCCTTGAGGATGCGGGACAACTGACGTTCTTCATCCGGTTGGATGGCATCGGTAGCGATCTGTTCTTCGAGATGGACAATCTGTCGAAACTGGTGGTCGACATCAATGGTGGCCAATCGTTCAGCGACCCAGGTGATGATATACGAATACTTCCGTTTGTCGATATGCTCGTCAAACGGAAGTGGATTTCGTATCAAACGGCTGTTATGATCAAGCCGTTCCAGAATGGATATTTTCTCCGGGTCAGTGAACTGATGAATCGTCACCAACCAACCCGTTTCATGGGGGAGGAGGCCTTCAGCGAATTCCTGAAATTTCCGGAGTTTCTGTTTCACTACGGAAAATTACAGAATATCCTGTGGAGGAACGTGATTCCGATCAGAGCGACAATCCGCCATCAACACTGATCACTGTACCGTTGATAAAACTGGATTCCGAAGATGCAAGGAATAGATAGGCATTGGCCAATTCATCCACAGTGCCCAAACGTTGAAGAGGTGTACGACTGGTGAGGTTTTCCAATACGCTTTCCGGGATGGTGTCCATCATTTCGGTGTGAATAAATCCGGGAGCCACAGCATTTGATGTAATGCCTTTGCGACCAAATTCACGTGCCCATACTTTCGACATACCGATCACGCCAGCTTTCGTGGCAGCATAATTTGTCTGGCCAAAGTTTCCAGTCAAACCAACAACGGAAGAGGCATTGATGATCCGTCCATATTTATTGGCTTCCATATAAGGCACAACAGCCTGCGTACAGAGGTATACACCTGTCAAATTGACACCAATAACCAGATCCCACTGATCGCGGGTCATCTTTTTCAAGCTGGAATCCCGTGTGATTCCTGCATTGTTGAGCAGGATATCGATGCGGCCAAAGTCGGCATTCACGGCTGCAGCTGCTGCAGTCACTTGAGCCTCATCCATGGTGTTGACGGTATAAAATTTGGCCTGTCCACCTTCTGCAATGATTTGATCGACTACGGCTTGTGCTTTTTCCTTGTTGACATCCCAGATGGCGACGATGGCACCTTCTTTTGCAAACCGAAGAGCTGTTGCTTTGCCGATGCCCATGGCACCGCCGGTGATGATGGCTATATTTTTATCCAGACGTTTCATATTGTTTGTGTTTTTGTCAAGGAACAAATCTAACCGGGATAGCCCCTGCTTCGATAGCTGAATAGGAGTTGGAATGGTCGGATAAATGAATCACTTTGTAGAAAATCATTAATAAACAACTGATAAACAAACTATTAGTGATATATATTAATACTGTGACATATTGTCTATTCACCCCTTTGAAGAGAGTATAGACTAGATTATTTGAAATATGAGGCACAATACAAGCTCATAATGTTGTCAATTTTACTCATTATCAGTGTTAATCAGAAGTAAGTCTCAATGCAATTAATTGACCTAAATATATAATAGTCAATATAATAAGATTAGTATTCTCATTATTATACAGTTAGTCATATCATCTTACTTTCTAATCGATTCGACAATGGCCTGGTGATGAGGATACCTTTGTAGTAAAGAATTGAACCATGAAGACCACAACTAAAAAATCAACAACGATGAAAGCACCTAATTTTCCATTCGAGATTCTGGTTGAGAACCAGACCAAGTTGGTTGACACAATCACCAACAACACTCAGAAGGCTATGGAGATCTTCAAAGTAGAAGATAACTGGAGCAAGAAGGGTAAAGAACTGTTTGATGCATTCATGAAGGAGCAGAAGCAGTTGATGGAAGCAGCTACCAAGCCAGAGATGATGGAGAAAGGCATCGAAGGTGTCACTGAGCAGTGGACAAAGGCTATGGAAGTTCAGATGAACTATGCCAACAAAACGATGGAATTCTATCGTGAGGCGATCACTGCTGCTAACGAGCCAAAGGCTGACAATCCATTCGCGAAGATGTTTGACATCTACAACGAGAACATGACAGCTATGGTGGATACCACCAAGAAGAATATGGATGCATTCCGCTCCATGTGGAACTAGTCTGATCTGCTATACAGATCTACCGTTTCCAAACTAAAAAACCCCCGATCATGAATTGGATGGACTTCAATAAAACAGGCGATTTCTGGAAGGCTTGGCAGGATTCCGTAAACGGAGCTTCTAGCCAACGTCAAGCAACTACCGACCCGATGAAGGATTGGTGGAATCAGCAGGAACGTTTCTGGAAGGACGCCATGGAGAAGACGACTGGCATGCTGGGCAACCAGCCTGACCTCGCCAAACAATGGCAGGACATGCAGGGCAACTTCATGAAGCAATGGATGGACATGGCTCAACAAGCCGTGACCAAAACCCCGAATATGGGTACCGGACCTTCAGATATGTGGAAGCAATTTGCGCTCCAGACTGAAACCTGGTATGCGGATGCGTTCAAGAACAAGTTGCCTGAACAGTTGCGGCCGCACTTTCAGACCTATATGGACATGTACAAGATGTTTACCACACAGTGGGAGAACATCCAGGGCATGGTCAAAAATGGTCTGGTCGAGCCCAAGATGATCTGGCAGATGGTCAATCCTTCGCAATACGCAGATGCTGTTGGAAAGGTGATGGGTTTCAAGCCGATGAAGGATCTGGATGAGGTGACTCGTCAGGCCAATCAGTTCTTTGAACAGATGCGTGAGGCTGCCATGAAACTATTCCCTGCCGCTGAAGAGCAGGCATTGGAAATGAATGAGGCCTTTACCAATTGGTCCAATCAACAAACCGAGCAGTTTTTCCCCTTCTTGAAGAGTATCAAGGAGGCGATGAACCACAATCTGGAGCCTTATTTACAGGTAGCTGGAGATGATACCCAAACAGAGGTTTTGCGGTCACTGAAGGAAATGCAGTTTTCATATCTCGCCTATATCCATCATTCTTCAAAATTGCAGAAGATGGTTTTGGATGCGGGTGCTCAGGTACTTCCAACGATGATGCAGGAAGCGCGTGATTCCTTTAATAAGGAACACGAAATGCCTTCTTTTGATACATTCTTCACGGACTATATGAATCGTCTGGAAGATGCCATCGTGGAGACCATGCACACGGAAGAGTACACGGCCACACAAAACGAGGTATTGGCCAGCGGTGCCAAATCCAAGATGATCTACGACGAGATGTTGGAGAATATCTTCAAGGATTTGCCTTTTATGACAAAGCGTGAAGCAGATGATCTGGCCAAGGAAACCACTCAGCTTCGTCGCCGGGTGCGTGATCTTGAAACTCGGATGGAAAATGCCACTGCGCAGATGAACGGTTCAGCTGCAAAAGCAACTCCAAAGGAAGCTCCGAAAGCGGCACCTAAGGCAGCTGCCAAAGTAGCCCCGAAGGTTGAGCCAGTTGCCTCTTCATCTGAGGAAATGATCAGCCGCATCGGGAAAGCCGAAAAGGGTGCTGCAGATGATCTGAAAGAGATAAAGGGAATTGGTGAGAAGCTGGAAGGCATGCTCAATGAGATTGGCATCAAGACCTACAAACAAGTCGCCAAAATGGATGACGCTGTTTACGTGATGATCGATGATCTCATTCCGGCATTCAAGGGTCGCGCCAAGCGTGATGCCTGGGCCGTGCAAGCCAAAAAATTGCTCAAAACCAAATCACTGGTTTAAACGATTAAGGTTGGCGTAGCTCTCTATTGGGTCATTGACCTAAACCAGGGAGGGCTACGCAGCCTCATTTTTTGAACAGAAAGACCTGAACCAATGGCAAACTGGACAGACAACATCGTCGAAAAAGTAAATACAGCCGCCGACGCGATCAAGAACATCGGCGATATTAATGAGGTCGATGTAGCGACCGCTCCACGTGAAGTGGTCTGGGAGGACGGCAAGGTCAAACTGTTTCACTTTACACGTGAAGACAAACCCAAAGCAAAAACGCCGGTTATCATCAGCTATGCGCTGGTGAATCGTTGGGCGATGATGGACCTCCAGCCGGATCGCAGTTTTATTCGCAAGATGATCTCTGAAGGGATTGATGTGTATGTGATCGACTGGGGATACCCGACCCGTACGGATCGGTATAAGTCCATGGAAGATTATATCCTGGGCGATCTGAACAATTGTGTGGATTATGTGCGCAAGGCACACGGTATTGATAAAGTCAACTTACTTGGTGTCTGCCAGGGGGGTACGTTTAGCTTGATCTACAGTGCTCTTTACCCCAACAAGATCAAGAACCTGATCACCATGGTGACCCCTGTTGAGTTTGCCGACAATGATGGCCTTCTCTTCAAATGGTCCCGTAAAATGGATGTCGATACGATGGTCGAAGCCTTTGGTGGTTTGATCCCGGGCGACTTCCTGAATTCCGGTTTCGATCAGTTGAAGCCGATGAATAAAATGCGCAAGTATTTTGGGTTCAATGATGTGGCCAAAGACAAGGCCAAACTGATGAACTTCTTGCGCATGGAAAAATGGGTTTCCGATTCACCTGCTCAGGCTGGTGAAACCTACCGGAAATTCATCAAGGACCTCTACCAGCAAAACAAGTTGGCTGAAGGGACTTTCGAATTGGGCGGACAGGTCGTTGATCTCAAAAAGATCGATATGCCTGTGCTGACCATTTTTGCCAAGGACGATCACATTGTACCGCCCGACAGCACAAAGCCGATCAATAAGTTGATTGGATCAAAAGACAAAGAACTGCTAGAATTCCCGGGTGGACACATCGGGGTATTTGTTGGCAGTCGTTCACAAAAAATGTTGTCCCCAGCAGTCGCTCAGTGGCTGGTTGATCGGGATAAATAAAGATACGTAAGACGTTTATTACGCATTTGGTTTGGTTGAATAGTTAGCGCCTCCCTCGGGAGGCGCTTTTTTATTTAACCGCTTTTAGAACGGCTAAGGCATAAAAAAGTGATCAGACATTACGCCTTCAAAAACCCCCGAATAGCCGCATTCACTTCCTCGCTTTTTTCAAACTGGACAAAGTGGCCGGCCTTTTCGATCATGATGAGAACGGATTGTGGAATTTGGCTGCTGCCTTTTTTGGCGACCTCTACGGTCGAGCCACCATTGAGAAAACGGTTTGGAATGAGGTTGTCATATTCTCCGAATAGAGAGAGAACAGGCATGGTCAACTTCGGAAGTAAGTCATAGACGGGGTCGTTTACCATACCGCGTACATTCTTGGGAATGATATCACAATACCAACGAAAATCATCTGCGGAACGCATGGCGATCCGGTCCTGGATCATAAACTCTGCGTCCTTGGGGAAGTGAAAAAAATTAGTGGCAAAATTCTCACGAATCTGGGTGACGGTCGTCAGGCGGACGGCATCCGGGGTGAGGATTTCACGAAACCATTGACGTTGACCATTTGTAAACTGTTCATAACCGGCAGGAGATACCAGGATCAGTTGATTCATTAATTCAGGATAACTCAACCCGGTTGTCACAGCGATCTGGCCACCCATGGAATGCCCGACAAGGGTGACATTTTTCAAGTCCAATTTTCGGATAAATTCAGCGACGATATCGGCATAATACCGCATGTCCCCTACATAGTCTCCTTTCGAGGAATGTCCATAACCTGGTAGGTCGATGGCGATGCATCGAAATTCATTTTTCAATCCTTCGATATTCTTTTTCCAGGCCGGTGCATAGCTCCCCAGGCCATGGATGAATACCAGCGTCTGATTGCCTGAGCCCTCATCCATATAGGCCACAGAAATAGTATTGTCCAATGCCGCCAGTTTGACCGGATATGGATATTGCATATCCGACATCGTTTTGAGCGGGGTCACACGTTGGCTGACACAACCAGCCAAAACCAAAACAGAAATCAACAGGGTATATAGGATAGATCTCATTTTTGCGAATTAAAACATCAACCATTTGAACACCAAAAACGCCGTCCATGGATTTGCCGGACGTTCTGACACACCGCCATTTGTGGCTGGACTGTCGTAATAATCGCCGAGAGACATCCAGGCACCATGTGCCTCCAAATTCATAAAGGGCCCAAGTTGCCAACTCGTCATGGCGTTGACTTCTGTGCCGATCATAAAGCCGCCATTGCCAGATGCTTCGACATTACTGAATCCGGATGCTGCACCGACTTTTCCATACCAACGATGAGGAATAAATGCTTTTGATATATTTAAAGTCGCTCCAGTCAGACCATTTCCGCGATTGGCAATATCATTGACTGCGGCCACCAGACGGTTGACCACATTCCCATGCGGGAATAATAAATAGGATCCGGAGCTGATAAATATACCGCCTGGAGAACCCCAATTATTTCCTGTCAGTACACCGGAGTAGGTACCATCGTCGATCCCGTCATCACCGCTGGAAAAAAGAGCATCCACGGTGATGGCATCCTGCTCGGTTTGGCCATACCGGTAATTCAAACGAAGGTTGGCAGCCACACCGGCGATGTCAACTGTTTTGGTCCATGCGCCGGCTTTAAGTTGGCGGACAGTGCCCAGGTTGGCATTGACAAATCCGGTCACCGACCAGTTGTCCCACATCATGTCTTCATTGCGACTGAAAAAGCTGCCGATCCAAAAGACATCAGCACGATAAGGATCAGCACCTAATGGAAAGCGATACACGCCGTTGTAATCAGCAAGTGCGCTATTGAGTCCTTGTCCGAGGATGGATACACCACCTGCACCATTTGCACGGTCACGAAGCCAGTAAACGGATCCACCTAGATTCCAAAGGCGATTGAGATTTTTGTGAACGGTATATTCGGTTAGTGTCACATCGTCGTCCTTACTGACCAGATTTTCATACAACTGATAAAAGCCAAGACGCCAGCTACCATGGTCATAATCTCTGCGTACATTAATTCCTACAGCATCACTTCCCCAATAGGCGAGACGATAGCCGCTGCGATTCATTTTATCAAAATAGGTGCGGTATGGATTATAGGGTGTGTCAAATAATCGTTGGAGGCCGATATTTACAGCCCATCCTTTCCAGGGTAAAAGTTCTAGTTCGACGTTTTGGGTTTGCAGGTTGACCTGGTCTGCAGAAAAGGCAGAACCGAAATTACCGCCGACGCCATAGTTCACATCGCCCCATGTCCAATCGATTTCGAAGGAGGCGCGCAAGGTGGCCTTGCCGTTGAAGAGACGGGGGGAATAAATAAAAAAGGGCAACAGCCGCTGCTCTACATAAAATGTGCGGATAGTATCTGATGTCTTGGTGGTATTCTGGCCAAAAAGTCGGCCAATAATTTGTCCTTTGAACAGATCATTTTCGGGATAAATATTCCCGGTTACAGCCTGGTTATAAAAATAGGCCAGGAATTGAAATTCTTTATTTGGTCGCTCTGGTACCGCCTGATCGAAAAGTTTATGCACTGGCCCTTCTTCCTGAGCATGGATATGTGAGGCGAAGAAGGCGAATATTAAAAGGAGTAAACTATACTTCATATCGCAATGCATTTTTCCGAAAAATAAAGGGCCATCCCGAAAGTAGAGATGGCCCTTTTAAAAGCGGGATTAATTTACCCGGACGTACTTCTGAACGAGTGCCATGCCAAGAACACCTCCACCTGTACTGCCAAATCCGCCGGCAGCTGTTGGTGCAGCGAATCCGGTTGCAGGCTCTGTCTGGGCGATTTCATATGTCATGTTATCACCAATTACCTCAAAAATTCCTTCGCTAGTTAGCGTTGTTGGAGCTGTTTGATTAACCGTGATATTCCAGATAGAACCGACACCGGATGCTGCCTGAACATACGTACCCGTCAGAACCGTTTGAGTACCTCCACTATATGAAGTCACAGTGTAGGTCTGGTTGGTGGCAAAATCAGCCTTGATTGAATCGATATTGAAAGGTGCACCAGCAAGAAATGGAGCCACATTGACACCAGCACTTAACCAAACCCCTTGTACACCGACCAGACAAGCGGAGCATGATCCGCCACAGTCAACACCTGTTTCGTCTCCGTTCTGGATACCATCAGTACATGTCGCTTTGTCGTCATCCTTTTTGCATGAAGGCAATGAAGTGATCATGCCAATTGCAAAAACGCCAATAAATAAAACATTCATCCATTTCATAATCATGCTATTTGAGGTTATTTTAACTACATTGTTTTTGCCCACTCACCAAGCAGGCGTTTATCCACTTTTCCCGTATCATTTTTGGGGATTTCATCTACAATCCGAAAATGTTTCGGGATTTTAAATTTGGCCAGTTGGGACTGACAATAATCTTTAATCAATGGGAGATCCAGTTTCGGTTTTTTACCCTGAATAAATGCAAATCCGACCTCTCCCCACTGTTCATCTGACACGCCAATAACTGCACAGGCAGCGACATCAGGATGGGCGATGAGAATGCGTTCTATTTCGGCAGGATAGACATTTTCCCCTCCAGAGATAAACATATTCTTGATCCGGTCAACGACATAGAAATAGTGGTCTTCATCTTCCCGAACAATATCGCCGGTATGAAACCATCCATTAGTGATATTCTTTTTCGTGGCTTCATCATTGCGCCAGTAACCCGGCGTAACCATCGGGCCTTTTAATAAAAGTTCGCCTGGTGTATTGGCGGGAAGTTCATTGCCCTCATCATCGACGATCCGGGTCTGGACATAAAAATTGGATCGACCGATGCTGCCTTTTTTTGTCATGGCATCATCCTGATGCAGGGAAAAGAGGTTGGGACCGACTTCAGTCAAGCCGTAACCCTGACGGACTGGAACACCTTGTTGGTCCCAGGCTTCAATCAATGGGATTGGCATTGGTTCGCCACCGACAATCAAATACATTAGTGGTCCAAAGTCAGCGCTAGAAAAACCCGATTCATCAGCGATCATTTTCAACATGGTGGGTACCGCCATAAAGAGGGTGGCCTTCTTTTTTTCCAGTAATTCCAAAACCAGGTTGGCATCAAATTTCTTGATCAGGCAGGTATAGGCTCCGTGGTGAAGAAATGGAGTCAACAGCACATTCCAGCCTCCGGTATGAAAGGGTGGCATGCAATTGATAGTTCGGCTTTCCGAATTGAGAATGAGACTGATCGCTGTATTGAAGCTATTCCAGATCAGCATTTTCCAGGAATAAATTGCTCCTTTGGGGAAGCCTGTCGTGCCGCTGGTGTAGAGGATAAATACAGGATCGTCCTCCGAAACAATTACAGAAGGAAACGCTTCGCCATGGGTGTCCTTGTGGGTTTCAATCAGTCGCCGGGGTGCAGATAAGGGAAAAATCTGCCGACCATGTTCAGCGGGTAATGCATCCAGTAAGTGCCGATATTGGTCTTCAACGATGATCAATTTTGGATCGGCATTGTCGATCAAGTAAGCGATCTCTGGAGCAGCCAGTCGGTAGTTCAGTGGAACCAGAATGGTCCCGGTTTTTTGGGCTGCAGAAAAGAAGACTACGTAGTCCAGACAGTTTTCGGCCAGGATGACAATCCGGTCCCCTTTTTCCAGGCCATGGTCCATCATCAAATGAGCTGAAAGTGCATTCGCTGATCGATCCAATTGACTATACGTCAACAACCGTCCTGTCTCTGCTTCTTCGACAGCGACGCGGTCAGGATGGTATAACGCCCATCGTGCGATCCAGTCTGATTGATAGACTTCAGCCATGAGGGGGGTTGAATCGTTTAAGGTAGAAGTTTGCCTTGTGGCAATGGAAAATCTTTACTGCTTTGAAGGTATGACCTTTGAAAGGTATCTTACAATGACCAAGGTCAGTGCCTTGATTGACAGGAAACTAAAGATATGGATTGGAACTGAGACGAAGCTAGGAAACCAACGGTCGAATCACCTCATTTACTCGATCTGGTTGCTCCCAATGGATAAAGTGCCCACCGTTGGGAATAAGGCTGAGGTGTGCACCAGGTATGCGTCGGGTACCTTTCCAGGCCACCTGCTCTAATGTAAGCGAGGGGTGCAGAATAGGGTTTGGGATGAGTGTATCCTGCATGCCAAAAATGACTTGCGTAGGAATGTCGATGTCAGGCAAGTAATCCCAGATTGGTTCATCCAGCATGGCCTGGGTACATTTGGGGATCATCCGACAATAGAAATCATAAGCCTGCTGATGGGCTTTTAGCTTCAGTCGATCCTCAACCATAAACCGGGCATCCTCGGGAAACTGGACAAAGTTGACCTCGAAATTGCGCAGGATTTGGTGATCCGATAAATTTCGGATCAAAGAAGGTCGGTTGATGGTTTTGAACCACCCTTTTTCCAGGGAAGAAAACTGTTCAAACCCTGCCGGTGAAATCAGGATTAACTTTTCCAGAGGGTGATTTCGCAAATGATGAAACCAGACTGCAATTTGGGCGCCCATGGAATGGCCAGCCAGGATAATGGGGGTATCAATCTTGAGGTCCAGGATGAGATCCCTTATCACATCAGCAAACCACGAAAGGGAAATGGGAAAGTTGCCCAAAGTGGATCGGCCATAGTTTGGAAAATCGACTGCAATACAGCGGGCATGGTCTTTCAGTCCCTCAACCGTGCGTGTCCAGGCCGGGCTGTAACTGCCCAATCCATGAAGCATAACAACTGTTTTTGGTCCTTCCCCCACATCCATATAGGCCAGATCAATGTCGGGTCGGATCTTCCGAAACTTGACGGGCCAGGGATAGGTTTGATATGGAGGGTGTGTAGGCATGGAGGCCAAAGGTAGTTTTAATGGTGGAGGAGTGGAGGGGTTGAGGAGTTATGGAGAAATAGGGGTCCTGGACTGATGCCTGGAATGGATGTCAGCAGTTCAAGGTTCAAGTCAGGGGCTTGCGCCCCTTGTTTAAGGTTCAAGGTGGCTGTCGGTGTTATATCGTGCATTAGAAATGCACGATTAGCACTTCGGTCTAACCAATCCTGATAATAAAGCAGGGTTTTTCCGGGACAGAATAGGGGAATAGCGCTGAGAAATCTAAGGAGAATCGAAAATCTGTGAAAGTGGAGCGGGTGCCGTCTATGTTCAATTTACAGATAATTTCTCGTCAGAACTCTATTTTAAAGGGATATAGTGAATAAAATAAGATGGCTTTAGCCACATTGATTATTTATGTCCCTTTTGATTGAACCTTGAACAGACGGGGCTTCTGCCCCGTCCTTAAACATTGAATCCTGACGATCCCCCCGAGCACTCGGGGAGAGGTCTGGATCCGGACCCTTGGCGTCCGGGCAACCAAACTTTTAGCATTCACAAAATGTGTGACTTATACCTGAACCAGAGGCGAAATCGGTTTGGTCTTTTTCCACGTCATGGCATGGACGATCAACCCACTGAGCACTGCAGAAAGGATGGCGAGTGTGGCAGCCACGGCCGGATTGCGAATGGGGCCAGTGGTGTATGGGGTGAGCTGTCCGTAATACACTGAAAAGTGTGTGATCAATGCCACAACTGAGGCTATGATGGGGGCAGCACGGTGGACATTCTTGAGAAAAATGCCAAACAATACGGGAATAAACGCGGCTGAAAAATAGGCATAGACTCCGTTTTGGGCGAAGATGCCTACGCTCAGGTTGGGATGAAGGAGTTGTTCCCTTGAAAAGAGAAAGGAGACGATGGCCAGTGCGGCGATGACTAGCCGATTGATCCAGACCAGGCTTTCTGCATGTGGGGAATCCTCCCGGATGCCTGTAAGGGGTTGGATGATGTCGGCTGTGATGGTCGTTGACAAAGACTGGATCAGGTTTTCCAGCGTAGACAGGCCGGCAGATAATAAACCAAGAATGACAATTAATCCGATCCAGACCGGAAATTCGGAGACAACATAGGCGGGGATGATGCCGTCCATTTTCAAGGCTACCCCGTCGACATTCAGATCGGGGAATGACAAACGGGCATAGAGGCCGGCGATCACAACACTGAAGAAGAGGATCTGGACAATGATCGTTGTGGCCAGAAAGCGGTTGACCTGGCTATCTTCTTTCAACAGAAGAGATCTGGTGATGATATGTGGTTGACAAACAATCGCTACCCCAACGACCATTGAGCAGATGATGATCTCAAAGGCATCCCGGAAAAGAGGACTACCTGGATTATTCCAGGTACTCAGGGCGGGGTCGATAGCTGCCAGACGATCCAATAGTGTGTGAACCCCGCCTGAGAAATGCTCGTAGCCAGAAGTGAGTAAGAGGATGGCCACAACGATCATGATTCCGGCTTGAATGGCATTGGTATAGACCATCGAGTTGGCCCCACCAAACATCATGTAACCAAAGATGAATACAACCAATCCTGCCAGGATCCAAATTTCATCGGCATTCAAGGCCTTGGCCAAGACCTTGGTCATCCCTACGGCGATGAGAACAATAAAAGTGATCAATAGAAGGGACAAGATGGCAAAGAAAAAGGCGAAGCGCTTGCTGCCGTAGCGTGTGCCAATCCATTGTGCCATCGTCAACGCTTTGACGGCCTGGCCGTGGCGGCGAAAGCTCTTTGTCAGGACGATGAGCGAGATATATAATGCTAGAGGAAGGAAAATGGCATAAGCAATGACGCCACTAATACCATACAAGGCAATGAATCCTGGATTGATGATAAAAGTAGCGGCACTGGTCATCGAGGCGGCCAAAGACAACCCGACCATAGTGGGACTGAAGGCCAGGCTACCAACTGCATAATCGCTCAGTGATTTTGTTTGCCGTGCGCCTTTGATTACCAGATACAGGATAACAGCTGCATAGAGGATGACCAGAATAGTGGTGGCGATTGCCAGAGAGGAGGGAGCCATGGAGGGTACGTTTGATGCAAGATATAGATCAGGTTGTAACCAATTGTCATTCAGAAATGACGGGTTCAAGAATAAAACTGGTTTAATATAGTATTGCCCTTCAATCAGATTGACCCAGGTGAAACGACTTCAAATGGAATCGACTTCTGAAGGCATGAAATCCTGTGCTGTCCGACCATGGAATAATGAAATACCATTTCAGATTTTCATGGATAATTGATGATTCACACCATCCTTGGCTTGTTTGAGCGATTTTTTAACACACTGTATTCATCTTCCCCTCTCCCTTCCTATCTTGGTGCTAACCAAACAAATTGCGTGATATGAAAGATGGAAAGTATATCGCTCTGGTGACTGGGGCGACAGGAGGATTGGGGACGGATATGTGCCGCACACTGGCCAAGGACGGATATTTTGTGATTGCCAACTACCGCACAGACAACAAGGCAGAAGAATGGCAGGCCAAGATGAAGGAAGAGGGTTTTGACTTTGCGATGGCCAAGGCGGATGTGGCCGATTATCATGAGGTTGAAGCCATGATCGAAAAGATCCAGGAAGACTATGGAACGATCGATGTACTGGTCAACAATGCCGGTATCACCCGCGACGGCTCCTTCCGCAAAATGAGTTTTGAAAATTGGGATGCTGTTATGAAGAGCAATTTGTATTCGGCATTCAATTGCACCCGTTGCGTGATCAATCCGATGATCGATCAGAAGTATGGCCGGATTATTAATATCTCCTCGGTCAATGGCCAGCGTGCGCAGTTTGGACAAGCCAATTACTCGGCTGCCAAAGCGGGTATGCATGGATTTACAAAAACGGTAGCCATAGAAGTGGCTAAATTGGGCATCACTGTGAATACCATTTCACCAGGATATATCGGAACAGATATGGTGATGGCTGTTCCTCAGGAATATCGCGACAAGATTGTGGCCAATATCCCGATGGGCCGTTTGGGCGGAACATATGAAGTGGCTCACCTGGTCAGTTTTTTGGCCAGCAAACAGGCGGCCTTTATTACAGGTGCAAATTATGAGATCAATGGCGGGCAACACGTTTATTGAGTTAAGGAGTTAAGGAGTTAAGGAGGGGAGGAGTCGAGGAGACTGTGTCTTTCTGAACTTGTTATAAATTAAGGAGCTCTGTTTTCATTTGGAAGCAGAGCTCTTTTTTAGTGGAGGAGTCTAGGGGGAGTAAACACAAAGACGCAAAGACGCCAAGTTTTTTGTCCAGCTTTCATATTTATTGTCAAACAGGGACCTTTTTGGAAAGGAGGAAATATTTGATATTTTATTTTAGGCAATAAAATTATTTTCAGCGGGAGATTTCGATTGATGAATAATTAATATTTCTTTGCTCATTGAATCTTGCTATTGTGCATGATCATTTTAGCAGCGTATTGAATCGGCATATGGCATTGGGGTGTTTTGTCATCATTTTTGCGGTGCCAGCAAAAATGTCGCCAAAACAGATTTGGGTTTATCTGATACCCCGGGTTGAAACCCGGGGCTATTGATATTCAACCCCTCCGGGATTGCCAGGCATATAACAATTTATTCCTACTGATAAATATTCTACAAATCCAAGGTCATGGAAATATGTCTTTTGTGTAATATTTTACTTTACCGAGAGTTTAAAATTCCGAAAAAACAAATGGGTATATGCATCCAACAATCCGGGTTAACCTCCTCGGCGGTTGAGAAACCGGGGGTTATTGATATTCAACTCCTCCGGGGTTGTGTTTCCTTTTCAAGATTTTCCAAAAATTAAAACCTTGATTTATTGATGTTGAATCCCGCCTGAGTTGCTGGGTATATACATATTTATTTCCGACTAGTTGATTCTCTTCAGTTCTGAAAGCCTGGAGATATGGCAATCGTGTACTTATTTTACTTTTATCAGAATTTGGAATACCACCAAAATGAGATTGAGTTTAATTTCTACCCGGGGTTTCTTCCTTCGGCAAATAAATCACCTGGAGCTATTATTAGTTCAACCAACCTATTTATTTCATTTTAAAGATTTAATTTTAGGCCTTTATTGAGATTCTATTCGATATCATTTACTTGAATTTATTCAACTATATTAATCCAGAAACGAAATAACGAAATAACGAAATAACGAAATAACGAAATAACGAAATAACCTTCTCCTTAACTTCTCCACCCCTCGACTCCTTGACTCACGTTGTTCCACATCCAAAGTTCCATGCCCACGTCAAGCCTTTTGATTGTCGTATCTTTGTGCCATGGCCGTAGTTACTGATCGCATCTTATTCGGGCTGAAAGTCCGCCATCTCCGCCAGGATTCGGGCTTATCCTTTGCTGAATTATCAGTAAAAACGGGTTTGTCAGGTTCCTATCTGAATGAGATCGAAAAGGGTAAAAAAACACCACGTCCCGAGAAGCTTGCGGCTCTGGCGACGGCTTTATCTGTGGCTCCCGAATGGTTGATCAGTGATGATCCCGGTCCCCATCTGGCCCCCGTAGCTGCACTACTGAAATCGAATTTCCTGAATGAATTGCCACTGGACATGTTTGGTATCGACCTGGGTCGGCTACTCGAACTTCTGGCCAGCGCACCTTTGCAAATTAATGCTTTTGTATCCTCCTTAGTAGAATTGGCCCAAAACCATGCACTGGGAGAGGACCATTTTTATCTGTCTGCAATGCGGGCCTACCAGGAGTTGAACAACAATTATTTTCCTGAGCTTGAAGAAGCGGCGAGAACCTGTAGGGTGCAATTTGATCTGGATCTAACTTCGCCATTGACACTGTCTCAGCTCAAACGCGTTTTAATTAATGAATTTGGTATTCGCCTCCTTCCGGAAGGACTTAACCAATATCCTGAACTTGGCCATTTGCGCTCTGTTTATATTCCCAAGTCACGTGAATTATTATTGAACGCAAATTTATCTGCTGAACAAACTGCGTTTCAGATCAGTAAGGAAATTGGATTTCATTTTTTGAAATTGGACCCTCGACCTTTAGCTTCAACGACTCAATCGATCACCTCCTTTCAACAGGTGCTCCATAATTTCAAAGCAGGATATTTTGCAGTGGCATTGATGATGGAAGAACAATCTTTCCTCAATCGCCTGGAGACTGCCTGTGCATCTTCATCCTTTGATAAGGATATCCTGGTCCAATGGATGGCAGAGTTTGGTGTCAGTCCAGATGTTTTGTTGCAACGATTTAATGTCATTACTGCACATTGGCAACTGGATCATGTGTTCTTTCAGCGCATGGTTTTTCGAACAAATGATCAGCAGTATCGATTGGATAAAGAATTGCATTTACATCGTGAGGATCGACAATACGCCGGTCGATTGAATGAAGAATATTGTCGACGCTGGTTATCGAGCCAATTGATTCGTGAGGTTGTTGAATCCGGTACAAAGTCACCAGCTACAGGATTGATGAAAGCCCATTTTCATAGCGGAAAGGAATCCTATCTATGTTTAGGAATAGCGCGTGCGTCTTCATTTCACCCAGATGAATATGTAGGCGTGATGATCGGTGTCCGTGAGGATATTCAATCAAGAAAGTATTTTCAATTTATAAACGATCCAACCATTCCTGCAAGGGAAGTCAATCTGACATGTGAACGTTGCGGAATCGACTCGTGTTCAGAACGTGCAGCGCCCCCTGTAGTCTTACAGCGAAAACAACAACGACAAGTTATTCGTGATCGAATTAAGAAGATTACCGGGTGAGTTGAATATCTCCTTCATAAATAATTTCCTCATCATCAATAAACCGGATCAAGGCATAAAAAGCAAAGACATCCGGATTGAGATATTCTCCTTTATAAATTCCTCGCCATCCGTCTATTTCACTATTTAACGGGAAGTTGGTGCCTTCAAAAATCAGTCCTCCCCAGCGATTGTAAATTCGTAAGACCAATACTGATTCGGCAGCAATTCCACCATAAATAGTAAATACATCATTGATCCCATTTCCATCCGGAGAAAAAGCATTTGGGATATATATATTTCTGATTTTATTTACCACCACAGTGACCATATCTGATGCAGTACATCCAGATGAGTCAACAATCGTGACTGTAAATTTGGTTGTATTTACGGGTGCCACATCAATGTCAGGGCATGTTGCGCAAACCAGTATATCAACAGGACTCCACAATGTGGAAACCGGAATAAAAGGCGGACTGACTGTCGAAGATAGTGGGGTTGAATAGCCCAGGTCTATGGTTACGTCTGCACCGGCATCCACGAGTAAAGGTGGGGGTTGATTGACAGTAACGGTTATTGATGTTAGACAACCTTGGTCATCCATAACGGTCACTTCATAATTGCCGGCCTTGAGGTTTTCAAATGTGGGTTGATTCTGGAAGGGGCCGCCATCCACACTGTAAAGGTAACCGGGAGTTCCGCCTGTTCCGGCAACGGTGAGACTTCCGTTTGCTTCACCATAACAACGAACATCAATGACATCGATCAAGTCAAGAAAAAGTTGGGGCGGTTGAATCAAGGATGTCCCGTTGACAATCGTACAACCATGATTATCGGTGACGGTGACTGTGTATGCCCCTGGGGATAAATCAGTGGCGAGATCATTTTTTTGCCCATCGCTCCACAAATAGGCGTATGGTTCTGTTCCACCTGTAACAGTAGCTTGAATATGTCCGTCATCAGCACCAAAACAGGAAATATCTGTGCCTTCTACATCGAGAACAAGCGGATCAGGTTCGCCAATATTGAACACAAAATAGCCAAGACAATTATTGGCATCCCGGACCTGAACCGTATAGGAGGTCGTTGCA
>JAHEAU010000214.1 GCA_024642625.1 Lewinellaceae bacterium
ACAACCAGATATGGTTTTAACCGGACAAGACTTTCACCACTTAACTGAAAAAGAATTAAATGATCGTATTCGAATCACATCTGTTTTTGCCCGAATCGTTCCCGAGCAGAAATTACAAATAGTGGAATTGTTGCAAAATCAGGGAGAAGTAGTCGCCATGACTGGTGATGGTGTCAATGATGTGCCTGCACTAAAAAAAGCACAGATTGGCATTGCAATGGGTGATCGAGGTTCGGATGTCGCTCGGGAGGCGTCAGCGCTTGTGCTTTTGGATGATCGTTTCGACTCCATTGTTGGAGCAATAAGGATGGGACGCCGCATTTTTGCCAACCTGGAAAAAGCCATGGACTATATTCTCGCAGTGCATATAGCTCTGGCAGGACTTACCACATTACCTGTTCTCATAGGCGGCATGCCTATGTTATTGTGGCCAATTCATATTGTCTTTATGGAGCTGATCATTGACCCTGCTTGTTCACTATTATTTGAGGTCCAGCCTTCCGAAAAGGGCATGATGGAAAAACCACCACGCGATGCCAGTAGCACTTTCTTTGGCCGAGTTGATGTCGTAATCAGCATCTTCAAAGGATTAAGTCTATTGGGAATTGTCCTTGCCGTTTATGGTATTTCTGTACATATGGAATTCAGCGAAACCCAGATCCGGACTACAACATTCATGACCTTCGTTTTTGCAAATCTGGCGATGATCCTGACTGATCTTTCACGGTCCAAGTATATCTTCCAAATCCTGAAAAAACCGCATCCTCTGCTCTATGGTATTCCTCTTTTTAATTTGATATTACTCGCATTGGTTCTATGGCTTCCCGGACTGAATGCCCTGTTTGATTTTTCTCCTGTTCACAAGCCAATGATTGGGCTATCGGTTGGAGCTGGCTTTGTGGCTGTAACCTGGTTTGAGATGTTGAAAACTCTGGGGATGTATCCCGGAGATAAATGAGCGCCTCTGTCCCGAACGTTAGGTTGTGGCAGATAATCTTCACCTTTCTTATCGTTTGTATTTAATCCAAGTTTAAATTAAGACTGTATTGTCGATGGTGATCTGCAATGGATAAATTCAGAATGAATGCCGGACCAATTTGACACTTCCCCGCAAAGTACCCGAACGATTAACAATGGAACAGATATAGACACCCTGTTCCCAATTTGCGGCGTCCCACTCCAATTGATGTGATCCAGGATCCATTTCGCCCAATATTTTTTGACTGACAATTCGGCCATTCATATCAATAATTCTCGCAATAAACGAATCACTCTTTTCAATGGAGAATTGAACCTCCAATTCCTGATTGAATGGATTTCCTTTTGGTTTTAAATCCAAGCTCACCTTGACAGGTATATTTGTATTGACCACATCGGTTAGATCAAGCGTATACAATCCTCTTCCATAAGAAGCAGCTACCAAGATTTCTTCAGCGTCATGATAAGTAAGATCTGTAATGATCACATTTGGCAATTCAGAACCCATTATTTCCCAATTCACTCCTCCATCCTCTGAATAATATACGCCGATATCTGTTGCGATCACCAGATAATTCCGATCCGGGATTACAACAAAGTCATTGATCGGAATATCCGGAAAATTTCCCGAAATATCCATCCAATTCAATCCCATGTTGACCGTTTTGAAAATATGACCCATCTTGCTGCCATAGCGATACCCCGACAACGTCACATAGGCTGAATTGACATTATCTGGATCTGCCGTAATATTCGTCACCCAGCGATTGGGCAATGCGTCAGAAATGATTTTCCAGGTTCCGCCACCATTTACTGAAACCTGTACCCTACCGACATCTGTACCGACAAAAATAACCTGGTCATCCAGAGGGGAAACACTGATCGACGTAATTGTGCCATAAACAAGATTCGTCGTCGCGGGATTGCCTGTGAGATCCGGGCTGATTGCTGTCCATGAAGCAGCACGATCATCCGATCGATACAATTTGTTGGAACCGTAATACAGAATGGAGGGGTCATTGGGATGGAGTATAAATGGTGTATTCCAGTTCTTTCTATCGGATGGAGAAATGCCATCCAAACAGGCAGCGAATGACACGCCACCATTTACTGATCGGGCCATATTACCGTACTGATATTCAGTGTAGATATACGTGTTGTCAGAAGGATCAACCAACGTGCAAAAGCCATCACCTCCATAAAATGTTTCCCAATCATTAACATCACCGGATAAGGTCCGCATGGGATTATTATCCTGTGTGCCGCCATACAACCGATCAGGTTCTGAATAATCAATCTCGCAGGTATAAAATTGGGTAATAGGAAGCCCGCTTTTTTTAATATAATTATCCCCGCGGTTTGTGCTGTAATATAATCCGCCATCATTGCCCAAATACATGGAAGCAGGATTCTGTGGGTCGATCCATAAAACATGCTGATCGGCGTGCACATTGTTGAAATTCTCCTCCCATGTCTGCCCTCCATTCGTGGTTCGAAACATTTCCAGACTGGTCACATATATTATCTGCGGATCAACAGGATCAATGATAATTCGACCAAACCAGTACATAAAGGGTGCATCATCAATTCCGAAAGAATTAATTTCAGGCCAGGAATCGCCACCGTCTTTACTTTGAAAAATCCCTTTTAAATACCCTGTATTTTCATCCGCACAAAAGAGTGCAAGAATATTTGGATTGGAAGCTGAAATAGCAAGACCCATTCTGCCAGCAGTGGCGGGCAATCCATTGGTGAGCTTTTGCCAGGTATCGCCTCCATCATATGTCCGATAAATACCGGATGATGGCCCGCCATATGTTAATCGATTTACCCGTCTCACCCGTTCCCAGGCCGCTGCATACATCGTATCCGGATGTTCTGGATGGATCACCATATCGATAATGCCCGTGGAATCATTGATAAAGAGAATTTGCTCCCAATTCTCTCCGCCGTCATTTGTCCGGTACAGGCCTCTGTCTGCATTGTTCTCAAACAAATGCCCCATAGACCCGACATAACATTTGTCAGGATTTGTTGGGTGGACAATCACACGTCCAACACTACCGATCTGAGGCAAACCCAAATGTGCCCAGGATGTGCCTCCATCTATTGACTTATACACCCCATCACCATCATAGGCAATGGAGCCACCGCCGGCATTTGGCTCACCTGTGCCCACGTATATAATTTGCTCATTTGAAGGAGCAAGAGCGATATCCCCAATCGACAAATTGGTCGCATCGTCAAAAATGGGAATCCAGGTTTTGCCTTCGTCGAGTGTTTTAAATATTCCTCCTGATGCAGAACCTACATACAATGTGGAGGGATTCAATGTCGTCGTTCGCTCAATGTCTGTGATTCTGCCCCCGATATTGGTTGGCCCCGAAAAGATCCATGGTAAATCAACCACACCAGTACCACTCCGCTCTTGCTGATGTGCAAGTTGTGTTTGTCGAAAAGCAAGGGCCTTGCCATATGCCCTTGTGTCAACCGTTCCTTCAGGATAGGCCCGCTGATGGAAGAGCCAGTCACCTGGAAACAGTTTGGGTTCAGAAACCCGACTCTCATGCTCTTTTGAAATCATGCCACTTCTCGGGGCGAGGAGGAATATTCCTGCCGTGACGAATAGAAAAACCATCAAATACTTGCCCGGGTTGGGGGCCCCATCCTGATTTGCTCCAATTGCTGTTATCCTGACCATTCACCAAGTTAATGAGATTGTAAAAAATGACCGGCCAACCTTTATGTGTAATGAAATATTTGGCAGCAGCTTGACGAATCATGCAGCTTTAAAAGATGACTACTTTTGAGTCATTCAAATTTTTCTCTGGTTCATGATCACCCTCCTTCGAACGAATTCAACACATCCTGACTTTCAGCTACTGGTCAAACAGCTTGATGCAGACCTTGCAAAACGCGACGGTGACGAACATGCATTTTATGCCCAGTACAACAAGACGGACCACCTGAATGAAGTTGTGATCGCCTACATGGATGAACAGCCAGTCGCTTGTGGTGCTTTCCGACAACTTGATAAGCATACGGTTGAGATCAAGCGGATGTTCACTCTACCTGATTATCGTGGCAATGGCATCGCCGGTCAAGTATTGACCACTTTGGAAGCCTGGGCGGTGGAACTGGGATACGCTACAGCAAATCTGGAAACGGGGAAAAAACAACCGGAGGCCATCGCACTGTATTCCCGGCTGGGATATGCAGTCATCCCCAATTATGGGCCATATGTTGGGGTGGAGAACAGTGTCTGTTTTGAGAAACAACTGGTGAATGCGGAGATATTGAATCAACCTGAACCAAAGAAATAACCCAGAACCAGACCGGCTTCTAGCAAGAGGTGGACATATGGTGCAAAAAAAAATAAAATTAAAACCTCCAGCTCTATATTTAACTGCTCATTCAAACATTGACAATGGCCTATCTGGACCCGTATTCTGGCCCCTGGACTAGTCGACAAGCCCGCCACCTTCTCCGACGAACAACTTTCGGCCCTTCTCCAGCTATGGTAGAGACCGCTACCAACCTGGGCATGTCTGATACACTTTTGACTCTATTCCAAGTCATTCCGCTTCCAGACCCGCCGCTGAAATCAATTCCCGATGGCACTGGAAACAACCAACTGGATGACCCAGGGGCTCTGTATGGAGAGCCATGGATCAATGCGGCTCCCTTTCCGAATGTCAATCCACCCATGTATCGCAACCGAATATTGCGATCCAGAGGAAAATCCTTGTATTCCTGGACATTCCTTCAAATGCATTTCACCGAGATCAATATCAAGGAAAAACTGGCACTCTTCTGGCACAATCATTTTGTCGTCGCCAATTCGGTTATTCCTCATCGAGAATATCTTTATTACACCCTTTTGCGCACACACGCAACAGGTAATGTAAAGACGCTTACCAAGGAGATCACTATTGATACCGGGATGCTCTTGTACCTGAGTGGGGCAGAAAATACCAATGCCGCTCCCAATGAGAATTACTCGAGAGAGCTGCTAGAGTTATTTACAATTGGAAAAGGACCACTCGCAGGCCCAGGCGACTATACGAATTATACTGAAGAGGATGTCATTGCTATGGCCCGTGTATTAACAGGATGGAGAGTAACACCCGTCAGCAACCCAAACACACTAACGGCAGAATTTCAGGCAAATCGGCATACAACTGGTGAAAAAAATCTTTCGTCTCGTTTTGGCAATGCCATTATTCCGGAAAATGGCGACCAGGAATTTAAAGATCTGATCGATATCATTTTCCAACAAGAAGAATGTTCACGATTTATTATACGCAAACTATATCGCTGGTTTGTTCGGACCGGCATTGATGAAGAAATTGAACTTAATATTATCGAACCATTGGCGCAAATTCTTCGCAATCATGATTATGAAATTCAACCTGCCCTGACCACCCTTTTGGCTTCAGAACACTTCTATGAGGCGACAGCCTGCATGATCAAGAGCCCTGTTGATCTGATCATGTCTGCCTCACGTGGATTAAACATCCAACCACCTACCATAGAGGTGGAGGATGAATATGACCATGCCTATCATTTCTACATCATGTGCGCTGATTTGGAACAGGCTCTTTTCTTTCACCCGAATGTTGCGGGTTGGAAAGCCCAATATCAGGAACCTTCTTTCGATAAATTATGGATCAACAATCTGCTTTTGCCCAAACGTCATGAATTTTGCAGATTGATGATCGAAGGCGGCGTATTCAGCTATAATGACACAAATTACGCCATCACAACAAAAGCCCCTGTCCTCGAAATTATTAAAACCATTGCAACTGCGGCTGACCCTAATTCGCTGATCAGTGAATTAACAGACATGCTGTTCAATTATCCCATTACAGCCAGTCAAATAACAAGTCTAAAAGATATCCTCATTCCTGGACTCCCGGATTTTGAGTGGACCGTAGAGTATAATGCACATTTGCTCAACCCCTCTGATGATGCAATAAAGGCATCTGTAGAAAACAAACTCACTCAACTCTTTTCGGTTTTGGTTAGAATGTCGGAATTTCAAATCATGTAAAATGAGTGCAAAAAAGATCAACAGACGGGATTTCTTGAAGACGACTTCATTGGCGGCTGTACCCATGACATTAAGTGGTTTCCCACTCTTTGCAATGATGCGCTACCGAAACACAATGTTTGATGGTGAAAATGATAA
>JAHEAU010000021.1 GCA_024642625.1 Lewinellaceae bacterium
TTTCGACTCATCCGGATGTCGGAATAATAAAAAACTATGCGTAGTTCATATCAGTTCCTATTCACCGTGATCACCGGATGTTTTCTGTTCGGGTATGCGTCGTTGGTCCAGGCACAATCTCTGGAGCGCAGCTGGCAGCCCTTCCCTGTATCAGAGTTAGGTCCTGTAGAACAAATGAAAGATGGATTTGTCTGGACAGTCGATTCTCCCATGAATGGAAATGGTCCCGCCATCATTCAACGAGTTGATGATGCCGGGAAAATCCTTTGGGAGAAAACTCTTTCAATTCCTCCTTACAATCTCATACAACTTCAAGATATCCTTGCCGGCCCGCATGAAGAAGTCATCATTTCTTATTTCTATATAGATTGCGATGTGCCAGGAGGATCCGGATTAATGATATTGGACAGTCTGGGTGAGTTTGTTGGTGGATACGATGTGGGACAAAGTCTTTCAAGTCTTTACAATATGAAGTCTGTTTCAAAAACCAATGTTTTTCCAATCTTGGGTGGTTACGGAAATAAATTAGTTCGTCTGGATAGTCTTTCTTCCGATTTAGTTTTTCTACAATTAAATCAAGTAAGCAATAGTATACATGAAGGCCCTGGAAAGAAATTTTTTCTTTCACTTGATGGTGGCGGATTAGCAGTCATTGACCCCTTCACTGGAACACTATCAGATACCTCATTCACCTCGTTCCAATACATCCGAAACGTCTTTTTCCCATCTGATACCACAAGGGTCCTTGTAACGAAAGACAGCATCTTCTACATTAACATATCCGGCTCTATTCTAAATAAAAAAGGATTGAATAATTTTTATTATTGGGGAGGTTTCATCAATCAGGAATATATTTACTTGATCAACTATTCGTCAGGAAATCCTGAATTGATCATTCTTGACTATCAGCTGGACACCGTTAGCCTTGTTTCTGGTTTTACAGATGATGCCCGGATTTATCGGATTATTCCGGGAAACAACGAACCCATACTTTTCGGACAGGAAGGAAACAACGTTTTTCGCAAATCCATTTCACCAACAGGAGCCTGGAGTCCGATCTTGCAGGACCCTGGTCTTTCGAATGTATCCTGGACCGACTTAAAAACAAGTGTGGAAGACTTTGGATACTGCCACCCTCAAGCATCATTTTCAGGATTGAACATTCAAATCAAGAACAATGGATCAGACACTCTGGATCATGTTATAGTGAATTGGAATGAGCAGGTTCAATATTCCATTCCTGTTCACTGGTGTAAACCATTTGCCCAACAGCTATTATTGGATAATCTTGACCTTGCTCCAGGTGAATCCAAATGGGTACCACTTCCGGATATCACGTTCTTCCGTGATATTCCCTGTGATTCTTCCTACCACTTCGACATCTGCTTCGAATTATCAACGCCAAATGACTTGATCGATGCAAAGCATACCAATGATAAATACTGTTTTCCAATCGATGTAAAAACGACACCTACAACGGAGTCTGAATTCCTTTCCAATGCGTTGATTTACCCTGTCCCGTTTTCACAAACGCTTTCTATTGACAACCTCCCGGAATCAACAAAAACCATACAACTACTTGATCTTTTTGGCAGGGAGATATTCCGGAGTTCCGTAACAAATATTCATTCTGCCTCATTGGATATACCTCCAAGTCAATCTGGATTTCACATGTTGATCCTTATGGATGAAGATGGACGCAAGCTCCTGACGAAGGCAATGCTACGGGTAGAAAATTAATCAGGTTCTGGTCGGTATTTCTTCTGACTAAAAATCAGAACCAATAGACAAATACAAAATCGGATCCTGAACCTGCCGCGTCTCTATTCCCCAGGCATAATCCAGTTTAACCAGGTAACCGAATATTAATGTCCGTGCGCCAAAACCATATCCGGCGACAAGCGGATCACGGAAGTATTTTAGCTTGACCTGAACGGCCGGTGGATTTTCGATGTAAATAATGTTCAACGGGTTGTCATCACTGTAGGGCGACAAGCCTTCCCAGGCGGTTCCGGTATCGAAGAAACCGGTGACCTGCAAATTCCGGAAAAAAGAAGATCGAGTGCGGGGAAATAAATATTTGATAAACGGCACCCGCAATTCCATATTGGCAAGCACAAAAGAACTTCCATTCCGGATATTGTATTGAAATCCTCTCAAGTTTGCTGCCAGTGTCTGAAATCCATAATTGGCATTATTGATCGGAATATCCTCATTGAATTGAGGGAGTAACCAATTGTCGACACCGCCCAGATAAAATAAAATTCGCTCCCGACCAAAAGACGTAACACCATTCAATCGAACGGCGAAAACGCTATGCTTGAGGATGGGATAATAATACCGGAAATCAACACCTGCAATCCCCATCCATCCCTGGTTCAAATCAAACGTAAACGGATCTGCCTGAATCTGAAATCCTTTGACTACCTCGGTAAAAATATTGTACCGCATCCCATTGAGAATATTGGGCGCAACGGCAAGAGTGTTGTCAAAAACATATTCGGCTCTCAAACCCAATCGTTGTTCATTCACAGCCGGGAAAGACAAGGTTGACTGCTCCAGCGCATGCCAGAAGTATCGATCATTCCTCAATGTCCCACGGAAACGCAGACTTCGGAAAATATCCAGGGGATAACGCAACTGAACCTGACCGAGTGTCGTTTGCATCCTCACTTTATACTGTGTCGGTGTTCCTGGAGCGCCCAATCCTGGCGGAATAAATTTTGGTGGCCCGTTGAGAACATTATTATTCAGTTCGAAAATATTTGACCAGTCCCCACGATAGATGGAATAATATTTATCCCATCTGTGCTTCTTGTCCATGAAGGTCAGAAAGAATTCAGATCCCCGGAAATTAGTCGGCAATCGCATACCTCCATCAAACTCATAATCCTCCAGGAGGTCTTTGACATTTGCTTTGATCAACAAGCCGGTTGCTGGCGGCGAGTAACGACTTGACCCTTCATCCAGGTTGAGAAATTGACGCCCTGAATAATTGTCCAGTCCGCCAAAAAGAAGAGAATTGTCAAATCGATTGGTCAAATAATCCAGTCGAAATTTTAGTCGACTGGGAATGATCCGGGAAGTCATAAATTTATTTAGCAACACCGATGTATCCGCTGATTGGATGAGTTCGCGCGTATCTGGTATCACAAAAGAAGGGCCCTCTTCAAGAACCAGGTCTGGCGTTGGTTCGGTGTTGGGTAATACGGGAGGAGGATACTGAAATGTTGACTGAAAATAATTGACAACTGAATCCTTTTGGGGATGGTACAATTGCGGAATATCCGATTTCGGCTTTGGGACGAGTTTACGTGTTGTCGGTCTGGAAAAAGCTGTTTGATTTTGACTAATTGTACTGTCTAAAACAATAGGGACGCGAACGACCTGGTAGACTTTACCAACATGTTGCAGGTTGTACATCATCCTGGTTCGATCAGAATATGACTGTCCCAAAATATGGGTATGCTCATTGGATGCCGTATGTGAAAAGGTCTTGATTTCAAACACAGGTACAGCCCATGAACTATCTACATTTTGGGGAGGCAAGAAGAGGGGCAAGGTGTCCGCATGGACACGAATGATCGTTCCATCATCCAATAAAAAAGCGCGATCTGTCCTGATCAGAACAGAATCCAGATAAGCCAACGATCTGTTATACATGCCTGATTCATCTGTCAACCAGCCAAACCAGGTGCTGTCGATTCCAATTGGCATCCGTTCATTCGTTCGGGGAGTTTGAGTGATGCGAACCGCCTCACTCGGTCGATCATCCAGATTGTAGAAGTAGACATCACGAGTGCCCGTTGGGGAGATTACATTCAATTTTTCTTTGGCCATAGATGTTGTCGGCCTGTTGGATGTAAAGAGAATTCCCCGTTTACCTTTAAAGGTAAACGGTGTTGGTTCCAGATCATCCCAAGGGTCCTGGGTAATTCGGTCAGACTGCCGTGTTGGAATGTGATACAGAAAAATATCAGACAGCCCTCCTGTTGCCCCACTGAAAACCAGGCGCTGGGAATCAAAATAGCGCATGCTATAGACCCGTTGATAGATGGGTGCAAGTTCCTGAACTTCTTTATCTCCAGTTAAAAGGTCAAAAGTGCTCAATTCCAATAGATCTCTTTTCTCGGACAGTATCGACAGGAATTGACTGGACGGGTGCCATGCAATTAACGGATATTGAAAGTCGGTTTCCTGGAATGGATTTCGAAAGGCATATTGCATGACTTTCTTACGATCTCCAGACTGAAGATCCTGCACGTAAACTTTGACCTTGCCATCGTGATTAAGGACATAAGCCAGACTCCGACCATCCGGGCTGACCTCCAGATACGTGATGGGCACATTTCGACGATTTCGAAGAGGAATAACTTCCTGGTTAGCATTCGGAACAAAACCAATCTGATCATTGGCATATCGCTCTGAAAAAAAGCTATACCAACCCGCTGTCAGGCCTGAAAATGGTGTCCCCAACACATACAGCATCCCCTCTTCTACATCCCGATAAATACGTGCGATATAAAGGATATTGGCAACTGATGCCTTACCAAATTGTCGGGACAGATAATACCAGAATGCGTGACCGGCCAATTCCGGATTCTTCTTTACAACCTCGTCAAACGAAGTCATTCCTTCCTGCTGAAGAAGGGAACGCAATTGATCATCTGTTTCTGTATTCCATTCTTCTCCGATGTAGGCAATCAACCCTTCCTTAAACCACACCGGCATATTGAACAGGATTGCATTTTGAACATACTCCTGCAAGTTGCCGCCAAATAGCATGGCATCAAGATAAACTTCAGCGATTCCCTCACGGATCTGTTTGCGCAGATGTTGGTGGTCGCCATTGAAATAGACGAAGATCTTATTGCCATAAATTTTCGTCTTCCCAGTGACATTGGTGAAGGCCTCTTCGGTGCCAATATTGCTCTGCTTCAGATCCGTGAGATCAGTATACACCAGGATCTCGATCTTGTCATTCATCCTGTGTTCAAGGAGTTGCTGGATTTCGTCGTGTTCTTGTTCGGCAATCATTACAGCTGCCTGTCCAACCATGCGGCCTTCACCATACCAGTAGGTAATAAAATTCTGGCTTTCGTATAGCAACCATTCATCAAAATCACGGGAGTATTGAACCCGGTTCTTGCCAAACTCGGTTTGGATGCCCTGAGCCAGTGCAGCTCCCCCCGAAAGGAGGAAGAAAAACAGTGGGATAATACGAATACCGTAAACTTGCACTCCTTATAGCTGTTTATTGACGATCCAATTTAGGTCTTTCCCCATTCTAACCCAATCGAAACGCAGGAATCATGTCACAAGTTGTCTCTTTGACCTACAGTCCGTTTGCCGAAAACACCTATTTGATCTATGACGATACCCGAGAATGTGTGATCATTGACCCGGGATGTTATACTCGTGAGGAAGAAAAGCACCTTGTTCATACGATCGAACTACACGGGCTTAAACCCGTTCGTTTACTCAATACACACGGCCATATTGATCACGTGTTTGGCAATCGATTTGTGTTGGACACCTGGAAGCTGGAGGCTGAAATTCATGCGGGCGAGCAGATTTTGCTTGACAATGTGGCCCAGATCGCTCAAATGTACGGTATCCCGATGCGGAACACAGTACCAACTCCAGGTCGATACCTGGAAGAGGGGGAAGAGATTCGGTTTGGGAAAACTGTTTTAACCACCATTCTGGCACCGGGTCATAGCCCTGCTCATCTCTGCTTCTATTGTGCTGCAGACAACTTTCTAATTGGTGGAGATGTCCTTTTCCAGGGGAGTATCGGCCGGACAGATTTACCTCTGGGCAATCACGAACAGTTACTGGAAAGCATCCAGAAAAAGATTTATACCCTGCCTGATGAAACAATCGTTTACTCTGGCCATGGCGATGAAACAACCATTGGTTGGGAGGCAAAGACCAATCCATTTGTCAAGAGATCCTGATCAGCACAAGGAACTGAATCCACGTCTTTTTTTTGGCAATCGGCAATTCTAGGGGTTCCTTCGGGCAGTGTGGGCTATTTTTGCGACTGAATCAATTTAATAGACATGCATATTGCCGTAGTTGGGACTGGATACGTTGGTTTGGTAACGGGCACCTGTTTTGCCGAAACTGGAAATATTGTCACCTGTGTTGACATCGATGCCAACAAAGTCTCTCAAATGCAATCCGGGAAGATTCCCATTTTTGAACCGGGACTGGATTTACTTTTTGATCGGAATACCCGGCAAAATCGACTCCATTTTACAACCAACCTGAAGGAAGCCGTTGAGAAGGCAGAGATAATCTTTCTTGCATTACCGACTCCTCCTGGCGAAGATGGATCAGCTGATCTCCGATATATTCTTGGTGTTGCGGAGGATCTCAGCCATCTGATCACGAAATACACGGTGATTGTTGACAAGAGCACTGTACCCGTTGGCACATCTGAAAAAGTCTATGCAGCATTGGCTGCCAACCTGTCTGAAGATCTGTTCGATGTGGTTTCCAATCCGGAATTTTTACGAGAAGGACTGGCTGTTGAAGATTTCATGAAACCCGATCGGGTAGTGATCGGGACCAGTTCAGAGCGTGCGAAAAAAGCGATGCAGCATTTGTATCAGCCATTTGTACGACAGGGAAATCCCATCATTTTTATGGATGAGCGGTCCGCTGAAATGACAAAATATGCTGCCAATTCCTATCTGGCAGCACGGATCACGTTTATGAATGAAATTGCCAACCTATGCGAACGTGTCGATGCTAATGTCGATATGGTGCGGATCGGAATGGGTACAGATACTCGAATTGGCAAACGATTCCTCTTCCCCGGTGTGGGTTATGGCGGATCCTGTTTCCCAAAGGATGTCCAGGCACTGGCAATGACTGCCGATCAGTTCGATTATGACTTCCAGATTCTCAAGACAGTCATGGGTGTCAACGAACGTCAAAAACGTATCCTTGTAGATAAAATCCGCAAGTATTATCAAGAACCACTTGCCGGAAAAACAATCGCTGTTTGGGGTCTTGCCTTCAAACCCAACACCGATGATATTCGCGAGGCACCTGCTTTGGCCATCATTGATCAATTGCTTGAAGATGGCGTCAATATCCGGGCCTATGACCCCGAAGCAATGGAAAATGTTCGGGCTACCTATGGCGACAAAATCACACTGACTGAAACGGCTTACGATGCACTAGATGGAGCCGATGCTCTGGCTATTATTACGGAATGGAGCGCATTTCGATCCCCGGATTTTGATGAGGTTCGCAGACGAATGAAGGCAACTGTTGTCTTCGATGGGCGAAATTTATTTGACCTGGAAGAGATCGGTGCTGAAGTGCAATATTATGACAGCATTGGTCGTCATGTAATGCGGAAGTAACCCATATTTTAAACTGATTAATCCTCTTTCTATGTCCAAATGGTCCTTCCTTCTGATCGGATTCCTGTTTCTTTCATCTTGTCGGTCTGACACAGAAGTTGTCGAACTTAAAGATGCAGAAGGAGAGTTCACTGAGACATTTGAACGCCTGACAAAGACCGGCCAAAAAAACGGGTTTTATAGAATGGTTTCAGATGACGGGTTGATGATCGAAGAGGCAAATTATGTAAAGGATACGTTGCACGGTGTACGGAAGATTTATGATGAATTGGGAAAAATTCAGATCGAAGAGACTTACGAACATGGTTTATTCTCAGGCCCGTATAAAACGTTTTATCCTGATGGAAATGTTGAGCTGGAAGGATTTTATACAAAAAATGAGACTTCAGGTACGTGGAGGAAGTATTACCCAACCGGGCAGCTGATGGAAGAGGTCGGATTTTCTGGCAATATGGAGAATGGACCATTCAAGGAGTATCATGAAAATGGGAAGCTCAAAACAGTTGGTACCTATCTGGATGGAGATAATGAAGATGGAGAATTGCTGAAGTACGACGAAAACGGGGTTCTCGTGCAAAAAATGGAGTGTAAACGAGGGATTTGCAGAACAACGTGGACCAATGTTCAAAGTGCAAAGAAATGACCAGACTTCAACGAATTCTTCTTCCGGTTTTATCTCTATGTCTGATCTCCGTGTCCAAGCTGGAGGCCCAGGTAAATGGCGGTCGGCAGGCATTTGCTTTCCTTGAACTTCCCGTTTCAGCCCGACTGACGGGACTGGGCGGCATGTTGATCAGTGCTCGGGATCGAGATGTCAACCTGGGTGTTGGAAACCCCGCTTTATTGACACAAGAGATGCACGGCCAATTGAGTTTTAACCATGCTTTTCATGTAGGCGGTACCGGCAATGGCTATTTCGGGTATGGACATCACCTGACTCGTACGAAGCTGACCCTTCACGGCGGTTTTCGATATATGCAATACGGAGATATCCCCTGGAGAGACGAATTCAATCAGGATCTCGGTACCTTTTCTCCTCGAGAACTGGCAGCGCATATCGGTGCTGGCTGGCAATGGCAGGAACGGATCAGCTTGGGGATGAACCTCCGATTCATCCAGGCACAATATGAAACTTACAGGTCAACTGCACTGGCTACGGATCTGGGTATGTTCTATGAAAATCCAGAGTCGAAACTGGGTATTGGTGTCGTTCTTCAAAATATCGGTGGTCAACTCTCTCAATTTTCCTCAACCGGGGATAAGGAAAAACTGCCGTTTAATTCGGCCATCGGGATTAGCAAGCGACTGAAATACTTGCCCTTGAGGCTTTCGGTCACAGCGCATACACTCCACCGATGGAATATCCGGTATGATGATCCCGACTTGCGGACGCAGATTCTCTTTCCCGGTCAACAGGCAGAAAAGGAGAACACCTTTGCACAAGGTGTGGACAATGCGTTTCGTCATCTCATCTTCAGTGGGGAGTTCCTGTTTGGCAAGACTGAATCATTTCGGATTCGTGTGGCCTATGATCACAGGTTGCGGCGGGAAATGCTGGTACCAAATTACGGCGGCCTCGCCGGTTTCAGTGGTGGATTTGGATTTCGGATCTACCGTTTCCAACTGGATTACGGGTTTGGAGTGATGCACCAGGCAGGGAGCTCGCATCATTTGTCTATTTCCACGAATCTCAAGGAATTCTTTCCGTCCATATAGCACCTTCACTTCTACTACATCCAGGAGCGATTGTCCGATTCGATCCGGTATAGGACATAGCCCTGTAATTGGCGCGCAATTGCCATTGGCACATAGGGAATCGATTCAGTACCCGATGCCATATGTAATGTAATCGACACTAGATTTCGCCAACGCTGGACTGGATTTTGGTGCAATGACATGCTTTGAATCTTATAAATTGGAAGAAAGGTAGACTGGGAGGTGAGCCAACCCTGTTTCAGGACCAGCAGATCCCGATTGAGGAACCATTTCCATTTACGGGCCATCTTCCAGGCAAAACCACCTGAAATCAACAACCAGATCAATGCCGGAAACCACAGGCTGAATTCGACCACAAACCCACCTATACTTGCTATTAAAGCAGGAAGGATGCCCGTGCCAATCCATTGTTTCCAAAAATATCGATGGTCAATTCCCGCCCAAGCACCCTGATCACGCTGTTCGGATCGAAAAACCAGACTGAGAATTTCCTGTAGTGATTGTTTGTACAATCCGGGAATGGACACTTGTTGACGGCCCTCAGGACTATCCATCGTTGCTTGAGAAAAATTGAGTCGAAAGAGACCAAACAAACGCTGGATCGGATTTTCACTCCAGGTGAGGGATTGTAGTTTGCGGTCAGAAACCACTGTTTCACGAATGGTCAACAATCCTGCATTCAGACGAAACCGTTGACCATTATGGAATAAGGTCAGATCTGCATGTGTCAACAGGATGCGAACGACACTGGATATAATCACGCCCACAGTCAACACCGCTCCCAATGTGATGAGCACCATCATCGACTGTGCTGCTTCGCCCATTTCTTCCAGCTTTCCCTCTGGTAAAATCCCCCACTGGTTTTCCAAATCGTCCAAAAAACCAATCACCACCACGAGGACAACGCCGATGGTGCGAAGGTGATTCTGACTCAGACCAATCTTGATCAGGTCCAAAAAGCCGAGCGTGAACAGTGGTTTTTCCTGAGCGGGAATGATTGATTCAACAACCTTCCCCACCGTCTGCTTTCGTTGTTGAAATAACTTATGCTGTAATTCCTCCACAACTTCCATACTGATGGCACGGATTTCAACTTCTGCCTTGGCCGATCCCGCAGTTTCAACCAGGACTTTTCCTGTATTGGTGAATCGATGTAAGAGTGTTTGTTCAACATTGAGACTCTGGATCCGATCAATGGGTATCGTCTTGTTCTTTTTACGAAGCCAACCCTCCTTGACATAAAAGGTATCCGCATCTATCCAGAATGAAAAGAAGAAGTGTTTGATCAACGCTGAAACCCCCATGATCAGCAAAAGAGCTGCTAACAGATACAAGGAAGAATCTCGGCTTCCTGCTTTGGGCTGGACAAATAGAATAAGGAAGATTGGCCAAAGCTGGCGAACCATAATTCTGCCGATGTGCCACAGAATAAACAAGATGGCCCATGGAGATTGATGCAATGGCTTGTGCACATCCTGGCTCATTTATTCCACTGTTTGAGAAATGCCCACAAGGGTCGGTCAATGAGATATTCAGGATCCGCCTCATGACGGTAAGCTTCCTTTTCAAACGAGATATCCAGGTAGGCCTGCATATGTGATTTTCCGGTCAGACGATGCCAGAAATATTCCAAAAAGTACCAGATATAAAACGGAATGACGAGCAGTTCAAGTTGTTGAGCCAAATGAATCTGTTCGTGCTGGATCAAGACTGGATGCAGGACTCCACGGCGAGCCAGGATAAATGGAAAGACGGCCATCGCCCGGTTGACCCGGGGAATGAAACGCCACCACCAACCTCCTTCAATAATCAGTCCCTTCATTCTTCTTCATCCGATTCATGCTGGATCCGACCAAGGATAAAATCCTTCAGCCGTTCTGCTATTTCCCGCTCCAATCCACTGATACTTAAATCACTGCTGTTTTTTCCGGCAGTATAGACTTCGAGGGTTGCCAGTCCGTACATCTTTTCTATGGGGCCTTGTTCAATCTCGCAATGCTGAATTCTATTAAATGGAACGGCCGTTTCAGACCACCAGATCCATCCTTTACGGAATGTAATATCCCGTTCACGAAGTGCGTATTGTCGGGCAGAGTACCCTTTGCGGATGGCCGTTTGGGCAAAGACAAAAATACCAATTGGCAGGCAGCAGGCGGGAATGATCCAAAGTGCCCAGCCGACAATATAAATGACAATAAGGACGGCCACCATCGATACGCCAAATGCTAACAGATTGCGTCTGTTCTGCCAGCGTAACCAGGCTTTTGATAACGGTTGAAACTCCGCGTCGTGCAATCCGGGTAAGTCCTTCGGATGAACCGAAAGATTTTCAAACAGGAGCACCGTTCCGGATCTCGGATCAGGTGGATCAATCAACCCTTGTAAAACATCCATTTGCCCAATTCCTTCAACGTCACTTTCTTTCCGTACATCAATATTCCGATTCTGTAAATACGCCCTGAGAGCCAGACAAAAAAGACCACTGTTCCCAAGAGGAGGACCAATGATAGCGTGATCTGCCACCAGGGTACATCAAACGCCAGTCGTGCGGGCATAACAATAGGAGAGAATAATGGAAATATAGAAGCCCATACAGCAAGGGTACTATGCGGTGTACGTACACTGACCATCATGATGTAAAAGGCAATCAGGACAGGAATAGAGATTGGCAAAGTCAAACTTTGACTATCGCCAATATCATCACCTACAGCAGAACCAACAGCGGCAAACAAAGAAGCATACAAGAAATAGCCGCCGATGAAAAAGAGGAGGAAGAGTGGAATGATCACCCACCAATCAATGGATCCCAGTTCTTGCATGGCCATCATGACCATACTCTGCATATCATCTGGATCCATTTGAGCGGCTGCCATTCCAGGGCTCTGCATCTGTTGAGGGTCAAATCCAAAGACCAAATTCACAAATACACTGACGAGTGGAATCAGGATAATCCATACCAGAAACTGGGTCATCCCTACTGCACCCACACCAATGATTTTGCCCATCATCAACTGGAACGGTTTGACACTGGAAATCATCACTTCGACAATCCGGTTTGTCTTTTCTTCCATGACGGAACGCATGATCATCATACCATAAATGAAAACGCCCATATACATCATGATGCCCATGATGAAGCCAAGTCCCGCTCCGATCGCTGTGCGCATGGAGGAGATATCCTCGCCACCTTCGGCGATGGGTTCTGGATCAATTTCAACCGACGTTTTGAGGCTTTCTACCAGCTGGGGATCCAGATTCATCGTGGCAATCTTAAAATCCCGAATTCGACTGCTAACAGCCGATTCGATTGCACTTTCCACATCCAGACTTAACTGGTCGTCACTGTAGTAATACAGTTTAAGCTCTTTTGCCTGAATATCACTTAATGCCGGGATGACCAGAACTCCATTATATTCTCCTCTGGCTGTCTGGGCCTTCAGTGTGTCCAGAGAGGCATTGGGAAAACTGAAGAAGGTCTTGCCGTCATCCTTGATCGCCCTTTTCAGCATATTATCCTGATCGACGATAGCAATTTTGTTGGCTTCATCACTTTCGTAGCCCATGATGAACCCGACAAAAATGAAGAAGACCAAAAAGGCCAAGGGTGTCAGAAGGGTGGTCAGAATGAATGATTTTTTCTGAACCCGGGACAAGTATTCCCGCTTGATGATCAGCCACAATTTATTCATGATGGGGTATTAAGCGGTTCTTCAATGGTCATGCCTTGCTCTTGTACCGTCTGAATGAAGATTTCATTCAACGAAGGCAGAATTTCTTCGAATCCCTGGACATATGCTCCCGCATCGACGAGTGATTTGAGAAAGAGGTTGGAATCTCTTTCCTGGGTAAATCGCATGATTAATGATTCAGGAGATCGATCAATCACCTCTTTACCATCCAGGACGCCAGGTGGGAGTTCACCCTCGATTTGGTACCGAAACAGGTTTTTTTTGCGATCCTGTTTGATGTCCTTCACACCACCTTCCAGAACATTCTGGCCGCGGTTGATCAGGACGATCCGTTCACAGATTTCTTCCACCTGCTCCATTCTGTGAGTGGAAAAAATGATGCTCGCACCCTCTGATCGCAGGTTGTCAATCTCATCCTTAATCAGGTTCGCATTGATGGGGTCCAATCCAGAGAAGGGCTCATCAAGGATAATCAGGCTGGGTTTGTGGACAACTGTCGCAATGAACTGCACTTTCTGTTGCATGCCTTTAGAGAGTTCTTCGACTTTCTTGTTCCACCAGTCGCTGATATCAAACTTCTCCATCCAGTGCTTGATGGATTCCTTGGCATTCTTTTCTGATAGCCCTTTCAGCCGGGCGAGATAGATCAGATGATCCCCCACCTTCATTTTTTTGTAAAGGCCTCGTTCTTCGGGCATATAGCCGATATCCTCGGGATGATCATCATTCAAGGGCATGCCGTTGATCAGAACTGTCCCTGTATCTGCCTGCGTGATTCGCGTAATGATCCTGATCAATGATGTCTTTCCGGCTCCATTCGGACCCAACATCCCGAAGATGCTGCCACGGGGCATCGAAAAGCTGACATGATCGACAGCTTTGGTGGTTTGGTAGGTTTTGACTACATCGGTCAACTCCAGAATATTTGCCATGCCTTGCAATTTGATCGCAAAATAGAACTTGAACAACTAGCTCATGGAGAAGAATCGAAGAAAGAGCCTTCTGGTTCGATAAAAACACCGATTTTTCCAAAAATTCATTGAATTCATGCTGCATTCATTGCGTGTGCTGTTTCTGATCAACCCGGCTGCTGGAAATGGACAGGCTGAACGGACATGGAAAAAAGTGCAAATCTGTCTCCCACACACAGGTTGGGACTGGTCGGTTCATCACAGTCTCCGTGCAGGCGATTTGATTCGCCGAGCAGAAGCCGCTGCTACTGAGCAATGGGATCGGATCGTCGTGCTGGGCGGTGATGGAACGGTACATGAAGTAGTGAATGGACTCCTAAACAGAAATCTACCAGCATCTTCACTGCCAGGGTTGGCCCTGATTCCGTGCGGCTCCGGGAATGACTGGGCAAGAACCTGGAGGTATCCGCGGAATGTGGATCACTGGTTTCGTGAGATAGATGCGTGGACTTTGCATGATCATTCTGCAGGTACAATATCTTTCATTCGAGAGGGTCAAGCCACGAAATCATTTTTTATAAATGTAGCTGGATTAGCCTATGATGCCTGGCTAGTCAAACAAATCGAAGAAGATCCTGCCTCAAAAGGTCATGCTTTGATCTATATTTTGAGCATCCTCCGCAATTTACTTACATATCGCCCACAACAAGCCGAAGTAAAAACAAGTGACAGGTCATGGTCTGGTCGGTTTTATACAATTAATGCTGGTATTTGCCCATACAGCGGAGGCGGTATGCGGGTGGTTCCTCATGCTGATCCAGCGAGTCAGCAGCTCGCCTTGACGATTGCCGGGGCATTGCCTCTTTCCCGTATTCTATTGAATATCTGGCGCTTCTATTCCGGGAGTATCGGTAAAGTGAAGGATGTAGAAACCATAAGTGGTCCACATCTGGAGGTTCATTCCATCGACAAACTGCCCTTGTACGTTGAAGCTGATGGTGAATGGAAGGGGGAATGCCCATGTCAGATTGGCATCAAACCTGCGGCATTCCGGGTGTGGGCACCAAAGCGACTAACGTGAAAAATCGTTCAGAATGGAGGGGGATTCATCTTTGTTCCAACGATACAAATCATCGTCTTCACCATCCCGCGTGGAACTAAAATATCCACTCTGGCCATTTGGATTCATATAAAAGGTGATGTCGTCCAATGGACTGTTAAATGGCCGTCCGAGATTGATGGGCGTTGCCCACGAACCATCTTCTTTCCGATGGGTCACAAAAAGATCATAACCACCATATCCTGGATGACCTTTTGAAGCGAAAAACAGGCGTCCATCCGAAGCGATCCAGGGAAATCCTTCGTGCCCGCTTGTATTAATGACGTCGCTGATTGGCTCGGCACGCGTCCAGCCCGTAGATGTGCGGGAAGTAATCCAAAGATCCAACCCACCTTCTCCCTGCCCCCGATCCGAAGCAAATACCAGCCACTGCCCGTCAGGTGAAATGGCCGGATGCATCATATTGATCTCGGGATTTGCAAAGTCAACCGGACGGGGTTTTGACCAGGATTGACCTGATTCTCGTTGGGTCATATAGATTTGAAGTGGATAATATCCTCGTTTATTGGGTTCTTGCGTATTTCTGGTAAAAAACATGGTCAATGAGTCGGCAGTAATGGTTGTATAGCCAACATTGATGTTGATCTCATTCATCCTTCCAGAAAATCGTTCAGGAGTGGACCAGGTTGAATCAGTCAATTGTCGAGTGTAGAATACCGCCAGATAATCTCGACCCGTCCATTGTGATTTTTCCTTGAGCAGGTGAATTCCTGGAGAACGATCTGAAGTGAATAATAGTCCCCCATCCCATGGAAGTGCAGCATGATCGTCTTGATCGGAATTGAAGGGTAGTTTTTGGTAGCTGACATGAGAAAAATAGGGCGGTATCGATCCAACGATCAGACAGGCTTCTGCCCGAATCAGAGCGAGAGAATCTGCAGGTTCAGCTTCGGCATATTTCAAAAACCATTCGCGAGCCTGGCCATATTTACCATTACTCATCAAGGCTTCGCCGTATAAAAACCACATGTCTTCTCTGACCTTTTCATCCAGAATGAGTGTATCCAGGAGCGCCTCAGCCTTCGTCCAGGCATTTGTCAGTCGATAGCAGGAAGCCAGTTTTTGAGCCGTACTGACGCGAAACCGTTCTTGTAGGGCTTGCTCATATAAAGGCGCCGCCTTTGCATAGGATCGGTTTTTATAGAACTTGTCCGCTTTCCGAAGATCTGTATTTTGACCATTGGCCAGCCCCGAAAAGAGTGGCAATACGAAACTGATGACCCAAAAGATTTGTTTACATTTCGACATAGGAGCAGAATGCCTGACTTCTACAAACGCATATTTGACATGAAATGATTCCAAAAATGAAATGGTTACTTGCTTTTACACTTTTCTTTTCTCTGTTCGTTCTTCATGCACAGGATGATCAGAAAAAACCAATTTACCAGGTTTACGAAGGTGAACATGATTTTATTGATGGGTCAAGCAATGCATTGACCGTAGATCTTCCAGAAATTAAAAGCCGCACTGCTGAAAAGATCTGGAAGGACTATATCGACAAGTTTGGTGGAAAAACCAAGAAGAATCGAGACATGAAGGGTTATATGACTGAACGTACCGAGATCTATCCTATCGGTGGTTTACAGAAGATGAATGTCTACGCAAGAGTGGAAGAAGATCATGATCGTGTTACGCTGACTGCCTGGTTTGAAACACCTAAGGGCATGCTTCGTTCGGATACGGACAGTAAAGCGTATACAGCTGCCGTTCAGTTTTTACAAGATTATGCGCTGCAAGTGAAGATCGCCCAAGTTGAGGAAGATTTGGCCGATGAGGAAAAGGTTTTGAAAGATTTTATACGCGATATGGATCGCTTGAAGAAAGACAATGATGGTTATCACAAGGATATTGAGGACGCCAAAGACAAGATTAAAAAGGCTGAAAACAATATTGTTGATAATGAAAAGGAACAGGTAGTAACAACTTCCCGAATCAGTGATCAAGACATCAAAGTCAACAAGATCAAGGAACGATTGGCCTTTTTGAAAAAATAAGAAACATCCTGTTTCATATAATGGATGTTTTATATTCGTATTTTATTAATGCGAATCTTTTTGCACACTCCGCAGGAAAAGAATGGCTTAACTAATACGGATATACCTTAATTTTTTCATTGTGTAAGTCCTTCATTGACTTTATCATAATGGTGTTGTTTGTATTGAGCAACTCGATGTACAAACTGTAATCAGTTGATGTTTCGAGTTTGAAGCGCACTTATCAACAGGCATTTGTGAGTATGTGAATCTTCCAATAATCTGTGTGATTTCGGGACAGCTGGGTAGGCCAGCTATCTTTGTCTTTCCGACCAAACCCTATGGCAGAAGCACCTAAAACAACCAAATCAGGAACTGATTTCCGAAACCGGAGAGATCGGGAAGCAGACCTGTCCAATCTGGTCTTTGGTAAGGTGCCCCCTCAAGCCAGAGATCTGGAAGAAGCTGTTCTTGGCGCGATCATGTTGGACAAGGATGCCTTGCCAATGGTACTGGAAATCCTCAATCCGGAGTCATTCTATGTCGATTCGCATCAGGAGATCTTCAAGGCTATGTTGGCCTTGTTTGAGCATTCGAAGCCAATCGATATGCTGACTGTGACAGAGGAGTTGAAGCGGATGGGCAAACTCGAAGGGATTGGTGGTCCTTATCAGCTTGTTGAACTGACCAATCGAGTCGCCTCCTCAGCGAATATCGAGTTTCACGCACGGATCGTCGCGCAGAAACATATTCAGCGCGAACTGATCCGGGTGGCCAATGTCACTATTCGGGATGCTTACGAAGATTCGACTGATGTGTTTGATCTGTTGGACAATGCAGAGGCTAGTCTGTTCAAAATCACACAAACCAATATTTCCAAAAGTTACGAGCCGATCGGTGCTTTGAGTGGTTTGGCGTTGAAACAGATCGAAGAATTGTCCAAGAAAGAGGATGGTCTGACTGGAGTCCCTTCGGGCTTCCGGGATCTTGATCTTCTGACCAGTGGATGGCAGCCTTCCGATTTGATTATCATCGCAGCTCGTCCGGCGATGGGTAAAACAGCATTTACCCTGAATATGGCGAGAAATGCTGCTGCAGAATTCAAGAAGCCTGTGGTGGTCTTTTCCCTGGAGATGGCCAATCTCCAACTGGCCATGCGTCTCATCTCTGCTGAAGCTGAGGTGCCAGGCGATCGGCTACGAAATGGACGACTGCACAACGATCAGGAATGGTCACGCGTCCATAGGGCTATTGAGAAGTTTAACGACGTTCCGATTTTCATTGATGATACACCGGCGATCAATATTTTCGAATTACGCGCCAAATGCCGACGCTTGCGAAAGCAGCATGGCATCGAGATGATTATTATTGACTATTTGCAGTTGATGTCTGGTAGTGGTGACGCAAAAGGTAATCGCGAACAGGAAGTCAGTGGTATTTCACGAGCGTTAAAGGCCATGGCCAAGGAATTGAATGTGCCCGTTATTGCGCTATCCCAACTGAGTCGAAATGTTGAATCCCGAGGAGGATCCAAGCGGCCCATGCTAAGTGACCTTCGTGAATCTGGAGCGATTGAACAGGATGCGGATATTGTTACCTTTTTATATCGTCCTGAATATTATGGGATATTTCAGGATGAAGAAGGTCGGAATACGGAAGGTATGACCGAAGTAATCGTTGCCAAGCACCGGAATGGCGCTGTGGATACCGTTCGATTGCGGTTCATCAAAGAGTTTGCTCGATTCAATGATTGGGAAGATATGAGTTTTGATGATCTGCCGATGCCCGACCCAATGGGAGGTAGCGGGGCCATGCCCAATATGATTACCCGTTCGAGCCGGATGAATGACGATACATCGGATATTCCTTTCTAAGGGCAAGCCTGTTTCTGATTCCTTTCTTGCTTCCCCCTCAAATCAACAGACGATTCAGGGACAAACAACCCGGTGTGAGGGGGACACGTATTTTGTCCCTCCCGAGTACTCGGGACGGGGGTGGATTCCAGTGCAGCCGTAGGCAAACTGGAAGACGGGGGTGGCCATTCCTTCTGTCGAAAAATTAAAACCGAAGAACAACTTGGAACCAGGAACCAGGAACCATTTTCTCTGCATTCTCTACCTTCGAAGTATGACAACAAGACTCCTCTACCACTTTTCCGTGGCCACATTGATCTGTGGTCTCTTTTCAGGATGCCAATCTTCGTCTACACCATCAGAAGAAGGCATGGCCAAATTCACTACTGATGATTCCTTTAATGGGGCTCATGAGATTCCGGAAATTTTGGATTTCAAGCCCAGAGGGGAAATGGTTGCCTTTACTACAACAGATGGCAATGACGGTCATGCCTATGTTCTTCGTACATCGTCTCCCTCAAGTAAGCACCTGATAGTCATCCATGAATGGTGGGGTCTCAATGACTATATCAAACAGGAAGCTGAACGCCTTTTTGATTCATTGGGTGTAAATGTGTGGGCATTGGACCTTTACGATGGACAGGTTGCTACTGACCGTGAAACTGCCGGACAACTCATGGAGAGTCGCGAACAAGCGCGTCTTGAAGCAATCATGCGAGGTGCAATAGCACAATGGAGTCCACAAGCCAGTATTGCAACCATTGGCTGGTGTTTTGGCGGTGGTTGGAGCCTGCGAGCTTCCATACTTGCAGGAGAACGTTCGAGGGGATGTGTGATGTATTATGGCATGCCCGTCGAATCTGCTGCCGATCTGGTTCCCTTGAAGGCGGAAGTACTCGGTCTTTTCGCCAATAAGGATCAATGGATCAATGCTGAAGTTGTTCGCAAGTTTGCTGCATTGTGTCAAGCGACGGGGAAGACATTTACGTATCACTTCTACGATGCAGATCATGCATTTGCCAATCCCAGTAGTCCACGTTATAATGATAAAGCTGCCCAGGAGGCCAATGCTCTTGCCCTTTCGTTTCTGAAACAGAAACTCCGCTGACCCCATCCCAAGGGGTGTATCTTTGCCCATCGGGAGACATATGGATATTTATCGCCTGAAATCGATTTGGAAATGGGGACTGGCACTAGCAGGGATGCTAGTGGTCATCCTCTCCTTATTAGTAATTCGTCAGGTAGTCGACAAGATCAAAGCATTTGAACATCAGAAAATTGTCTTTTTCAAGACAGCTGTTGAAGACCTTCCCAGCAATCCGGATAATGCATCTTTTGTACTCCATGATGCTATACTTACTGCTGACTTACAAGTACCCCTGATCCTGGTCAATGAACGAGGTATCATTGAAGATGCCCGAAATTTTGGAGCTGGTCGGGATACGTCAAAAACATTTCTGACTGCCCGTTTAATCGAGATTCAAGCCAACGGCTATCCTCCGGTGGAGCTTGCCGATGGAAAGAAAATCTATTATGAGGACAGTACCCTGGTCTCTAATCTTCGGTATCTTCCGTTTATTCAGATTGCGTTGATCCTGATGCTGATCTTTTTGGGCTATTTAGGATTCAGCGTTTCCCGCCGGGCAGAAGAAAATCGTGTTTGGGTAGGTATGGCCAGGGAAACTGCCCATCAACTGGGTACACCGTTGACTGCCATCGTTGCCTGGGTGGAGTATTTGCGAAACCATTCTAGTGGAAATACGCAGATCGACTTTGCGGCTGACGAAATCGAACGTGATGCGGAAAAACTCGAACTCATCGCTGACCGATTCAGCAAGATTGGTTCCAAAGCTGAACTTGAACCACATAACCTGCTCTCCTGTCTGGATCGGACCCGATCCTATATGCAAGCTCGTGCGCCAAAACGAGTCCAACTTCATTTTCCGGATCCAACAGCCATGCCGGTCATGGTCCTGATCAATACCCACCTCTTTGAATGGGTGATCGAAAATCTGGTGCGCAATGCCTTAGACGCTATGGACGGCGAAGGTGAGATTCGGGCTGTGGTTCGGCAAGAGGGTCGGTGGATTGCTATTGATATTAGCGATACAGGTAAGGGCATTCCATCTTCGCGTTTCAAGCGCGTTTTCAAACCGGGATATACGACCAAATCACGCGGTTGGGGACTTGGTTTGTCCCTGGCCAAACGGATCATAGAGAGCTACCATAAAGGCCGCATTTTTGTCCGGTCCAGCGCACCTGGAAAAGGGACCACGTTCGGGATCTTATTGCCCATACCGGAGGGGTGATTCCAAATTCCAAATTCCAAATTCCAGGTTTCTCCCCGACCCCGAGTACTCGGGGGGGCTGGTTCCTTCGGTTTTATCGTATTGTGAACGATTAGGAGTTCAACAGAAGGTCGAACTCTGGGTGATAACCTCACCCCCTGGCCCCCTCTCCATTGGCATGGAGAGGGGGAACCTAAATTTTAACATTCATCCAAATGCAGCCCCCTCCCTTGATAAGGAGAGGGTTGAAGTGAGGTTATCACAAATGCCAATCCCCGGAGTCCAAAAACGGATGCCGGATCTTGTTGTAGAGGGTAAAAGTGAATGGGTAATTGGTACTGGGCCCTGAAATGCTGATTTCGATTTCCACGTAACTGCAGCCCCCTCTCCTTGGAAAGGAGAGGGTTGGGGTGAGGTTATTACGGATGTCATTCCAAAGGAAACCTCAAAAACCAACAACCCCGGAATATTTATCCCGAACCACCTACATTTGCGCTGTGGAGAACCTGCAACGACTGCTCAGCGCCTACCGGCAGGATGAGCGGATCGTCACGCTGACAAAAGCCCTTGATGAACGTGAACAAGGGCGGATATCTCTGGCCAATCTGGCCGGGGCGCAGGATTGCTTTGCCCTGTTGGCAACCTATCTCCAATCTCCGCGATTGCATTTATGGATTGCACAAGACTTGGAAGAGGCCGCTTATATCCAAAATACACTAGGCAACCTCTTGCCCGATCGGACCGTACGATTCCTGCCGGATTCCTTCAAAAGACCTGGGTATTTTGCTGAACTCAGCAATCAGAATATTTTGCTTCGGACTGAAGTGGTCAATCAGATCAGCACGGACAGCAAGACTCCTGAACTGATCGTTACCTACCCTGAGGCGTTGATCGAAAAAGTGCTCCAACCACAGGCCCTGGCGAAAAACCGGATCAGTATCGTCAAAGGCGAAAACCTCGATCTGGATTTCATCCTGGAAGTCCTCCTTGAATACGGATTCGAAAAAATGGATTTTGTCTATGAACCCGGGCAATTCTCCATCCGTGGTGGCATCGTGGATATTTTCTCATACGGGAATGAATGGCCATATCGGGTTGAACTTTTTGATGTCGAAGTAGAAAGCATCCGAACGTTTGATCCAATGACGCAGCTTTCACGTCAGCGCGTAGAACGAGTGAATATCATCCCTGATGCACACAAAGGGTATGATCCAAAACAAAAAACAGACATCTTTTCCATCCTTCCGGACAATGCTGTGATCTGGATTCGTGATCCCGGTTTTTTACTAGATAAATGTCAGGATGCATTTGCTAAAGCAATCGATTACGCTCCGGATGTACTGCCTGGAGAAGAAGAAAAATTAGTATCACTCTTTAGAGAAAAACCATTTATTCCTCCTCTAGAAGTGATCGATGGATTGGAGAAATACTCGCTTGTCTTCACAGATAAAATACCTGAAGGTTATAAAGCAGATTTGACCCTGGATATGAAGGGACGACCTCAACCCAGTTTTAATAAAAACTTTGATCTACTCATTCGCGATTTACGGGAAAATGATAAAAAGGGGTACACCTTTTATCTCTTTACAGACAATCCCCGGCAGGTCGAACGCTTTCATGCCATTTTTGAAGAACTTCAGGCAAAGGTTGTTTTTCATTCTGTGATCCAGGGTTTGCACCAGGGATTTATTGATGATTCTCTCAAGGTGCTGTGCTATACGGACCATCAGATTTTTAACCGCTATCATGCGTACAAACTGCGTCGTGGATTCACCCGTGATCAGGCCATGAATTTGCGGATGATTCGGGAGCTTGTGCCCGGGGATTTTGTGACCCATATCGATCACGGTGTAGGGCGATATTCCGGTCTTGAAAAAATCGAGGTAAACGGTCACGTACAAGAATCGGTGCGCATTATTTACAAGAATAATGACATCCTGTATGTGGGAATTAATTCCCTGCATAAACTGGCCAAGTATATTGGCAAGGATGGTACCGAACCACAACTAAGTAAACTCGGATCTGAATCCTGGAAAAACCTCAAGGCAAAGACCAAGAAGAAAGTCAAGGACATTGCCAAAGAATTAATCGCACTCTATGCCCGCCGACGGGCTGCACCTGGATTTGCCTTTGCACCGGATGGCTACTTGCAAAATGAGTTGGAGGCCTCTTTTATTTATGAGGATACGCCGGATCAATTCACGTCCACTCAGGATGTGAAACAGGATATGGAGCGGGCTAATCCAATGGACCGACTGATTTGCGGAGACGTTGGTTTTGGAAAAACAGAGGTAGCTGTCCGGGCCGCGTTTAAGTCTGTTGTTAATGGCAAGCAGGTCGCCATACTGGTGCCGACAACTATTCTGGCGCTACAACATCAGAAAACGTTTGCCGGTCGATTGGCGGACTTTGGCTGCAAGGTGGATTATATCAATCGCTTCCGGAGTAGCGCTGATAAAAAGCGCATCCTTGCCGAATTGGCAGAGGGAAAAGTCGATGTCATTATTGGCACACATGCCATCCTGAGCAAGGATGTCAAATTCAAGGACCTGGGCCTTTTAATCGTAGATGAGGAGCAGAAATTTGGTGTCAGTTCTAAGGAAAAACTCAGGTCGATCAAGGTAAATGTGGATACATTGACATTGACTGCAACGCCCATCCCACGGACACTTCAATTCAGCCTGATGTCGGCCCGGGATATGTCTATTATTCGGACACCACCGCCCAATCGACAGCCCATTCATACGGAGGCGCGCATCTTTAGTGAGGAAGTCATTCGCAATGCGATCAACAATGAAGTGCAACGAGGAGGACAAGTCTTTTTTGTCCATAATCGGGTGAAAACTCTGGGCGAAGTGGCCGGCCTTGTTCAACGTCTTTGCCCTCATGTTAAAATTGCATTTGCTCATGGCCAGATGGAAGCTGATCGTCTCGAAAAAACGCTGACGGCATTTATTGATGGTGAATTTGATGTGCTGGTAAGTACCAATATTATTGAGACTGGCTTGGACATCCCGAATGCCAATACGATGATCATCAATAATGCCCACCAATACGGACTGAGTGATCTGCACCAATTGCGTGGTCGGGTGGGTCGATCCAACACCAAGGCATTTTGTTATTT
>JAHEAU010000215.1 GCA_024642625.1 Lewinellaceae bacterium
CTGGGCATATAACCCGAACCAACGATGGTGGAAATTCCTGGACCAGTTACAGTCTTCCAAATGCAGAGGGCTTCCTTCTTGGAAGTTTTCTCACGGCCATCGATTCCTCCAAAGCTTGGGCCTCATTTAATCATTATAACTCCGGCATTCGATATGTATATAATACTCAGGATGGTGGTCAGACTTGGCAAGCGGCCAAACCAATCGGGCTAACGGATAATCAAATTATCAGATTTCAGCATTTTAATAATTACAACAATGGGTTCATTATAAGTTGGGATCTAGCCGACTTCGTATTTATCCACCAGACAATCAATGGAGGACAATCATGGACTACCAAATCTCTGCCGATCAATGGCTCTTTATTGGGAATAACTACTTTTGAGAATAACCATATCTGGTTCTACACAGGTTCCGGCGAACTTTGGCGCAGTTCTGATGGAGGAGCAAATTGGTCGACCATCCAGACACCCTTGATCGCAACATCTTATGGACTTGCAATGGCATTTACTGACAGTTTAAATGGCCTTGCGTTTAAGGACCACTATACTGATCAACTTTACCGAACTTCTGATGGAGGCACATCATGGTTGCCCATCCAAGGTCCCACCAATCCAGCATCAGCCAAAATATATGCATGGGGAATAACAGCCATTCCCGGATTAGAGGATGCGTATATCGTTGGCCACAATGATGGAACATCATTAACCCGAGATGGAGGCGACACATGGTACGTCGAGCGCAATTACCCCGACTATGACTTTAACATGCCCGTGTTTAAACATGCTTCACTGGGATGGGCATCCGTTCAAAATCAGAATAGTATGTATCGATGGAATGATCCAATTGAAACCATAGAAGCGGTTTGTCTAACATTTAATGGACCAGTCAAGGGAAAGGTGAGACGCTCAAAATGCCATGATTTATGGTTTGAAGGAAGTGTCTCCGTTGATATCGCCAATGATCCCGAGATACATCTCAATGTGCAATTATTTTATCCCGACTATGCCCCAAATTCAGGATTAAAATATCACATCGTTAAAAACCTTTCGACAGGATGTCCGGATTGTTCCATTCAATTTGTTCCTGATCCAGGCCAAACAACCATAGGACAACTGCTTTTTGATATCCCATTAAAATTTGCACCAGATACAACGGACAATGTTATTTGTACGATTTCGCCGACACAATGCCGTGCAGACTCTTTGCATACATTCGAGTTTAAAACCGGGTATTTTGCCAATTGGTTTCATGAGGAATGTTTTCAGATCGACAGTTCGAACTGCGCAGTTGAGCTATTGACAAATACCTGCGGTATTGATACCAACCAATATATAATATATGTTGGGGTTGGTGGAAATATCCTGCCAGGGTCCAAGTATGAAAAAAATCCTTCCTTTAACGATCCTGTCAATTTTTACATCTACGCCTACGGTGATTTCACCAACAGTACCTGTTATGAGGTGATTAATACGCTTTACAATTGCGGGACATCGGGTACAAATACATTTGCAGACAGGGAGAAATCCACTTTGAGAATTTGGCCCAACCCAGCTACCGATGACTTTAGATTGTCCATCAGCCCTGTGCCAGATGGGAACCTGGACGTGCGCATTAAAAACAGTGCTGGATATTTTGTTTGGAGTGAATCCCGTCCCCATAGTGATGAAGAATACCTCATTGATCCAGTTGGCTTGGAGAGTGGTTTTTACATTCTTGAAGTGTGGGCCCCGTATGGTTTAATCGGCACAAGCAAATTGGTTATATTAAAGTAATCAGGCTTAGGGCTTGAATTCATATTGAAGAATCAGGGCAATTACCTGGACTTCTTCCAGGTAAGATTAGAATAGAAATGCACCCCTCCAAAATAAATTGCACTTTCTTGTCCTCAATTTTCATGAACGCCAACCCAAAGAATCGCTTTTTAAAGCTAAAATTCAGACATTGACCGAATCAACGAAAAAATTGACCGGTATGAAAAACTCTCTCGCACGGATACTTGGGCTATCCGTAATTTCAATCCTTCTCTTCAGCTGCCAGCCAGACAGCATTGAAAAAATGACCACATCTACAACATTGATAAATGGAGAGTGGCAATTATACTCAATCATTGCTGACCCCCCAATAGAAGTTGCTCCAGATTATCCTTTGTCGGATCTGACAATTATTCAAGAGGACTGCACCATGGACAATACCCTTCAATTTAATACCGATTTCACATTTACAATAGATGAAGGGCCTTTAAAATGCGATACGCTTGGCCCTCAAGAGGCATCAAAGGGAACCTGGCTGCTTTCTACGGACAACAAGATGCTGATGATCACTGAAGCCGGCAGAACTATTGACTTCACCATCCAATCTATTGATCCGCAAGAATTAAAGCTTTCCAGTCCAGCAGATCAGATTCACCCTTTTTATCCGCCTACTTCCACAATAACGCTCACTTACCAATCAAAGTGATCAGGCTTTCAAAAATAAAAAATAGACCTCTCCAAGTCCTTGGGGAGGCCTTTTTCTCACATCTTGACTGCGCGATTATTTCAACCGCCTGGCCTTGATCATATACCAGATCATCAGCCCAAAGACGCCACCCATAAACATCCAGATATACACCATATGTGGTGCAGTACTTCCAAGTGCGAGATGAACGGAAACAAATGAAATATAGATCATCATGCCTAAGATGACAGCAGCTAATAACCGTATAAACAGGATCATCAATTGATGCTGTTTCTGTTGATTTTCCTCGGTGATCTTGACCGGATAATTGATATATTTTTGATTGAAGTAGGGCACGGAAAGCATAAAAGTCACTGTGAACAAAGCAATGACTGGAAGGGCCCAAACCATCGCCTTTTTTCCCCATCCATCAACCTCACCTACAGCATTAAAATGCATTGGGACGGTATCCGGCAATACGCTAAACACGCTGACCAACCATCCAATCCAGATTACAAATACTATGCTGAATGCGATAAACGTCCATCTTGTTTCCATACGGGAAAGATACATTTTGCTACAAAAAAGACAAAATAATTAAATTGAATTGCACATTTGCGGAAATCTGAATTGGGATCAACCCATCTACCCGAATGGTCTATTCCCAAATGACCCTCATTTCGACCTGGCGACGAGCCAGGTCTGCCATTGTTATTTGCACATTAATTGTATCTCCCATTTTGAGGATAGTATTGGAATGTTGCCCTCTTGCTTTCAATCGGCTTTCTTCTACGACGAATGGCTCTGGGAAGTTACTGAATGGGGCCATCCCTTCGACAAGAGAGCCCTTCAATTGGACGAAGATCCCCTTGTCCATCATCCCACTAATCTGTCCTTCAAAGATTTCACCGACATGTTTTTCAATAAATTCGACTTGCTTGTACTTAATGGATTCTCGTTCAGCATCCATGGCCCGTCTTTCCTGCTGAGAAATGTGTCTACATTTTGCTTCCAGTAGGAATTTATCTTCGCGCCAAACACCTTCCAGATTCTTGGCCAGGCTTCGATGCACTAACACGTCACTGTAACGACGGATCGGAGAAGTGAAATGAGTATAGTCCGCAAAGCCTAAACCATAATGACCAATATTATTGGTTGTATAAGCCGCCTTGGCCATTGTCCGAATAGCCAATGGCTCCAGCATACGGAGCAGTTCATTTTCCTTGGCAGCCTCTGCCAACATATTAAATGACCGGGCCACTTGTTCCGGTGTTTTAACTTCCATTTTAAAACCGACCTCTTTTGCAAAAAGAACAAAGTCATTGAGCTTGTCGGGATCGGGAAGATCGTGTACCCGATAGACGAACGGAATTTCCTGCCCTTCGCCTTTCTTCTGGATAAATGCCGCCACTTCTTTATTGGCCAAGAGCATAAAGTCCTCAATCAACAAGTGTGCTTCCTTCCTTTCTTTGGTGTAGACTTCAATCGGAACGCCATCTTCATTCAAGCGAAATTTGACTTCCTCCGACTCGAAAGAAATACTGCCATCCTTGAAGCGCTGCTTGCGCAACTTGGTGGCTATTCTATTGACATGAAGGAGCGCATCAACGTGATCTCCTTCTTTTGTCTCAAGGACCTCCTGGGCCGATTCATAACTGAACCTGCGATGCGAGTGGATGATGGTCTTGCCAAACCAGCGATCCACTAATTTGTCATTTGCATCGAAAGTAAAGACTGCCGAAAATGTCAGGCTGTCCTCATCCGGACGGAGCGAGCAAAGTTCATTCGACAATCGCTCAGGTAACATGGGCAACACTCGATCCACCAGATAGACCGACGTACTGCGTTCATACGCTTCTTGATCCAGAGCGGAATCTGGCTGTAAATAATGCGTGACATCTGCAATGTGAACACCTACTTCGCATCCACCCTCTTCCAAGACACGATAGGATAATGCATCGTCAAAATCCTTGGCATCTTCAGGGTCGATTGTAAAGGTGAGAATATCCCGAAAATCACGCCTGTTTTTGGTTTCTTCCTCCGGTATTCGAGCTGGAAAGGCGTTGGCAACTGCCAAGGCATCTTTACTGAAATACAATTGAAACCCGTTATGAACCAAGATGGCTTGCATCTCCACATCATTGATCGATTGATCATTTAACCGACCAGTTACAATGCCTTTTGGTGAGCGCAATTTCTTGTCAGGGCCTGGCCATTCGGTGACCTGAACCACCACTTTTTCACCATCCTGAGCACCCGCCAGATCATTGAGATGAATCAGGATATCAAATGGAATGTTCAGTTTATCCGGCAGGAGAACGCCATGCTTTCGCGAGATTCGAATTGTACCAATAAACTGTTCATTCAATCGCTTGACGATTCGAACGATTTCTCCTTCTGGGCGGCCACCGCGCCTGGATTGCCGCAAACGGACCTCGACTGTATCACCTTGTAGTGCAGTATTCACAGCGCGGGGCGGAACAAACACATCACGTTCCATCCCTGGGACAGAAATAAATGCAGCTCCTGAGCGAGTCAAATCTACGGACCCAATGATTGGTCCCTTTCCTCCTATAGGCGTTTGAGCTGGCTGCCTCTTGGCATCCGGCTTTCCTGTCAACCGGAATTTGTCTTCAAATGCAGGTGCTATGATCTCCTTATCGACCAATTTTTCGAGTGCATGTTGCACGGCATCACGATTGCTATTGAGACTCAGCTTGCGAATAATTTGCTTCGCATTATAGGCCTTCCGCGGATGTTGCTTGAAAAATCGGGAGATCGCTTGTTGAATAGCCTGTTGGGCAGGCTCTTGTCGTTTCGACTTCTTCTTGTTTACCATATATATGAAGGTGGAACAGACAGGAAGGTAAGAAGGTTCCAATCAACCATCCCTATCCATTGACAACACCCTCCCTTTCCTGAATTCATTACCTTGTGGACAGCCAATTCGCCTTCATGGACAGATTGTCAAAGTTCGCTTTATCAGCCTGGTTCCTTCTGAGCCTGTTACAGGCGATATGGACAGAACTCTTCCATGACGAGGCCTATTATTGGGTCTTTTCCCATTTTCTGGATTGGGGATTCAAAGATCATCCTCCAGTCACTGCCCTGCTTGTCGCCGCTGGATCCAATTTGCTTCCAGGGGAGATCGGCGTACGTCTGTTCATGGTCATCCTAAGCACACTGACCATATACCTCACTTGGCGAATCGTTAAACCAGAAGATCCCAAATTGTTCTGGGCACTCTTCTTGGCCATGCCCATTATGGTTGTCTTTGGGTTTCTGGCGGTCCCAGATACCCCCTTGTTATTTGGCACTGTTGTGTTCTTCTTTTTCTGGCGTCAATACCTTGAGACTGATCGTTGGACGATTTCACTGGTCCTCATCGTAATGCTAACGTTTTTAGCCTATACCAAATATCATGGCGCATTGGTCTTCCTCTTGGCTTTATTGCCTCATTTAAGGCTCCTGAAGCGACCCAGCTTCTGGCTAATTGTAATTTGGACCTTTATCTTCATCCTGCCTCATTTATGGTGGCAATACGAACATGATTGGCTTTCGTTCCGATACCACCTGGTTGACCGGGCTGGAGATAAGTGGGAATTTCGATTTGTCCTGGAATACCTGGGCAGTCAATTGGGCATTTGGGGGCCGTTTACTGGGATTTTACTCTGGATTGCACTCTTCC
>JAHEAU010000216.1 GCA_024642625.1 Lewinellaceae bacterium
AAATCCGAATGATCAAACGGGTTAAGGAAGAATTCATTGGTATTGGGTTTTGGCCATTAGGTATTGGGTGAGACTGGCCCCTCATGAAATGGGTTGACAACTGACAACCTCCAACCACATAACCTCCAAACTCATAACCTCATAACCTCCAACCACATAACCTCCAAACTCATAACCTCATAACCTCCAAACTCATAACCTCCCAACTCATAACCTCATAACCTCATAACCTCCTCCCCTCATAACCTCATAACCTCCCAACTCCTTATCTTCACCTCATGGGACGTTTAGATGCATTTTGTCAAAGCTGTGGTATGCCCCTTGATCAGGATCCGGGAAAAGGAGGCACAGAAGCAGATGGTAGTAAGAATACTGTGTATTGCAGCTATTGTTATGATCAGGGCAAGTTTCGGGATGACTTTACCTCGGCTGCACAGATGGTTGCCTTCTCTAAGGACAAATTGAAAGAGATGGGCTTTGGTTGGCTTAAACGCTGGCTGTTCACATTGCATATTCCACAATTGGCTCGATGGAAGAAGAAATGGTAATCGGTTCTGAGTAATGACCGGGCAGACTATCCTGTTATTGCACGGCGCCCTGGGAAGTGCTGATCAGCTATCGCCACTTGCTGATTTATTGGTGTCTGACTTTGAGGTGGTCAACCGAACTTTTCTGGGACATGGCGGTTCTGAAATCCCATCTGGCGGATTTAGAATGGACAGGCTGGTAGCTGATCTGGAAGAATGGATGGTCAACCATCTGTCACATCCAGTCATCACATTTGGCTTTAGCATGGGCGGGTATGCCGCTATGGTCCTGGCCATCCGTCGACCTGAGCTTTTTACCCGGATTATTACTTTGGGTACCAAATGGGATTGGACACCGGATTCGGCAGCCCATGAAGCCCGAATGTTGGACACAAATGCGATAGCGGAGAAAGCCCCCGCATTGGTTGAGTTGATTACCCGACGCCATGCTCCCCGTGATTGGAAACACATTGTCCATGCCACTATTCCTTTATTGACATCACTTGGAGAAGATCCTTTGATTAATTCGGCTCAGCTGCATGCTTTAAACTTGCCCGTAGATATTCTTTGGGGTAGTGCAGATCGCATGGTGAGCAAGGAAGAATCCGAACGTACGGCTCATTCGATGCCAAAGGGAAAATTTCATGTATTGGAAGGTGTAAAACACCCATTTGAACTAGTAGATCCACGCATATTGCTTTCATTTTTCAACTAGGAATCGGGCATCGATAGATGGATAGGTCTATTTTTGCAGAATGAATCACTATCGTTCATTCCTTTTTCTGCCTTTTTTATTCATCTCTTTGCTCGCCATTCAGGCGCAGACCGTTCATGGGGTGGTGACCAATGACGAGGACTATATTCTTCCCGGGGCGCAGGTCTATTTCCTGGGTACACAAATAGCTGGTTATGCAGACTCAATGGGTGGTTATCGACTGCCCTGGGATGAGAGTGAGTCAACAATTCGCTATTTGATCGCTCGACAGGTGGGTTATTCCCCGGATACGCTAGCTGTTGAGGGCCCGGGATATCACCATATTCGTCTGATCTCGGATGCTCGATTGGAGACCATTACGGTTCGTGATCGACGAGAGGCTCAATTTGTTGATGACCTCAACCCGGTTCGAACTGAGGTGGTCAGTGCGTTGGAATTACAGAAAGGAGCCTGCTGTGATCTGGCAGGATGTTTTAATACCAATGCGACCGTTCAGAAGAATGTGACGAATGTGATCACTCAGGCTCAGGAGCTTCGTATCCTGGGATTGAGTGGAGTCTACAATCAAGTTTTGATGGATGGATTTCCCCTCATTCAAGGCCTGAGTTACACGTATGGAATCGGCGATGTTCCCGGTTCCTGGATCGAGAATATATACATCAGCAAGGGGGCCAACTCGGTGCTTCAAGGGTATGAAAGTATCAGTGGTCAGATCAATGTTGAACTGAAGGAACCAAGTGTTGGGGTTGATACGGACAAGCCTGATGTATTCCTTCAGGCTTACATGAACTCCTTTGGTGAGAGCCAGATAAATGGGACATTTCAACAATCAGGAAAAACGTGGGGAAACGCTCTGTTTATTCATACCACCCAGCCTGCCAATCGGATAGACCGTGATCATGATGGATTCCTGGATCTGCCTTTGGTGACACGTTACTCGCTGGCAGATCGGATCGTTTATGGAAATCAATCAGCACTCGGATGGAGTGGGGGTGCCGGTATTCGGTTGCTCATGGTAGAGCGTACAGGCGGGCAGAAAAGCTATCAACCGGACGAACATGCAGGGAGTGATGCTGTCTATGGCCAATGGGTGCGTTATACCCAACCTGAATTATGGACGCGAACCACCTACCGATGGTCTGCCAAACAGCGCATTGTTTTATTGGCTTCCGGGTTGATTCACAGTCAACGGTCTTGGTACGGACTGTTGCATTACACCGCTCAGCAAGAAACTGCGAATGCATCCTTGCAATATGAATGGGAGCCAAAACCTGCCTGGCGATTAAAGGGAGGTGTATCACACAGATCCCATGTTCTGAATGAAACACTCGCTTTCGAAAAGAACCCGTTGGGTCTTGGTCAAGGTGGCGATTATTATCGGGAGGATCAGGTGACAGGAGTCTATGCCGAATCTGTCTCTGAATATTGGGACGATCGGGTGACCTGGATTTTGGGTGCTCGATTGGATCACCATCAAAAGTTTGGGGCGATTTTCACCCCAAGGAGTTTGGTCAAATTGGACCTGTGGGAGGGCAGTTCCATCCGTGGTTCATTTGGTCGGGGATGGCGGACTGCGAATGTGTTTTCTGAGCAGATTGTTCTACTCGCCGGGAATCGGAATGTTGTCATAGATCCATCCCTGACGCCTGAGAAAGCCATCAACTGGGGTGTAAATTTTTCCCAGCGTTTTTATCTGGGAGATATGGTGTTTCGTTGGGGTGCAGACTATTACCAGACCCGTTTTTCCAATCAAATTTTTCCGGACTTTCAGCAGGACGCACAGACGGCGATTGTCGCCAATTTCCAGGATCCATCATATAGCCGGGCGTTCCAGACGGATCTGGACATCACACCGCTGTCTGGTTTGCAAGTGAAATTGGCCTATAATTTCCTTGATGTATATCGTGAAGTTGAGGGTGAACGGATTGACCTGCCCTTCAATGCCCGGCATCGATTGATGGGTACGGTCTCCTATGCGACACGGAATGGCCGATGGCAAGGTGACGTTCATGCGCATTGGTATGGTTCAAGAATATTGCCGAATACCAGTGGAAATCCGGAGCCATTCCAGCGACCTGGTGAATCTCCTGATTACACGACCGTTACTGCACAAGTCACCGTCCGATTGGGCGAATTCAGTATCTATAGTGGTTGTGAAAATATCTTTGATTTTCGGCAGAAGCAGCCCATTCTTGGCTGGCAGGACCCATTCGGAAGCTACTTCGATACCTCTTCCGTATGGGGTCCCACTCGTGGTCGGGAGTTTTATTTGGGTGTGCGGTGGAGCTGGAAGAAAGGCTAGAGCTTATTCAATAGAGATGAGATCGGCAGTTTGACCTTTATGTGTACCTTTCAAAAGTATATTGAATTGCAATTATGAAGGTCTTACGGCAATTTTCTCTCTTCCTTTTTTGTCATTATTTCCTTTCAAGCCTCCCAGCCCAGTCTCTTTATTTCCCGCCGGCTGGAATGAACTGGGAGACAATCGACCCCATCTCCGAACTGGATTGGTGCCAGGATAATCTCGATACCCTCCAAGCCTTCCTCGGTGAACGAGACAGCAAAGCGTTTATCATCCTGAAAGGAGGGAAGATCGCAGTAGAATGGTATTATGACTCGTTCACAAAAGACAGTCTCTGGTATTGGGCGAGTGCGGGTAAATCCTTGACGTCCACGCTAGTGGGTATTGCTCAACAGGAAGGTTATCTCGACCTGGATGATCCATCTTCAGGTTATTTGGGAACTGGCTGGACCAACTGTGATCCCCTGGAAGAAGAAAAAATAACAGTCAGACATCAATTGACCATGACCTCTGGCCTGGATGATGGCCTTGGAGATGTTGATTGTACTGATCCGGAGTGCCTTGAATGTCTTGCAGAACCAGGCACTCGATGGGCGTATCACAATGCGCCCTATACCTTGCTTGATGGCGTCATTTCTGGTGCGACGGGTATCCCGATCAATCAGTATTTTTCTTCCCGCATTGGAAATAAAATTGGTGCATTTGGATTGTATATCAAAGTTGGGTACAATAATGTATTCTTCAGCCGTGCCCGTGATATGGCTCGTTTTGGATTGTTGATTCAGGGGAAGGGTGCCTGGGATGGAACACCCGTGCTTTCGGATACCAATTATTATAACCTGATGGTGAACACCTCCCAGGATATAAATAAATCCTACGGATATCTGTGGTGGTTGAATGGGAAAGGACAGCACATGTTACCAGGTTTTCAAATAAAGTTCAATCAGAATTTGATCCCTACCGCGCCGGATGACCTGTTTGCCGCATTGGGGAAAAATGACCAGAAAGTTTACATCGTACCAAGTCAGGATTTGGTGGTCATCCGAATGGGGAATTCTGCTGGTCCGATCTTGCCGGCTTTGTCCGGTTTTGACAGTCAGTTGTGGACACTGATGAATGAATTGCCATGCACCTCGTCCACCGCTTTGCCGGATGATACAGCATCACTTCTTTTGATGCCAAACCCGGCTCACAATACGACATGGATTCAGGGACTTCCTAATGGGGCCACTTGGGTGCTGCGCAATCTTCTGGGTGGAACGGCCAGACAAGGACAGACCTCCGAAGTGAATTTGGAATGTCTTGTGCCAGGCAGTTATTTTCTCACCGTCTATCCCGAAGGAGCAGCACCGATTACACGAATAGTTCAGGTTCGATAGCCAAACCTGAAGATGATTACATGGCGTGCATCAGGATATAGACGACAGCTCCGCCCAAATATCCAGCAAGGGCCAGGATAGATATCTTTTTCAGATACCAGATAAAATCAATCTTTTCCAGACCCATGACAGCAACACCTGCGGCTGACCCGATGATCAGGCAACTGCCACCGGTTCCTGCGCAATACGCCAGGAAGTCCCAGAAGCTGCCATTGGCAGCAAATGGTCCTGTAGCAGCGATTTCATACATCCCTTGAGCCGCAGCGACAAGAGGGACGTTATCTATTACAGCTGAGAGTAAACCGATGAGGATGTTGATGCCATAAATATTTCCTATTGAACTGTCAAGGGCCATGGCAAGATGTGCCAGGTGACCGGCTTGTTGAAGTCCGGCAACAGCCATCAGAATACCCAGGAAAAACAAAATACTGGCAGTATCGATCCGTCTCAGGATGTGAAGGACACTCATTTTATTTCGAAACTCTGAGGGTTTCTTCCGATGCATGATTTCAGTAGCAATCCAGAGTACACTCAAGCTGAACATCATAGCCATAAATGGAGGCAGATGAGTGGCTTGCTTGAAAAAGGGAACAAAGAGCAGGCCACCGATCCCGAGAATAAAAACGCGAAGGCGTTCTTTCCGGGTGGCTTCAAGTTTCAATTCCTCCTTGGTTGGTTCCAGATGAACCTTTGGGGCAATCACGACCTTTCGTTTCCGCAAGGTTACAGTCAAAATAAGGAGAGGTATAATAATGGTGACCAGGCTTGGGATCAACAGATTCTGGACAAAGCCAAGGGCATCTGGCAATTGACCTTTGATCCATAACATGGTCGTCGTGACATCGCCAATGGGCGACCAGGCTCCACCGGCATTGGCAGCGATAATGATCAATCCGCCAAAGAGCCAACGGGTCTTCTGATCGGGAACCAGTTTGCGCAGCAGGGAGATCATGACAATTGAAGTCGTCAGGTTGTCAAGAGCTGCAGACAGGAAGAATGTGACAAAACCAATGATCCAGGCTAACCGGACGGGATCGCGAGTTTTGATTCGATCCGTGATTATGGAGAATCCATTATGTGTATCCACCACTTCAACAATTGTCATTGCTCCCATCAGGAAAAAGAGGATGCTTGAAATGTCAAAGAGGTGATGGACCAATGATTCCTGTGCACTATGTTCACCTTGACTTGAGAGAACCAGGAC
>JAHEAU010000217.1 GCA_024642625.1 Lewinellaceae bacterium
GGGCTTATGGCTCGCTCAAATCCAAGACCAAAACCTGGACCTATCCAGTCCTTTTAAATGCGGGTATCCAAATGTTGGCCGGTGGAAGTCTGACGCTAATCTTTAGTGTGCCTCTGGAGGATTGGACTACAACCCGATGGACTATGGACGTCAGCTGGGCTATGGTTTATCTGGTCTTCATGGGTTCTCTGATCGCATACACGTCCTACATGTATGCCCTGGCGCATATGCCGGCAACCATTGTGTCAATTTATTCCTATATCAATCCATTAATAGCCCTTGTAGTCGGGTGGGCTATTCTTGATGAACGGCTCGACAGCAAAGTGGGTATTGCCAGTTTGCTCATTCTCGGAGGCGTCTATTTAGTAAATCGGGATTATTTAAAAAAACGAAAACGGGTGCGGATACCTTAATTGCTTGCCATTGAAATTGGAGCTGTAGTTCACTATTCGCCCCGAGCACCTAGGTCAGATCCCGATAGAACCAGATACATGTTCCGATTGGAGGGGTAAACGGTAATAGGTCAAGGGTAATAGCCTGAAATTGAAGCCGCGATTCGCCATTCGCTTTTCGCTTTTCGCTGTGAGCGGAAGAACCAGATGAGGGATATGGTTGGTGGAGGTAAAGGGCGAAAGGTAATGGGTAATGGGCTCCCAATCTTGTAGTGGGATCAAATTCCCTCTTCCCCGAGCACTCGGGGCTTTTCGCTACACTCGGAATAACTAGAACAGTCTCCGGATTGGGGAGGTATAGGGCAATTTGTAATGGGCCATCACCATCTTGGCTTCCGCTTACCGAACACCGCCTTCAGTCCTCGCATTAACCCAATCATGGCCATCGGCAGGAATGCAATCACGAAATAACAGCTTCATCGTAAATCTTCGCTTTCGAGATTGCAATGCGGCAGCTAACCTCCTCCGGCGGTTTAAAAGCAGCCGTTACAAGCACCTTGGTTGATGTTTTCCCAATTCCAATTTCCGACTTCTGATTTTGCCTTCGCCCAAGGCCCAATACCCAACACCATCTCTCATCCCTGATTCCTCATCCCTCGAAATCTTGACTGCAGATAGGCTGTAACCCAATAACGAAATATCGAAATAACTCCCCTTTTTCCTACTCACTCACTAAAAAGACTGTCAAGGTGATATCAAGGAAAATATGCTCTCGCTTGACCAGCTTTGAAATATTGGATATCAATCCTTCTTTTTCTTACCTCCACCACCTTCGATCTCAAAGTCGTCGAGATATTCACTTTCGCGTTGAATGGAAGATCGAGGTTCAGTTTTTAAGGCTCGAGAACTAGTTGACTCACCAGGGCGAAATCCCTGTGACAACGCTGTGCCAATTCCTGTTCTTACAGGTCGTTCTGCCAAGGGCTCCAGCTCTTCGGGTTCATCCTCAAAAAGAATATGTCCAAATTCAGATACCAGGACAGTTCGGATTCGATCGCGATGAAACTGACTGCGCACAAAATCGTCTTTAACCTGATCTTTGTCCGATTTAAACTTGTAATTGTCGACGTTGCCAGACAAGTGATAATAGAGATTAAACCATCCATTCTGTCGGGCTGGCTTGGGAGTCAGTGAAGCATCATGACGGGTGATCTTGTTGATCAATACCTGGCCAGCATCCACTCGCAAGCCGTAATCAATGTTTTGGTTGAAACCGTGTAATCCGGTGATGTCCAGAACCAGGGCATTTGACTGGATGGTCATTTTGGGCAAATACACCATTCCGTCAACGACTTCGAGATAATTCTGCAGGGTGCTGAATCGCACATGTTTGAGGTCTTTGACATGAATAAAATCAGAGAAGGTTTCCAGTACATCGAGGTCTTTCAACTCACCATCTTCAATTTGGATGGCTGAATAGACGTGCAAATTTTCAGGTATAAACCGTCCTTGTCCATCCCACTCTGCATTGAAGAGCAGTTGTGTGCTTAGGGAACCTTTGATTTGCTGACCTGTGATAAATGTCTGCCCGAAATTGTGACATTGACGGAAAGCCTCCTCCACTTCCACTTCTTCACAGGTCAAGGCTCCTTCCCAAATCGTTTTTTGCCCCCAATTCAGTTCGCCTTCCAGATTCAGTGAGCCACCCATTGCGGCTGCATCTCCACTGATCAACATCGTTTGTCCATCCAAAGCGACACTTCCGCTAAAATCACGCCCATCAATATCCTGCCAGACAAAGTGACCGATCCGGGCATGAAGTGTGCCATTGTATTTAGTGAATGCTGCAGATGGAGTCCCAGAATAGGTAGAAACAGCACCAGAACCTGCTGGTTGGGTTTGTTGCCATTTTTGAAATTGTTCCATCAGAGCAAAGGCATCCAGTTCGTCTGATTGAACCTTCCCATCAAACCGAATGGCAATTGGAGTAACTTGATCCCTGAATTGGGCAAGAAATCCATGGACGTCACCATCCAGAAGCAGTGTGTTTTTTGCTATGGCTACTTGAAGTTGGCGAACACCCAATCGGTCTTGTTGTAATTCCACATTGCCGGAGGGGACTTGGATTTCGTCACCCTGGTAGGTCACTACAATATTTTCCAACTCGGCACGACCACTGGCCTGCAAATCATTTCTGCTGAGCTTTCCCTGGATGACCACATCATGAAAACGAATAACCCCTTCCTTCCCACTCACCCATTCTGTCTGAAGCAAGGCCATTGGTATGCTTCCATTCGCCTTGAGATCCAAAAGTGGATCATTTAATTGTCGGATTGTCCCTTCAACATGCAGAGGTTCGCCAGCATAAGCGGCATCCAGGGCCCGAATCGTGATGATACTATTATCAGACTTTCTGCCGCCGGGTTGCGACCAATCGACCTGAAGACGGATGTCATCCAATTGTCCACCAGCCCGTTTAATTCGACCATCCTTCCAACTGAGAGCTGCGGTGATCTCCGGTAAGTTATTCCCTTTGATTACACCCTTGATATTGAGATCCAGATTAGCTTTTCCAGACATCACCATAGGTTCCCCTTTGACTGGATATTGCTTGTTAACTAAGATCCACAGTTCATCTATCGGCTGGTCATTTGCTTCGAGTGCGAGATCAAGGTAAGTTCCTTTGCCGTCAAGTTCCCAGCGCCCTTTGAGCATAGATTCAACACCATCAAGGTGGAGTTCCGTCCCGGCAAGTTCGTAGATATTCGTTTTGAGATTGATCTGGAGTGGACCAAATGCATTTAATGGTAAATCAGCGACCAGGGTATCTTTCCCGGATTGGACCAGAACGAGAGTGCCTTCCAGCTCCTCTTCCAATTTGATCGTATTGGACCGCCATTTCCCCTTGATAGTTGCATCAGCAACCAGATAGTCTAGTCGAGTATCTCCGTCATCATCATGGAAATGGACCCAAAGATTCTGTATGAGAGCCTTGCGCAGATTAAGGCGAACTGATGCATCCTCTTGATCTTCCGAAGGCCGGAAAATATCATAGTTGCCTTTCCCCTTTTTGTCAAATTGGATATTCAGCCGGCCATCCTCAATGATCAGCGCATCCAGTGAAGCTTCGTCCGACCAGAGCGTGGACCAGCCCATGTTCAAGCCGAGTGTTTTGCAGTGAAGAAGTGTATCACCATCTGCGCCCTGGATGTAAACTTGCTGAAAGGCCCCACGGATTTTGGGAAATGCCCGGATAAAGGAAAGATGGAATTCGCCGACCTCAACTTTGGTTGTAACTTCCTCCTGGACTAACGCAAGAGCCATTCGGCCGAGTTTGTCCTCAAAGATCCAGGCAAGGAGGTAGAGCCCGACAAAAAGCAGGACAACCGAGATCAGGAGGCGTTTCGCCCAAGTCATGTACCGAATCAAAGCCATCAGAGGAAGGAGGATCTGTGCATTAGAACGGGATTCCCTACAAATTTGATACATCCATGGATATTTTTTATCATAGGTTGCACGATATCTCCAGGAAACCTATCTTTGCCCTCGCTTTCATCGAAAGGTGGAAGTGTTTTATAGGGCTCATAGCTCAGTTGGTTCAGAGCACCTCGTTTACACCGAGGGGGTCGGAGGTTCGAATCCTTCTGGGCCCACCCTGAAAAAAGGTCTTCCGTTTGGAAGACCTTTTTTATTTATGCCCATTTGGTAAGTCCCTGCTTACTCCGCGGGGGTCGGAGGTTCGTCCCCCCCGACCCCGAGTGCTCGGGGGGGTCGGGATCTGGGCCCGCCCATTTATACCCCCTAAATTGCCTCGGCAAGTTATGAGTATGTTACTTACCTGACCATTCATTCATAATGTAATCACTTCTTCTTCCCAGCTATGAAACAGGTATTTAAGGTAAACTAAAAAAACCCGCCTCTCAATGTCAGTTGACATGAAAAGGCGGGCCTTATGATCAGGTTTTATTCCTGAATTATTGGGTCTTGATCACCTTGGATAAAACCTGTTCAGTATCTGTCTTTATTCGAATAAAAAATACACCGGTTGTAAGATCTTGAATGGGTAGTTGAAGATGATGCTCGCCGGCTTCCAGATAATCAAACCCGACAGTCTGCACAAGGCCACCATTCATGTTAATGATGTCAAAAGTCAATGATCCGCTATTCGCCATACTGACTTTATAATTGACCTCATTCGTTGCCGGCTGTGGATATGTCTCCAAGATTTTGAACCCGGTTTCTGTCTGACCAGGACCATTTAATCCATTCTTGTCGATTTCGATGCAGGTTGTGGCTTCACAGCCTTCGTCATTGGTTACAGTTACGCAGTACAGTCCAGGTTCCTTGACTTCGATACTCTGGGTAATCTCACCAGTCGACCATTTAAATTCAAATGGTGGAACACCTTTGGTCACAGCGAACAGGTTGAAAGCCCCTGACACATTAAGCGGCTTCAATTTAATATGCACAGCACAATCATTCGGACCCTCAAATTTGTCCTTGATGATGATGCATGTCTTTGCTTCACAACCATTGGCATCAACGACCACCACGCAATATTCACCTGGTTTTTCTACTTCGATGCTCTGTGTTGTTGCACCAGTATTCCACTTATATGTAAACGGAGCGACACCTTTTGCAACCGCTTTCAAAATGATGTTTTTGGAATTATTTGGCGTTGGCACCTTGACAATCTCGACAGCACAATCTTTTGGTGTGTTCTTTTCAAGTTTGATACACGCTTTTGCTTCACACCCTGCATTGTTCGTCACTACGACACAGAACTCTCCTGGCAATTCTACCAGTATGGTCGGTGTCGTCGCTCCATTACTCCATTTGTATTGGAATGTGCCCGGACCTGAAGTCAGTGCGACCAACTTTACGATACCCGGATCCAATGTGGTCAGTACAAGTATTTTTACTCCACAATCACCATTGCCTTCTTTCCAGGTATAGCAAGCTTTTGACTCACAACCATTGGCATCGTGAATGACAACACAGTATTCACCCGCTTTTTCTACCTTAATCGTTTGTGTTGTCGCGCCTGTATTCCACTTATACGTAAATGGAGCAGTACCTTTTGCGATGGCTTCCAACTGAAGCCCGCCGTTCGAGAGTTTGGTCACCTTAATCTCTACACCACAATCGCCTCCTTCTTTCCAGACATAACAGATTTTGGCAACACAACCATTCGCATCCGTTACGATAACGCAATACTCACCTGGTTTTTCGACCGTAATATTCTTATCAGTTGACCCCGTGTTCCACAGATATGTAAACGGCGCTGTTCCCTGAGGAATAGCTTCCAGGTGATATCCACCAGAAGGTATTGGGTAAACTTTAATCTCAACTCCGCAATCGCTTCCTTCTTTCCATGTATAACAGGCTTTCGATTCACATCCATTGGCATCGTGAATGACAACACAATATTCGCCAGGTTTTTCCACCTTGATCGTTTGTGTTGTCGCACCCGTATTCCACTTATAGGTAAATGGTGCAGTACCTTTTGCGATGGCTTCCAACTGAAGTCCACCATTCGGAAGTTTGGTCACCTTGATTTCAACACCACAATCGCCATTCCCTTTCACCTCCAGGGTTATACAATCCTGTGCAGTACATCCATCCGCACTCGTGATCGTGACGCAATATGTGCCAGACTGCGAAACTGTAATTGAAGGTCCATCCTGACCCGTGCTCCACTTATAAGAG
>JAHEAU010000218.1 GCA_024642625.1 Lewinellaceae bacterium
TATTTTCCAATTTGAAGGTCAGGTATCTGTCTTTAACTATCTCTACCCGGATGGGAATAGGGGGCCAAACTATAGAGATATCTTTCCCGAACCTCCACCTCCTGGATTAGTGCCCAACTGCTCAGAAGGCGGTGTACTTGGTGTACTACCGGGGATCATTGGTTCCATGCAAGCTCTGGAAGTAATCAAAGTTGTCACAGGTGTAGGAGATCCTTTGGCAGGCAGGCTGTTTCTATTTGATGCAGCATCCTTCCACACCCGTTTCCTGAAAATTCGAAAGAATGAAGCATTAGAGATCAAAGACTTGATGGATTATCACCAATTCTGCGGCCTGGACTTACCAGAATCTCCTGTTCCCGAGGTAACCGTTGTCGAGTTGGAACAATGGCGTCAATCTGGTATCAATTATCAGTTAATCGATGTCCGGGAACCTTATGAGTTTGCCATTGCTGAAATTGGCGGAGAGCTGATGCCGGTAGGCCAGATCTCATCATTTATACCCAACATATCAAGGGACAAAAAGGTCGTTATTCATTGTCGAAGTGGTGTTCGGAGTGCCAGGGCCATTCGCGAATTGCAAAGCCTTGGTGCGTTTGACAACCTTTTTAATTTGAAAGGTGGAATCATCGCCTGGAGTCAGGAGATCGATCCGAATGTTCCACAATACTAAGGGTCAGACTGTCTGCCAAACAAGCTGCTCGCGATGAACCCAGTACCAGGTGCCAAAAAGGATTGTGTTGAAAAACACATCACCAGCGAGGGTACCGCCAAAAAACGGGATCCCGGCAGCATAACAGGCCATCAATCCTGAGCCTGTAAGTGGGTACATGGATAAACCATAAAATCCTTGCAACCAGACAAGACCATTACTGATCAGGAAAAATATGGCAGATCCAATGAGTGACATTGTCAGAATGTTTGCAGGTTTGATCCGGGTCAATGCAAATCGTCCTAACAGAAAAATTGCTGCAAATCCAACATAAGTACCCAGACTTCCAAACCAGCTGAACGTCTCAAAGTACTGGCCATAAACAAGATTGTTCAACGCCAAATCACTGATCCACAGTGCGAAGAATGGGATCAACAAACTGAACCATTGTTTGCGGAAAACAGTGCCCGCAAACAGAGCCATTCCACCAAGAGGTGTGAAGTTATAAGGGTGGGGAAGGAGGCGGGTCATGGCGGCCGCTACGATAAGGCCCAATGCAAAGAGCCACTGATTCCGAGTTTTGGTCGCATTCTTCATAAAGACAAAGGTAGGATGAAAAGATCAAGCATGGGTAGCATTCCCTATTTTCGCCGACAAACTACGGATATGTTCTTTCAAGCAGCCAATAATGGTTCTAATTCCTGGTGGCAATACCTTCTTGGTATTCTTATTGTTGCATTGGGATATCTCTTCGGTCAAGCACCTCTCGGCATCGTAGTCCTTTGGGCAGCAAACCGGAAAGGAGACCTTTCTCTCGTGAATGAGTTTGCCGAATCCGTTGACTTTTCGATTGTCGGATTAAATGCCAATATCGGATTTGCCTTAGCCTTGATCATGTTCCTGGGTGCATTGCTGGGTTTGTGGATCACCGTTCGGTATTTACACAACAGAACTTTTGTCAGTTTAGTCAATTCATTTGGACGCATCCGATGGTCCAGATTTCTATGGGGATTAGGAATCTGGATCGGTTTGGGTATCGCATCTGAAACAATCTCCTGGGCTATCAATCCAGATGCCTATCATGTACAATTTGAAGCAGGGTCATTTATCTGGTTAGTTATCATTGCCTTACTTCTGATTCCATTTCAAGCCAGTTTTGAAGAATTATTTGTTCGAGGGTATTTGATGCAAGGAATAGGACTGGGAACTCACTCACGCGTTTTTGCAATGATCTCGACAAGTGTTGTTTTTGCGTCACTCCATTTAATGAATCCGGAGATCACAAAATTTGGATTGAGTTCAATGGTGGCCTATTATGTTTTGGTTGGATTATTTCTGGCTGTGATTACCGTTATGGATGACGGGCTTGAACTGGCTATGGGTGTTCACACTGCAACAAATCTATTTGGGTCAATTCTGATCACATTTGAAGGCAGTGCCCTTCAGACGCCAGCACTCATCAAGTTGGACACACCCGATGTCCAGATTATGCTTTGGCTCATGGTGCTTTCCGCATCAGTTTTCCTGGTGCTCGCATCGAGAAAATACAGTTGGGACACGTGGGCCAAACTGAGATCCCCCATCCAGACAACCAGATCAGAGACATCTGTGTTAGAGGATGACACATCCGATCCTTCACAAAGTATCTGATCCTTTGAAACAGATTGCATTTATCTTTTTCGCTCTTTCAAGTTTGACAGCCTCTGCACAATCCATGTATTGGCAACAGCGGATCACTTGTGAGATGGAGATCGACTTTGATCACATCCATCATCAATATGTCGGTTCTCAGCGATTGATCTATCAAAACAACTCGCCGGACACGCTAAGGCGAATGTTCTACCATCTTTATCCAAATGCCTTTCAAAAGGGAAGTGAAATGGATGCCTGGCGGATGCGGTTGCCCGATGGGGACTCCAGGATCGCTAATGGGTTGTATGGAATAAAGCCGGATGAGGAGGGGCATCTGCACATTCGGACGTTAACGATGAACGGTGAAGCCTTGCAGTTTGTAGAAAATCGGACAATTCTGGAAGTTTGGTTGGCTTCACCGATTCCTCCTGGCCAATCTGCACTGTTTGATATGACATTTGTTGGCCAAGTGCCTAAACAAACGCGACGCTCAGGTCGGTTCAATGCAGAAGGAGTAGATTATTCGATGTCTCAATGGTTTCCTAAAATCTGTAACTATGATCAAAAGGGTTGGCATGCCGACCCTTATATTCTTCGTGAATTTTATGGCACCTGGGGCGATTATGACGTGATCATCCACATCGATTCTTCATTCACGTTGGGTGCCAGCGGTTACCTGCAAAATCCACAATCAGTCGGCCATGGATATGAAGACCCTTCACTTCCGTTGACTGTACCCGAAGGCAAGCAGCTAACTTGGCACTTCATTGCACCCAATGTCCATGATTTTGTGTGGGCTGCTGATCCTGATTATACTCATACCCGAAAGGTCATGCAGGATGGAACTGAATTTCATTTTTTCTATCTCAAGACCAAAGACAATGAAAAAGCATGGGCATCTCTACCCGCTTATGTTGACTCTGCTCTTCAGTTTATTAATGTGACATATGGCCAATATCCATATCGACAATACAGCATCATCCAGGGTGGGGATGGTGGTATGGAATATCCTATGGCAACGTTGATCACCGGGAATCGAGGGCTGCGAAGTCTTGTTGGTGTCATGGCACATGAACTGATGCACTCATGGTACCAAATGATCCTGGGAACCAATGAATCCCTGTATCCCTGGATGGATGAAGGGTTTACTACATATGCCAGTTCTGAAGTTAAAAGTCGCTTGTTTCCTTCCAATGACCCATTATTCATCCATAATGGGTCATATCAGGGCTATTTTGGTTTGGTTCGATCGGGTTTAGAGGAGCCACTGACAACTCATGCCGATTTCTACTTATCTGAATTTAGTTACGGAAATAGTGCCTACAATAAGGGGTGCATTTTCCTCCATCAATTGGGCTATATTATCGGTAAAGAAGCATTGGACAGGACACTCCTCCAATATTATTCTACCTGGCAATTCAAGCATCCTACTCCAGACGATTTTATTCGTATTGCGGAAAATGTATCAGGGCAAGAATTGGATTGGTACAACGAACTTTGGGTGAATACGACCAGAACCATTGACTATGCAATTGATACTGCCTGGACGTCCAAAGAGGGGGTACATGTCCTTCTTTCCCAGAAAGGCACTTTTCCAATGCCCATCGATCTTGCCATCCAATCGGCAGAAAATGGTGTGACCAGATTGACTATTCCCCTGGACATTCAACGTGGAGAGAAAGTGATTGATCGCTATTTTACTCCGGATATTGTTGCACCGGATTGGCCCTGGGCTTTTGAAACGTACGAATTGATTTTACCAGGAAAATGGACAAAGAATGTGGAGATCACAATTGACCCCTCGCAACGATTAGCTGATATTGACCGGCAAAACAATCGCTACTTCATAGAGGAGTAGTCTGAAAATTCAGAAAATTGACCATTTCAGCAACGGCTCGGGCACGATGTGAAATCTGACTTTTGACGGTTCCAGGAAGTGCCGCAAAGGGCTGATCAAATCCTTCAGGAATGAATAATGGATCGTAGCCAAAACCTGTCAACCCTTCCAATCGGGTTGCTATCCGACCATTGATCACACCTTCGAAAAAAAACAATTTATCTTGCCACCACAAGGCAATTACTGCACGGAAACGGGCCGTTCGATCGGTAATATCCTTCAACTCTTCAAGCAGCTTTTCATTGTTTTCCTGTGCACTTGCACCTATCCCTGCATATCTGGCAGTGTAGACACCCGGAGCTCCACCTAAAGCATCGACTTCCAACCCTGAATCTTCAGCAAAACAGGGCAACGAGATCAATCGATAGATCGCATTTGCCTTTTCCTCTGCATTGGCATGCAATGTGTTTCCATTTTCAGGCAAATCTGTGGTAACTCCAGATTCTGCCAAACTTAAAATGTCCCAATGGTTACCAAGGATTTGTTTGACTTCATCTAGTTTATGCCCGTTGTTTGTTGCAAAGACAAGACGGTTTAGTTCATTAGGGAGTGGGGTCATTCTTGTACCTTTTTTTTAAAAGATCCCATAATCGAATCTTTATTTCGCTACTATTCATTACTTTGAGGGGCAAGTCGGTTCTGTACAGAAACACCTGACCAAGATGGACGGGTACACCCATTGGCAGGGTCGATTGCAAACCAATTTGCTCGGGTTCTACACCAAATAAGAAGAGATCCGAAAAATGAAGATGATGTTGCAAGTCAGGAAATGAAAGATGAACATTCTCAGAAATTGGCCAGAGTAACACATCCTTATCCATCTCTTTTTCTGCGGCAGTAAAGACCTTGGATAAAAAGACTTGTTCTTCTTCCCATTGTGATGATTCGGGGAGAAGAACAAGGATAGACCCATGAACGTCAACTGGATACGTGACTTCAGTTCCTGCATTTGGGGCGACTGTAATCTCATTTAAAATACCGATAGACTTCATTATATAATTCTGTTAACTATTTAAATATAGAATATAATTCTGTATAAATAGAGATTGCATTATCTGTACAGAATATTCCTCCAAAATAGTTAACTTTACACAAATCCGTGGCTATGAAATATGATATCAAAGTGACCTCAACGGATCGGTCCCGACTCGATACAGTTGATTTTTCCAACATTCCATTTGGCCGGGTCTTTTCGGATCACATGTTTACGGCTGATTATCAAAATGGAGAGTGGAAGAACTTTCAAATTGTTCCTTTTGGTCACTTTTCCATCCATCCTGCTTGTATGGGTTTGCACTATGGGCAGTGTATTTTTGAAGGGATGAAGGCTTCCCGAGATAATGACGGAACACCATTTTTATTTCGTCCAGAAGAACACGCTAAACGGTTTAACCGATCTGCCGCTCGGATGTGTATGCCTGATTTTCCAGAAGATCTCTATGTTGAGGCAATCCAGAAACTCGTCTATTTGGATCGAGAGTGGATTCCAAAAGAAGAAGGTTCGGCCCTTTACCTTCGTCCACTGATGTTTGCAAATGCTGAATTTTTTGGTGTCCGTCCAAGTGACACCTATAAAATGATCATTTTTACGGGTCCAGTTGGACCATATTATGCAAAACCAGTTTCACTGATTGCTGAGCAACACTATGTGCGTGCAGCTATGGGTGGCGCAGGAGAAGCAAAAGCCGCAGGGAACTACGGATCAGCCTTACTGCCAGCAATGAAAGCTCAGGAGCAGGGCTATGATCAGGTACTCTGGCTCGATGCAAAGGAATTCAAATACACCCAGGAAGTGGGCACAATGAATATCTTCTTTGTCGTCGATGGCAAGGTCTTGACTCCAGCCACACTAGGAACAATCCTCAAGGGTATTACCCGGGATAGCATCATGACTATCTTGAAAGAAAAGGGATAT
>JAHEAU010000219.1 GCA_024642625.1 Lewinellaceae bacterium
CGACCAGGAGCTGCCTCGCGTGCCTGCTTCAGACCATGTACTGGAGATGGATCGACTTGCGAGCAGAGGCTGGTCCTCCAGTTCTGGAAGTGTTGTTTCAATGTCAAAATTGACCCCACCCACAAGAAGGGCATCATTGCTTTTTACGGCCACCGTAGCCGGGATCACCAATTGCCGGGTACTGTTTAGGGCAACCAAGTTATATTGGTCGGACAGGATGATTTCATCATCCACAGCAATGGCACCCAAATTGAGCCGGTGTAAAACACCTGAAGGTGAATAATAAATCGTTTTAATTCCTTCGGGTAGTTGTGCTTGAATTTTGGCCCAAATCAATTCATAAAGAGATTTATTTTCGCCACCCTTTTCCACCAGGCCCCGATCTGCCCAAGCATAAAGTTCATTGACGTAATCAGATTTGCGTTCCTTATCGCCATCCAGTAGAAAATCGAGTTCTTTTTCTTCAAACAAAGGGATGAATAAAGGCTGCGTCATGCCAGGCCCTAGCAACAGAGCGGCATAATGCACGCTGTCTGTCTCTTTGGGGAAGTTGACAAGAAAATGCACGAACTCCAGGGCTATTGCCGTCTCAGGCAAGGCGGTCTGCACATCCTGCCAATTCACCTGCTTCATGGCCTCTGAATAGCCGGCTATGGTACGAGCCAGTTCCTTTTCGGTCAAATTGGCCTTTTCTTCCAGTTCTGTTATTCCTTTTCGCTCAGCGATGGGCTTGGAATATTCTGCGGCGAGTCGGCGCCGGTATCCTTTCAGTAGCAGATTGATTTCCACTGTTTCAGGTGATGCCAACACATGTGAATTCAGTCGAGATACAGCGGTCAGGAGGAAGCCTTTGTAGAAAAGAGCATTATTGTAGGCCAGTGAGGGTAGAATGCCGGTCACTCCACTACCCGCTTGACGGGCGAGAAGGAAGGCACTCAAATCAGCACCACTATGTTGAAATGCAGAGGCGTATTTGGCGAGTTCCAATTCCGAGAGAAAGGACGTGGCATTCACCAGCCTGGTTTGAGAAATAGTAAACACTTCTTTTAGCAGCGGCTCTGACGCAGAAATCCGGTTTTGTATTTCATATAATCTCGCCAGGTCATTCAGGCTTATGGCATAATCGGGATGTGCCGCACCCAATACTTTTTCCTGAATGGCTATAGCTTCCAAGTATAAGGGCTCAGCTTTTTCGTAGTTACCCATATCATTGTATAAGCTTGCAAAATTGAATAGGCTTTTCGCATAATCAGCATGTTCCTTTCCAAGCACTTTTTTCCCGATGGATATAGCCTCTATGCAGAAGAGTTCTGCTTTTTTGAAATTGCCTGTTTTTATGTATAAAACCGCAAGATTGTTAAGTATTATGGAATAATCGCGATGCTCCTTTCCTTCAATTATTTCATAAATAGCTTTAGCTTCATAATAGAGCGGCTCGGCTTTTTTATAGTTACCCATTCTCCAGTATAGGTTTGCCAGATTGCCCAGGCTTCTGGCATAATCGGAATCCTCCTTGCCTGTGAGTTTTTCCTGAATATCCAAGGCCTCGATATAGAGCGGTTCGGCTTTTTTGTAGTTGCTCATAGCCTCGTAGAGGACTGCAATATTATTCAAATTTCCTGCGTAATCGGGATGCTCCTTCCCCAGCACTTTTTCCTTAATAGCCAGAGCTTCGTAGTAGAGCGGTTCGGCTTTTTCGAAATTGCCCATTGTGTAATAATTTGCGGCGAGGTTGTTCAGGCTCGAAGCGTAATCAGGGTGCTCCTTTCCAAGCACTTTTTCCCGGATCTCTTTGGATTCCAGGAAGGAGGCCCCCGCTTTTTCATAATCGCCCAGATTCCAATAAAGGATCGCCAGATTGTAAAGGCTTTGGGCATAATCAGGATGCTCACGGCCCAGGTTTTTCTCCCGGATCTCTTTGGACTGCAGATAGTATTTCTCTGCTACAGGATTATTTCCTTGAATATGATTCACTCTTCCCCGATTGAAGGCACAACTGCCATAGGCAGACGATTCAGGACCAAAGGTCTCCAAGGCAAGTCGTTCTGCAACAGCATTCACTTCCATAGCTTGGGCGAAATCCTGCTGCCCCGTGAGGGCACGGGAGACTAGTATCAGGCTGTCGATTTGTCGAATCACCAAGGAATCTGTCTCTTGAGCACTTACATTATGCAAAAGGAACAGCAGCAGCAGAAAAGACACATATCTCATACACCTGTATTAGGAATAAAATTATACCCCAAAATAGGTGTTCCTGATCGACTTGCCCCGCCTTTGGCCACCGAACTATTATTCCACCAACACAAACCCCGCCCAGTTGTAAGGATCCAATCCATTTTCGCGCAGTTGTTTTTGCGCTGCATGAAAGGCCTCCGGGATGGTCATTTTTCCTTCTTTACCCACCAAAGCCTCGGCGTCGGAGTGCAGCCAATTTTTGTAAAAAGTGGTCATCAGTAAAGAGGTTTGTTTATCCGGCACCTGCCACAAACTCATGATCAGGTATTTTGCACCGGCTATTTTGAAGGCGCGTTGTAAGCCGTATACGCCTTCATTGCCTTGTATCTCACCGAGGCCGGTCTCGCAGGCGGAGAGGACAACGAGCTCCGTGTTGGACAAATTCATTTGAGAGATTTCGTAGGCCGTCAGGATGCCATCTTCCCGGCCTTCCAGGGTTTGATTGCCCTGCCAAGCGGCATTGCCACCGGCCAGGATTAATCCAGATCGGAGCATGGGGTGATCGGAGATTTTAAATACTGATTCCTGTTCATCGCTTAATCCTGAACTTTTTGCATTGCTTTTAGGATCAGGGAAAAAATAACCGTGCGTAGCGATATGCAAGATTCTTGGAGAAGCAGCATTATTTGCACCGATATTTTTGAAAGCTTCTTCCGTTGCTGTGTTTCCCTTTTTTAAAGTGGTATTAATCCCTGATGTTTGCATAATTTTTTCAATCGCATTTACCTCCCGCTCTGTTCCGGCAAGATAATTCCATGTGCCGCCTCTCAAGGTAGAATCAACCGATGTGAAAGAAAAATCTCCTATGGATCGTGAAGCCAACAAGGGTTCATTATTTTGGATGGTGCTGTCTTGTTCAAATTGTATGCCACCAAATAAAATAGCATATTTATTTATATTTTCCAATGCAGAGGGGATGACGATTTGGCGCGTACTGTTTAACGATATCAGTTGATATTTATCGGCTATCGTTTCCATTTCCGAAACGGGAATGGCGTCTATATTAATCCGATGCAATAAACCGGAGGGTGAGAAATAAATAGTCTTCACCCCGGATAATTCTGCCTCCAGTGGTTTCCAAATGAGTTCATATAACGAACTTTTTTCTGTGCCTAATTTGACCAATCCGCGGTCAGCCAACGTGTATAATTCATTGACATAATCGGCCTTTCGGTCCGTGGTGGACTGGACCAAAGATGCCAATGACTTTTCTTCAAACAAGGGGATGAACTCAGGCTGTACTGCCCCGGGTAATACCAACAGTGCAGCATAGATTATACTGTCTGTCGTCGAGGGGAAATTGACCTGAAAATGAATAAATTCAATGGCGGCTTCTGTTGGTTTCAATCGTGCCTGGACATCCTGCCATTTCACCTGCTGGATAGACTCGGCATAGCTGGCTATTGAACGGGCAAGATCCTTCTCGGCATGATTGGCCTTTTCTTCCAACTCTCTGATGTTCTTCTGCTCAGCCTTTGGTCGGGAGTACTCCCTGGCCAGACGTTGTCGGTATCCCTTCAGGCGGAGGCTGGTCTCCCTGGTCAATGTCGTTGAAGCTGAAACAATGTTCAACCGGGCAGCAGCGCCCAGGACAAACCCCTTTTGAAACAGGATATGGTCATACACAATGGAAGGCAATGCATCCTGCTGATGAAAGGCTGGCATCCTTTTGCGGTGAATCATGTACGACTCCAGTATATTCTCATAGCTTTTGAATGTGGTATTGTAGGCGGCCAATTCGCGCTCCGAAAGAAACAAGACGGATTTGATCAGCAGGCCCTGCAGGAGTGGAAAAAGTTCAGCCAGCAATCCATCTGATTCAGGAAATCTGTATTGCTTCTCATAGACGTTCGCCAGATTGGCCAGGCAATTGATATAATTGCGATTCTGCTTACCGAGGACTTTTTCCTTGATGGATTTTGATTCAATATAGAGCCTCTCTGCCCTGTCGAACTGGCCCATCAGGTTGTACAGGTTTCCCAGGTTATTGATACTTTCCGTATAGTCTTCGTGTTCCTTTCCCAGCGCGTTTTCCCGGATGTCCCTGGCCTGAAGATGGAACGTCTCCGCCTTGTCATATTGACCCGTTTCTTGATAAAATAGGGCCAAACTGTTCAAGCTCTTGGCGAAAGCAGGATGGCTCACGCCCAACACCTTATCACGAATGTCCCTGACTTCGAGGTAGATCGGTTCAGCCTTTTTGGAATGACCCATTCTCTGGTAGATGAGCCCCAGGTTTTGCAGGCCGATCAAATAAAAAGGATGTACCCGGTTATTCAGGCGTTGTTCAAAAATGTCTATTGCTTCCAGATATTCCTGCACCGCCTTCTCATAGCTGCCCATATCCGCGTACAGATTCGCCAGGTTGATCAGACTGCCACAATACTCAATATTGTCCCGTCCAATTTTTTCACGGATGGATTTGGCTTTTATATAAAGTGGTTCCGCTTTCTCGAAGTTGTCTAGTTTATAATAAAAGTTACCCAGGTTGTTCAAGCTCTTGGCATATTCGGGATGATCATCACCCAGAACCTTTTCACGAATGGCCATGGATCGGAGGTAGAGAGATTCTACCTGATCGTAGTGTCCCATGACCAGGTATAAATTCCCCAGGTTCTGAAGATAGGTAGCATAGTCTGCATCGTCTTCTGCCCCGGTTTTCTCCTTGACTGCAATAGCCTTGAGATAAAGTGGTTCGGCCTCCTCGTACTTGCCCTGGTTCATATATAGAACTGCCTGGCCGTTCAGGCCGATCAAATAGCTAGGATGTTCCGTGTTATTCAAGCTGTCTTCAAAGATCTCCCTGGCTTCCAGATATCGTGATTCGGCTTTTTCGTATTGACCTGTATTTTGATAGAGGGTGGCCAGGTTGTTCAGGCTTGCGGCATAATCTGGATGCTCCTTGCCCAACACGTTTTCCCGGATATCCAAGGCTTCGAGGTACCATTTTTCAGCTTCAGGATAATCCTGTTTAATCTGATTCACCCTTCCCCGATTAAAGGTGCACTTGCCATAAGCAGCTGACTCACGTCCAAGTTTCTCCAGAGCGATTCTCTCAGCGGTGGTATTGATTTCCAGGGCCTGATCATATTCACGTTGGCCGGTAAGGGTCCGGGAAACCTGAAGGAGACTATCCACTTGCTTAATGGCGATAGAATCTACCGTCTGAGCTAAGGTGGCGCTTAAAAAAAAGATCATAAATAAAAGCAATAAATATTTCATTGAACTTTATTTTAATGCCAATAATTGAATTACTCCACCAACACAAACCCCGCCCAGGAATACGGATTAATAAACCGATCCCGCATTTCCCGTTGCGTTTTGCGAAAGGCATCCGGAATACTCAATTTCCCTTCTTTGCCCGCCAAAGCCTCGGCGTCGGAGGGCAGCCAGTTTTTATAAAAGGTGGTCATAAACTCCATTGTCTCCCGATCGGGTACCTGCCAAAGCGACATAATTAAATATTTCGCTCCTGCAATTTTAAACGCCCGTTGCAGACCATAAACCCCCTCATTCCCCTGGATGTCCCCAAGACCCGTTTCGCAAGCAGATAAAACTACTAATTCTGTATTCGATAAATTCATCTGGCTTATTTCGTAGGCTGTGAGGATACCGTCTTCCATATCCGGTCTGGGCGCCCGCCCGTTCTGCCAGGCATAGTTGCCGCCGGCCAGGATGAGGCCCGAACGGATCATGGGATTGTCGGAGGATTTGAAGACGGGATCGGTCTCCCCCAATCCAATTGTTTGATTCTTACTCTCCGGATCGGGAAAAAAGAATCCATGCGTTGCAAAATGAAGAATCCTTGGCGAAGCTTTGTCACGTCCG
>JAHEAU010000022.1 GCA_024642625.1 Lewinellaceae bacterium
GAACAACTTGATGTGGTGAAGATAAAGGTTTCTGCTTGTGAGATTCATCAATTTGTTATGACCATCGATTGAGTGACTTGTTTTCCTTCTACTGAAAGACGATAGAAATAAAGTCCACTTTGGTGATTGCCAGCTTCCATTGTTACGGTATGGCTGCCACTCGGAATGAGTCCATGAACAAGCGTTTGAACTGGCGTACCAAGAAGGTTATAAACCGTCAGATCTACTTCAGCTGAATGAGGAATTGAAAACGTGATACTGGTTTGATCCTTAAAAGGATTTGGAGTATTTTGATTTAATCGGATCGCAGATTGATCAACGATTGGATCAACTTCAGAGATTTTGCTGATTTTCAGTTTGGCCTCTTTGAACGTGATTGGTTTTCCCCAGGGATAATTATAACTCCCCTCAAAATAATAGACATAGACCCAACCTTTGAAAATGACCATATCTTGAAGAAAGAGATTGTTATAGTCATGTGGTAAAGCGATATAACCGCTTTCCCCATCCGGACGGATCAGACTCAAGCCAGGTTTGTCTGTTTTTTCCTGGTTGATCCAATACACTGTGTGGGTGGGGTCAAGGTGAATATTCGAACCCATAAAGGATGGGTGTACCCAACTTTCATCAAAATAAACAGGTGAAATTTCCCAGGTTATTCCGTCGAACCGATATAATTGTGGAAACGGATCATCGAAGTGGGTTTCCTGGAATAAATACACACCCTCTTTATCTTCTCCCAGTTTTGTGGTGACTTCAGCAAGTGGTGAACATCCGTAATCACCTTCCCAGTTGTCATTAAATCCAATAGTCCAGACGCTATCCTTTTTCATATATACCCGGGTAATAATTGTATCTGGACAACGACTTTCCGCAAAAGCCAAATAGAGGGTACTGTCATGATAAACAATACTTGGTTTCGTCTTTTCTGATATCCCTACTTCTGATACTGTAACCTGATTCCAGCTTGTGCCATCAAACGATGCATACTGAATTGGGTAATGATTGTTTGGTGGTATGCGAATCCCGCAAAACGCAAATCCGATCTCATGACCTTGTGGTGCAGCGGCAACATATTGGACAGAGGTACCAAGTTGATTTACACTAAATGATTCTATCCAGCCTTTATCTGTTTTTGTAAAGGCTTTGATTGTTCGGACATTATTTGAATTGTATCCGGCATAGATCCATGGAGTACCTGTAGAATCGAATTGGATTGCAGTATTTGACAGAGACTTAACATAGCCCTGGATTTCAAGGACTGTGTCTATAACGAATGTATCTCCGCTCCGAATGCTATAAAGCAACCAGGTTCGTGCTTCCTGATCGCTATAGAAATAAGTGAGGTGGATTAGGCTGTCGTACGTACTTGCATTCAAACCATGAATTCCTTGTTGTCCGATGGCTGTTGTAGAAAATGAGTCAAGTGTTGTGACTTGTATTTCATCCTGGCTGTAGCTGATCAGCCAACTGCAAAGCAGGAGTGATATGAGAAGTACTTGTTTCATTTGACCTGATTTTGGGAAAAATAGTTAAAATCAGGAGAAGAATAGATGATTTAGGTCATTAGAAATACTTTTTGGTGAGTTTAATTAATATTTGCCTCACATAAAGTCGGATCATTCCTATGGTTGAGATATTCGTAGTTCACTATATCCTCATGGAAGAAGCTTAAAACTGAAAAACAAGACCGATCTGGGGGATCAACATAGTCGTTACTGTTTTCACAGGATCGAATGCACTAAATGGATTGACTTCAAATTCTACCTCATCAATAGCTTCAATCTCTTTGAGTTTGAAGAACGTAACCTTTTTACCGGCCAAGTAACTGCATTTAAGATCGAGGGCAACGTCGGGGTTTTTAAAGAATATAAGTATTCCAGCTGATCCTCCATAACCAAGTGTCCAATCGCCGTCGGTATCCCGATCGATTTCTTCCCACGAACCATCGGTTTGATCCTGTCGCTCCTCCAGTCGTTTGGAAATGTAGAAGTTCTTGAATCCGAGTAATCCTTCCGCGTAAGGGCGAATCTTGGTTTTTATGTTGGGCATGATCCGTAAACCACCATACCCGGAGAACAGGTTGGTGGAGGCGCGAAGTCGATAATATCGATCAAAACCACCGGGTAAACGTACTCTAAAATCACGCTCGAACTGTTCGAATCTCATGATCGAAAGATTGACCCCGGCATAGATCGGCATGTCTTCATTGATTTTGAAATAGAGATCCATACTACCTCCAAATCCGACTACATTATAGGCATCTTTGAAGGCATCCTGAGGTAAGCCAACCTGAAAATTAATTCCGATTATACCGACTTCACCTTGGGCTTGAATAGAAGATAGAGTGGTGGCAAAGAACAGGAGAAGGAAAGTTATCTTTTTATTCATGTCTTTTGCTTTTCTGTAAAATCAAAACATATTATTGCTCCAAAAATCATTGAGGTATGCTTAATAAATCATTTAGAGAGCTTTTGAAAACCTGGAAATCCTGATGAATAAAATAATGCACTATGCTAATGGTTAGCCTTCAGGAATGTCAACAAAATACATATCGATATCACCTCGATTTCTGGCGGGTAGACTTCCACGATAGTGGCAGGAAAGCTGATTGTCCAAAAGGTCAAACGATGTTTTAGAGATATTGATCTTTCCTGGCTCACTGGCACTTTCAAGCCTGGATGCGGTATTGACGGTGTCGCCCCAAATGTCATAAGCAAACTTCCTGCTACCGACGACACCGGCGACTACCGGACCAGTGTGGATACCGACTCGCATCGTAAAGGCAGGCGAACCTTTTTTTACTTGTTTTTCCATTTGTTGAATACAAAACGCCTGCATTTCTAATGCAGCGTTCACAGTCGCCAGCGCATGGCCGGATAATCCTTCGCCAAGGCCTCCGGCACACATATACGCATCCCCGATGGTTTTAATTTTTTCAAGGCCATGACGGCTGACAATATCATCAAAAGCTGCAAAATATGTGTTCAGATCATCGATCAAAAGTTTGGGATCCAGGTGTTCGGTTAGCGTGGTGAATTTGCTGAAATCTGTAAACATCACGGTCACCTGATCATACTTTTTGGGCGTCGCCTTACCTGTAGCTTTGAGCTCTTCAGCAGTTTCAGCCGGTAGAATATTGAGAAGTAACTCATCAGATCTGGCTTTTTCTGCGGAAATAACAGCACGGTTTGCTTCGATCTCCTTGTTTTGTAGCCGAATCTGTTCATTCTGTTCTGCCAAGAGTCTGTTTTTGCGCCTTGTCAACATATAACCACCGGCAATCAATCCCAAAATAATCAACAGTAAAGCCCCTGCACCAAAGGCAGAACGTCGGAATGCATTTTGTTTTTGGATAGTCAAATCCTGGATCTGCTTTTCCTGATTGAGGAGGGAAATCTTTTGGAGATTGTCTTTTTCTCGGGCTTCCTGCGCTGCAATTTCCAATCGCTGTAGTGCTTGCTTTTGATTCAAATCAACAATCTCCCTGTCCTGTCTTTCGGTTTCAAGCCGTTGTTTTGCCAGCACCAGTTCCTGGTTTGCATGCGCTGCTTCCAAAGCCTGGTTGGCAAGACGGCTGGCCCCTATTTCTTGTTGTTGGCGTAGTAAAACTAATTCATCCTCTTTCCTGTCAGCTTCTAGTGTCATATTGTTGGACTCGAGTTGGAGTTTTTCCTTTTCTAATCCCAATTGTTGAATGGTCAGGTCGCGAAGTTCCTGTGCTGACAAGAGTAGTCGGATTTCCTTTTCGCTGCGTTCTAGAGAAAGTTCCTGTTCCTGCAGATTCTGCTCCTTTAGGCGATCTTCCAGACGGAGTGAATCTCGAATGGATAAATGCTTTTGATAGTATTCTAAAGCAGTTTCATATTCTGATAATTCAGTATAAATTCCTGCTGTTGTTAGATAGGATTCAGCTTCTGTATACGCATCCTTGTTTGTCCTGGCAGAAGTGGCTGCCAGTTCCGCATACGTTAATGCATTGTACTGATCTCCACTCAATTTGTAAACTGCGGCAATTAGATTTCGAATTACAGGTTTTTCCTGTTCAGGCGCGAGACGTTCTGCTTTTTGTAGGGCCTTCAAACTGGACTTGGTGTTCCCAAGATTATATTCTGCTATGCCGAGGTGCTTTAGCAAGGCGAGTTTCACCTCAGATGCATCATTTTCATTAAAATTATCCAATGCCTCCTTAAATTGTCTGGCAGCTGGGCCATACTGACCATTCCGGTGCAATAAAAAACCAAGGTTGTTGGTCAGACTTGCAACGCGCAACTGTTGGTTATTCTTCCTGGCAGAGATTAAACGCTGCTCGGTCAATGCAATCGCTTCTTGTCCCCGGCCGGTCTGTTCAAGAGCTTGTGTTTTCCATTCTAATAGTTGATCGAGATCGGGACTGGCTGACTCCAACAGTGTCTGTGCTCTATTGAGCCATATCAGAGCAGTATCAGGTTGAAAAGATGCCAAATAAGCACCTCCTAGTGCCATTTGAATCTGGGCTTTTCGTGCAGGGCTCCAGTCGTTTTGCCATTCAGCCAGGCCTTCTTTAAAGTAGGGAATCGCTGCACTGGCCAAATTGGCTTTCTGATAAATTTCTGCAATGACCAATGAAAATTCAGTGTTCAAAGGAGATGAATCATTTTTCTGAAATGATTGCTTTCCTTCCAATGCAAATCGAAGTGCTTTGGAAATATCATTTTGGTCCAAATATATTCGAGCCAATTTCAGTCTGACAGAATCTCTGGCAGCATGATTGCCGCTTTGAATGGCCTGTTCTAACTTACGCTCCCATGTAGAAGGATTAGTCTGTCCTAAGAGCCAACTTGGCAAGAGGAAAACGATAGCAAACGTAAAAATGTAGTATCTCCTCATTGTTCGAGATCGTAACTCAGGCCAAGCCAAAATGTCCTGCCCATTTGGGGATTAAATTGAAGGTCATCACCAGTTCCTGTTGCAGAGATACCCGCATACTCTTGACTGAAAAGATTCCTCACTTGGAAAAAAGTTTGAAAATTCCTGGTCAGGTGATAGCGAAAATTCAGATCAACCAAGGTATATCCATTCAACTTGCGCAAGGGGGGTTCTGAACTGTTGGCACGAAATTCTGTCGCTGTACGAATATCCAAAGTCGTATAAAATTTGCTTTTCCACTGATACGTAACCCTCGATTTTAATAGCCATTCGGGGTATTCACGAATAAATGGAAGTGGTGCATTTTGATTTGTCAATTTCTCTTCTCCCTGGCTCCAGGTAAATCCGAGTTCATAAAGCAATCGATTGGAAAGAACTGGATTTCCAAAAGTCAGTTTACCCTGAATTCCCTGTAAATTGAGGTAGGTATCCCCAAAATTAAAATAGCCCAACAACACAGGTAAATCCAGTAGTTCTTCTTGCAGTGGTTCGATTTTTTTATAAACAATAAAATTTTCAGTCCGGGATGAAAACCAACTCATGTCCGCGTGTAACCAGGGTAAGGGATGCCATCTGAAACCAGCTTCATATGATGTGGTTACTTCAGGTTCAAGTGGAATAGATGGATTTGTCAGGTCCAAAATATTATCCTTGGGAATCAAGTAGGTTTGACCGTAATAATATACGGGAGGCTGTCGCAAAGCTCGGCCATAAAATCCCCGGAAACTTAGTTGATCAGTTGCTCGCCATGAAATCCCAAGTCGTGGGTTGATTTGAGGTTTGAGATCAAATATATAATATGAAATACCTGAAATGACTTGCCACCTCGGAAAGGAGAAAATCATTTGTGTAAATGCATTGGCAAATTGACCTACGGACGGTGAAAAACTTCCATTGGGATCATTCGGAAATCGCAAATTATTTCGTTGTGCTATACTGGAGTATATTTTTCCTTGGATACCAGCTGACCATTCCAGAAATTTCCAGGGGTAAAGCGAAAGAATTAAATCCAGATCGAATTCGTCGGACTCACTCGTGCTGAATCGGTTGCCGGTATAATACCGGTCACTCACGACCTGAACCAACGAATCATAAAGTAGTTTATCCAGACTTCCGGACTGATTCGCCTTGAGATAGCTCAGTCCATATAAAGCATCACCCAACTGGTTGACTTTATATGGATAGGAAGATTGTGGATCCAAGGCATAAAGTAACCCGGATACGTTTGTCTCGATACCCCACTTCGAGGCGTAATGTTGGTACCCAAAGCGGAATCGAGTAATACGTTCACCGTGAAAATCCTGAGGGTTCTGATAATTCACAGCTACCGGATTGAGGCCTAATACACTGGGATCCCGGCGGTAAAAAATATCAGAAGAAAAGCGTAGCCCGCGGTAGGAAAGATTAATGCCGAGACTTCGACTTTGGTGGGGGAATTGTGCTTGCGGAAGGCGAGTATAATAGCTTACAGAATCATATTGCAAGATGGATTGTTTGACCCATGGTGACCGATACCTTTCCAGGTATGTTTTCGGATTATAAATTGCGTCGTCTACATTTAAAAAATTTGCATCATTTCGATTTGCTGCGGAAGCATATACATTGAAGCGAAGTAAATTATTGTTTTTCCCATATTTACCACCAAAAAAAACATCCAGTCCAGTAAATCCATTCCCACCCATTGTCAAATTCGCACGGGCATAAACAGGGCGATTCGATCGTTTGGTAATTATATTGATTACCCCTGCATTCGCATCACTGCCGTAAAGTGCTGCCGCAGGACCGTAAATGACTTCGATCCGGTCAGCTTGTCTGACTGGAAGCTGCGCTCCAATGGGCATTCCTTTCGTTGCAAAAGGTTTTACAGGAACCCCATCAATCAGAATTTTGCAATAGCTGTTTCCGAGCAACCCACGCATTAAAAAGGTCTCTCCGTCAGCTCCTGAACCGGGTTGTGATACTCGAATGCCTGGAACCATCCGTAAGGCATCCACCAGTGTTACATACCCCTGGTTGCGAATTTCTTCCGCCGTGATGATATACGTTGTAAACGGTAAATCCCTGATTTCCTGTAAAGAGCGTGAAGCTGTGACCACAGTTTGCTGATCAAAAGGAATCAAATCAGTTCGGAGGTCATTTTTACCAAGCAGATTGATCGGAATAGATGTAGAATCCGATTGGGCCGGCAGAAATGAAGCATAACTGAGTAAACTCAAAAAAAGAAGCACACGGTACATTGCCTCAAGATATGTACTTTATACAAAAACGCGTTTTGTAGATGTAGCCATGGTTTTAACCAAAGATCAAATGAGTATTAGCACTGTGATATTCGAATTCAGTTTGGCTGGACTTGTCAGAATCCACAGCAGACATTTTCTGTTCCGAAGGATAACGCCTAACTTTCGAGTTGCCATGCCTCATGGTGAGACCAACACAATTGACCTATGTCCAAGAATTTGAGTGAGTTATCCGGCCGGAAAGGATTGATGGATAATCTGTTTGCCCGCTTGGGCGATACCGCAGTCGAAGAAGGGGCCCCTTCCGCCGAAGCATTAGAGAACCTTGCCCAGGAATTTTTAATCGGCACAGCAAATACTTTTGGTACGGCTTCTTTTTACGATTTCACCCGCGAGGAGAACAGGGGCAAGAAGATCTACGTTTGCAATGGTTCAGCTTGTCTTTGTGCAGGCACTCAGGATGCCGTGCATCAAGAACTTGAAAAAAAATTCAAGCCAGAAGAAATCGGTCATATGACCTGTCTGGGACGCTGCCATGAAAATGGAGCGTTTTTCTATCAGGGGAATAACTACTCGGCAAAATCACCCGCGGAGATAGCCAATATTCTGAACGGAGCCAATGCACCCATGGACGACTATTCCGTCCGAAGCACAGGTACAGCGGTATTGACCGGTCCAGTATTGGATGCGAAGTCGCATGTCGTCCGGCTTCTTGGCCAATCACCTGAACAGTGGCTAAAAGAGATCGAACTATCGCGTTTACGTGGGCGTGGCGGTGCCGGCTTCCCGATCAGTATGAAACTGGACTTTTGCCGCAAAGCACCGGGCACAGAAAAATTCGTCATCTGCAATGCCGATGAAGGCGATCCAGGCGCCTATTCTGACCGATATCTTTTGGAAAAACAAGGGGTAGCCGTCCTCATGGGACTCCTGACTGCCGGCTATGTGACCGGAGCCGAATGGGGAGTGATGTATATCCGTGCAGAATATCCTGAAGCCGTGCGGATGACGGAAGACCTGGTCAAAAAGCTGAATGAAGAAAGTCTCCTGGGGCGGAACATCTTAGGCAAGGGCGTTTCCTTCCAAATCAAAGTGATCCATGCCCAGGGCTCCTATATATGTGGTGAAGAAACAGCATTGATCAACTCCATTGAAGGGCAACGACCTGAGGTCCGTGTTCGCCCGCCATATCCAGCGATCCAGGGTTTGTTCAACAAGCCAACTGTGGTCAATAATGTCGAAACACTGGCCGCATTACCGTGGATACTCGAAAACGGCGGAGTGAGTTATGCTGCATTAGGCACAGAAAAATCATCCGGTACGAAGCTGGTCTCCCTGGATGGCCTGTTCAACCGTCCCGGAATGCTGGAGGTGGAAATGGGTACATCGCTCAAGGAGGTTGTCTATGAACTGGGTGGAGGATTTCGGGAAGCTGTGAAAGGATTGCACATCGGTGGTCCGCTCGGTGGCATTGTTCCAGTCAGCAAGATCGGCGACTTGACAGTAGATTTTGAAGCGTTCAGCCGGGAAGGATTTCTGTTGGGACACGCTTCGGTCGTTTCTATTCCAGAGCGGATGCCGATGGTGAAATACCTGACCCACCTGTTCGAGTTTGCTGCCTATGAAAGTTGTGGCAAATGTTTCCCTTGCCGATTGGGCACCCAACGAGCTGCAGAGATGTTGCAAAAGGCAGAAGGGGGCACATACAAGATTGATAAAACACTTTTTGACGATTTGCTCCATACACTTCAAACAGCTTCACTCTGTGCACATGGAGGTGGAATACCTCTTCCTGTGCGGAACAGTCTGATGTATTTCAAGGAAGAACTGGAACCCTATTTTGTGTAGCGGCTGCTTTAGCTGCCGTCTACGATTACCTTAAATGGTACGATAAAGAGTTAGAAAACAATAAGAAAAGACCTGTTTTTAGGGAAAATCAATGGATTCCCATAACTTGAATAGCTTTTCTGGCAAACCTGTTACCAATGACACCATCAACACTGACCAAAGACGTCGCTGACACCACCAAGCTGAACAGCAATGGAGCCAGTACCGCCTATATCGACGGCCGCCCGTTTTCACTGATTCCTGGAGAAACAGTGCTTCAATTTCTTCGTCGACATAAGGGCCAGGACTTTGTGCCTACCCTCTGTGATGCCCCAAATCTCGAACCATTTGGTTCCTGCAGGGTGTGTAGTGTCGATGTTGCAATGCAGGCCAATGGGTCAACACGGACGGTAGCCTCCTGCCATACGCCTATGGCAGCCGGTATGCATATCGCTCCACATAGCGCGAACGTCCAACGCGTCCGCAAGAACATCATCGAGTTGGTCTTGACCGACCACCCATTAGATTGCCTGACCTGCGAAGCAAATGGCAATTGTGAGCTACAAGACGTAGCTGCCATGGTCGGTGTTCGAGATGTTCGTTATCCGGAAGGAGCGAACCACCTCGACCGCCAGAAGGATCTCAGTCATCCATATATGGTGTCGGATTTGAGCAAGTGTATCAACTGCTACCGATGTGTCCGGGCTTGCGACGAAGTCCAAGGCCAGTTGGTGTTGACCATGTCCGGTCGCGGATTTGATTCCAAGATTGCCAAGGGTATGGATCAGTCATTTTTTGAATCAGATTGTGTCAGTTGCGGTGCTTGTGCGCAAGCTTGCCCGACATCTGCAATCTCCGATGTCTATCAATCAAAATCCATCCGGGCTACTGAAAAGACCCGTACAGTTTGTACCTATTGTGGTGTCGGTTGCAACCTGGAGGTGTCCAGTACAAGCGGCGAGATCTTGAGTATTCAGGCGCCGTATGATGCAGAGGTCAACCAGGGCCACACCTGCCTGAAAGGACGGTACGCCTTCCATTTCTATGATCACCCGGATCGTCTTCGCACACCATTGATCAAACGCAATGGCACCCTCGAACCAGCTACCTGGGATGAGGCCTATGATTTTATTGCGAATAAACTGAACCATATAAAAGCAAACAACGGACCAGACGCAATTGCTGGAATTTCTTCAGCCAGGGCAACCAATGAGGAAAACTACCTCATGCAGAAGTTCATCCGGAGTGTGATCGGAACGAACAATATCGACTGTTGTGCCCGGGTTTGTCACTCTCCGACTGCCTTGGGCATGCAGCGCACCTTTGGAACAGGAGCAGCCACAAATTCAGTTGCGGATATCAAACACACAGATTGCATCCTTGTTATTGGTGCAAACCCGACAGATGCGCATCCGGTGACGGGTGCCAAACTGAAGCAGTTTGCCATGAAGGGGAAAGCTACAATCGTGATCGACCCGCGGCGGACGGAATTGGCTAGATATGCTACCCATCATCTGGCTCTTCGCCCAGGTACGAATGTGGCCCTTCTGAATATGTTCCTCTATTATATCATCACAAATGACCTGGTAGATCAGAAGTTTGTAGATACCCGAACGGAGGGATATGCCGAGTTTAAAGCCGGCATCCTGGGCATCAATCTGGACGAAACAGAGGCAGTAACAGGAGTAGATCGCAAGGAGGTCGAAGCAGCTGCCATCGCTTATGCCACAGCTCCGAATGCTATGTCATTCCATGGATTGGGTGTAACCGAACATACACAGGGCACATTTACGGTAATGCAAATCGCCGACCTGGCAATGATCACTGGTAATATCGGTCGTCCAGGCGTAGGTGTGAATCCACTCCGCGGACAAAACAACGTGCAAGGTGCTGCCGATATGGGCTGCCAGCCTCACCAGGGTGCTGGTTATTATGATCTGACCAAATCGGAAGTAATTGAACGTTACGACAAACACTACGGCGTCCCGCAACCCAAGGGCAAAGGATACAAGATTCCAGAGATGTTTGACGCCGCCATTGCCGGCGATCTCAAATCACTATGGCTCATCGGAGAAGATGTTGTCCAGACAGATCCGAATACGGCCAAGGTGACCAAGGCTTTAAAAAATCTTGAGCTCTTAGTAGTTCAGGAACTCTTTATGACGGAGACTGCCAAGCTGGCCGACGTGGTTCTGCCAGCTTCCTCCTTCCTGGAGAAGGATGGTACGTTTACGAATGGTGAGCGCCGGGTGCAGCGGGTCAATGCAGTGATTCCACCATTACCCGGTACCAAACCGGATGGTCAGATCATTGCCGACATCATGAACCGGATGGGCTTTGAACAAGCGGACTATACGGCCGCCGGTGTCCTTGAAGAAGTTTCCCAGATCGTACCGTTTTTTGCCGGTATACGCTGGGAAGAATTGGGTGACAATGGCAAACAATGGCCAGTCACGCCAGACGGCAAAGACACGCAAATCCTACACGGAGAAACCTTCAAGCGAGGCAAAGGATTTTTTGAGTTCTTCGACTGGCGTGAGAGTGGTGAATTATTGGAAAACCAGAAGGATTATCCTTTTATTCTAACCACAAACCGTGAGTTGGAACACTATAACTGCGGAGCCATGACTCGCCGGACAGGTAATGTGGAAATCCTTACCGAGGATTCCCTCATGATTCATCCGGATGATGCAGTCGCCTATCGCCTGAATGATGGGGATATGATCTGTGTCGAATCACCTCGAGGTAAAGTTGACATCAAAGCCAAGGTGACGGATGAGGTCCGCCCAGGTGTATTAAGTACCACCTTTCACTTCCCGGAAATCATGGTGAATAACCTGACCTCCGACGAACACGATTCAGAGGCTATGTGCCCCGAGTATAAGGTCGTCGCTGTTCGTATCCGGAAGAGCAAAGGGAAGTATAAAGAAGGTGGTGTGACTGTCTAGGTTATTGTCCTATCTCTTCGGGAATTGGATGCCATATCTGGATGCTGTCTCAATGATTCGCTGGACATCAGGTGGACCTTGTGGCCGTGGTGGAATGACCAATTCCAGAGCTGGTTCGGACATATCAATAAAATAATTCTCAAATCCGCCCGGGGTAAGGTGCATTAGTACTTCCGCCTGTGGGGTAACCACCTGGAAGGTATGCTGAACGCCTCGTGGTAAAAAAACCCAATCCCCTTTTGTTGCATGGATGGTTTGATCGCCTACATAATAATTGATTTCGCCATCAAGAAGATAGAAGGATTCGTCCTCACGAGTATGTGTATGAGGTGGTGGCTCCAAGCCCTGGATTTCAAAACCATGGATTAGAGCAAACGCACCATTGGTATCTTTGGATGAGATCAGGATACTCATCAGGTGACCAATGTACCAATATGAATTTGAAAGATCAGGTGTCGCATGGACTGGATTTCCCATTAGCGAATGCATATGTAACGGGTTTGAATTGGGAAGGAATGACGCTAGACCAATTAGTGCAGAGGATTGTAGGAAGTCCTTTCTGTTCATTTTTTCTTTCAAGGTAATTGAATACCTTCTATTGTACAAGTACTTACTAAAAAGTAAGGTACTCACTAATTGGAAATAGATTATTGATTATCAATGATTAACAAATTATTAAACAGATAAAAAATGAGTAAACCGACATTGGAAGATTGTCCGGTTCAACACACTCAACAATTTATCGGAGGCAAGTGGCGAATCGGTATCCTGTGGAGCATGCGTGATGGATGTCGACGCTTTGGTGAATTGAAACGCGAAGTGTTGGGCATTTCAGAAAAGATGCTTATCCAGGAATTACGGCATCTGGAAACAATGAAAATGATCAACCGTAAGGCTTATCCGGAGGTTCCACCTAAAGTGGAATATGCGCTGACAGATCGCGGGAAAACATTGCTTCCGATTGTCCAGAAGATTGTTGACTGGGGATATGCCGATATGCAATTACTCTTGACAGCGAATTCAAAAGAGGTCATTTAGGTGACTGTTACTGAAATGGCAATCTTCTATCTTTCATGTGGTCGACGTGATATGTAGAATTTGCCAACCTGACGGTCGGGGCGAACAGCGAAAGGCGAACAGCAAATTACGAATCAGCTCAAAACACTCGCCACCAGCCTCCTGGCCCCACCTCGATTCCGAAATTCACATAAATAGATCCCCTGCCAGGTGCCCAGAGCAAGTTGTCCATTGACAATTGGGATGGTGATCGAAGATCCCGCAAGGACAGATTTAATATGAGCAGGCATGTCATCGGGTCCTTCAAGGGTATGTGTCAGGAATGGCATCTGCTCCGGAACGAGGTGATTGAACACGGTTTCAAAATCAACGAGGACATCCGGGTCCGCAGCTTCATTGATGGCGAGAGCGGCAGATGTATGCTGAATAAACAGGTGTAAAACGCCTGAATCAGGTAATGGATAAAGCTCCTTCAGCACATGCGATGTGATTACATGAAATCCCCGGGAGCAGGGTGGTAATGAGAAAAGGAACTGATTAGTCATATGAATCTGTACAGGAATTGTCAAATTTCGTCAACAGATCGTACTTTTGCCATCAAATTCGCATTCATGGAGCAAAGTACGACATCAACGACGGGGGCCTGGTTGCTCTTTCTTGTATCCACTGTAGCCACCATCGCCTTGTTGATCTTCAAACCCGAGTGGTTTTGGGTTACCCTGCCGTTTGTGTTGACCTCCCTGGTCAAGGCCATGCGTGCAATGTAATTCGGACGTTGATCCACCACTTGTGGCTTTTTATTCGATCGTGTACGATAGCAGGCCGGTTGATGGCGCTTGCTCTTGCTTTCGCGGTCGCCTTTCTGTATGCCCCGGTTTCCCTTTCCGGTCAGGATTCTCTGATTGTTGGTGATTATCGGATTGAGGGGAACAAACGAACTAAACGTTCAGTTATTCTGAGGGAAATGGCCCTGCACCCGGGACAACGGGTGCATTCCAAGGATATTCCTGTTGCACTATCCGAAAGCGAACGTCTGTTGGGCAATACTGCCCTCTTTGTGAATGTACAGGTCCAGCCGTGTAGACAGGATGATGACACTCTTTCTATTTGTATTCGGGTCCGCGAAGGTTGGTACATCTTTCCTATTCCCATTTTCGAATTAGCGGACCGTAACTTCAATGTCTGGTGGAAAGATTTTAATCGCGACTTCAATCGCGTCAACTACGGGATGTACCTCAACCATTACAATCTGACCGGATGGGGCGACTTGCTTAAACTTAAAATACAAGGAGGCTATTCTCATAAATACGAATTGGCCTATGACCTCCAACAATTGCCGAACTATCCTAAATGGGGTATTGGTTTTTTAGCTTTTTATCAGCGGTTCCGTGAGATCAACTATGTAGCTGAAGAAGATCGCCAGTTGTTTTTTCGGGATTTCAACCGATGGATGCTTGAGAAAACGATGGTACAGGCGAATGTCCGTTTTCGCCCTTATTTGCGATGGCGATTTGCTTTGGGTTTGAATTATAAACAAGCGAAAGTTGATCCGCAAGTTGTGAATGAACTCAACCCTTCCTTTTTCAGTCATTCCGGGAATAAGATTAACTATTTCTCTATTTGGGGTCAATCAACCTTCGATCGGTTGGACGATCGTCCGTATCCGTTCAAGGGCTATGCCTGGAGTGGAGAGATGGTAAAAGAAGGTCTGGGTATTTTTGAAGAAAGAGATCGTTGGTGGATTGAATCGGCCTTGTTGGCTTATTCGCCAACTGGCAGCGGCCATGGTTTTGAATGGATTGTTCGTGGGCGGTATCAGATCCATCGAACCAACCCCGGAAACTATGATTACCAAGCCCTGGGATATGGTCAACGCCTCGTTAGAGGATATGAACATTATGTGATCGACGGAATGGACTTTGGTTTGATTCAGGCGGCCTGGCGCATCCGCCTCTGGGAAAAGGATGTGCCACTGCCCTGGCCGACCTGGTTGCCAATGAAGTCGTTCTCATCTGTACCTATTCGCGTTTATGCCCACGTTCACACTGATCATGGTGTTGTACATGATCCATATTTTTCTGCCAAAAATCCGCTTCGTGACAAGTGGATGATGTCCGCTGGTGCAGGCCTGGATTTACGTTTTTTCTATGATGATATTTTCTCCATTCGGTGGAATGTGAACGGACTAGGAGAGAATGGACTATTTTTACAAACGAGCTTTTCCGTACGATGAATGTAGCCTTATACAGCCGTGTCTTCAAATTAGATGATCTCCCTGTATTGGAGACCTTGATGCATGCATTAGCTGATCAACAGATCAACTACGTGGTGTTTTCTGATATGGCAAAGACGCTTGAGGACCATGGCATTCGATCTGGTGACTGGCGGACCTATAGTAACTACGAAGAATTACTGGCCTGCCAGGTTGAAGCTTTTTTCTGTCTCGGAGGGGATGGCACCTTTCTCAATGCCTTGACCCTGGTACGTGATAGCGGCATCCCTTTGATCGGCATCAATCTTGGCCGATTGGGCTTTTTAGCCGGCCTTGAAGAAAGCCAGATCCAGTCAGCAATATCAGATTTTGTGGCAGGTCGGTTTGACATTGAGGAACGCGCATTGCTTCAATTGGAATCGAGCATAGATCTTTTTGGTGATTGCCCTTACGCGCTGAATGATTTTACCATTCTCAAACGGGATACCTCGTCCATGATTACCGTGGATGCCTACATGAATGGTGATTTTATGAATACCTATTGGGCCGATGGATTGATCATTGCGACACCAACAGGAAGTACTGGTTATTCCCTGAGTTGTGGAGGTCCAATTGTGTTTCCCGGATCTGGAAATTTTGTAATTAGCCCGGTCGCTCCGCACAATTTGGGCGTTCGGCCAATCGTGATCCCGGACAAATCCGTGCTGTCTTTTGAGGTCACTGGACGGACAGACAGCTTTCTTTGCACCCTGGACTCCCGCTTTGCCACCATCACTACAGATCATCAAATCGCTATACGTCGAGCACCATTTTCATTGAGACTGATTCAGTTTCACGGTTATTCCTTCCTCTCGACGATGCGTGAAAAACTGGCTTGGGGTCGTGACCTCCGCAATTAGATGGAAGCGTTTCTAACCATAGATCATCGACGGTATCGAGCAGACTTGCGCCAGCCAGTGGATATTTCTATTCCGCTGGTTCCTGATGCACTTACTCCAAATGCATATTATGCACCACCATTCCGAATAGAGCCCGTTCGAATGGGCACCTTTATCGGTGATACCCGTCAAGGAGGTGCAGTGAATTATGTCAATGTCTACCTCAATCCACATGGCAATGGAACACACACGGAGTGCCATGGCCATATTGCCCATGAGCGGGTATCGCTCCACGATTGTTTGCGTCAGTTTCATTTTTCGGCCCGATTGATCAGTATTCTCCCCACCCGTCATGAAAATGGGGACCTGATTATCCAGTCAGGTCAACTCCGCGAGACGCTCGGAGAAGACGCTGTGGAAGCAGTTGTCATTCGCACTTTACCCAACCATCCCGACAAAACTAGCAGGACCTGGTCGGGGTCAAATCCACCTTATCTGGATCCTGAAGGCGTATCTTATCTTGTTTCACGAGGAGTCCGGCACTTGCTTGTCGACCTGCCATCCATAGATCGGGAAGAAGATGGTGGCACCTTGACAGCGCATCACATTTGGTGGGGATATCCTGATGCCATTCGAGAGGATGCAACGATCACGGAAATGATTTTTGTTCCAGAGGAACAAAACGATGGTCTTTACCTGTTGAACATCCAGATCCCATCCTTTGTCTTGGATGCAGGTCCCAGTAAACCCGTTTTATATCCGCTCATAGCTATTCCATGAGTCCAGACCGTTCATCTCGCTTTCGTCAGCAAATCAACCGTTTGCGAGGTGATGCACATCATGCTGTGCGGCGATATGTGGAAAAGCATGAATCTGCCTTGCGACGGTTGGATCAAGAAGAATTTTATGATATCCTGATCATCTATCTGGATGCATTGTTCGAATGTGGTGAGTATGATGAATTTCTTCATCGAGTGGATGAAGGTATCGCTATGACTGTAGATCGTCCGCAATATGGTCGTCGAGAAGAGGAACTCTTTCATCATCTCCTTTTTCGAAAAGCAGCTGCCTGTTTTCACAAGGGCGAAGAAGGACAGTGTGTGCATATTCTTCGTGAGCTTTTGCGCCTGGATCCTGCACATACCCTTGCTGCCAGATTCCTGGTCCGGTGTCAGAATCGATCGAGGAAGTCGTCGAGGCAATCTATTCGCGCCATATCGATAGGTTTGTTTTTGGCCACTGTTCTGGTTATTATGATGGAGACATTGTGGATTCGACCATTTGGGGAAGAAAAACTGTCGATGGTCGTTTGGATTAGAAATTCATTGTTCATAGCGGGATGGATCGTCCTGTTAGGTGGTGAATGTCTTCTCTTTTTATTGAGCCGCTATGCTGTCATCCGGTTTGTAGCTGATCTCCCGGGGAAAGGGACGTTTGCCAGACGAAAGACAATTCAATGGCGCTGATCCTGCTCATAGAAACGGCAACCGCGAACTGTTCTGTGGCCATCGCCCGGGATGGAGAAATCATCGCGGTTCGTAGTTCGGATGACGGTTATGTGCATGCAGAACGGTTGGCTGTATTTATTCAAGAGAGTTTGGAGGAAGCGAATATTGACCCTTCAGTATTGGACGGAATCGGGGTGAGCATTGGTCCAGGTTCGTATACCGGATTGCGTGTCGGGTTGTCAACTGCAAAAGGGATGGCCTACGGGCTTGGGATTCCGGTCCTTCCGGTGTCCACTTTGGAAGCTATGGCGCGTGCGTGTGCAAAGCTGAACCCAGGGGCCTCAAGTTATCTCAGTGCCATCGATGCCCGCCGGTCTGAGGTTTATCTCTATGCACATCGGGCGGCCAGGGATGAGGGCCCAATTCCTGTGATCCTGGACGAAATACCCTGGACTTCCTGGTTGGACAAAGGCGAAGATCTGGTTTATATCTGTGGTGATGGCGGGCCCAAGGTGGCTGAATTGTGGCCAGAGGCACCGATAAAGGAGACATCGGTAAGGTGTTCAGCAATGCACTTGGTGGATCAGGCTGAAGAGGCGTTTCAACAGGGCAAATGGGCTGATTTGGCTTATATAGAGCCCCTTTATTTGAAACCTCCGAACGTCACCATTCCCAAAAGCATGAAAATTCCAGGTCCTGCTGAGTGAGATTGGCACGGTCTTTTATGCTCTATATGTCATCCAGTGCTCCTTGCGGCACTGGGTAACCCCATTCCCCCTTTACCTACAACGCCAGGCAATCTCAGGATTGCTTGCCGGATCGACCTGTAATCGATATTGATGGTTTGACCATCAGTATCCTTACATCTGACAAATATTTATAATATATTTGTCCTTCATATAGCTATTTATCCCATAAAGACGGGGAAACGTCTGAAGGGATCTTTGGTGAAAGAAGTGGTTCGATGACTTTTGGTACAGATTTCGCAAGGAAAAAACTGGTTTGGGAAACCGCCACAAGAACAATGACCCATGAGAAAACAGAAAAATGAAACCGTCATTCTCAAGAAAGGCAAGAATGATATTCAGTTGGATTATGCAGAGCTCCGGAAAGCTGTGTTGGTCCTTCGCGCTGTAAACCACAAGTTGCGGCAAAGTATCATCGACCTTTTAGAAGACAACGAGAGTATGACCGTGACGGATATTTATATCAAACTTCGTCTCGAACAATCCGTTGCCTCTCAGCACCTGGCTATCCTTAGAAGAGCAGGTGTTGTGATCACCCAACGAAGGGGCAAATTCATCAATTATATGCTGGATCGCGAGAGATTGTCACAAATTTCGCGTTTGGTTGAAGAATTAGCAGCCTAATTTTTAACAAATCTTTTGCCTGAAGAACAGGGGGTTTTACACCTCTCTGCCACAGGCTAATTGGATGGCAGATAAGAGAATATGTAATATAATATAACTTCATATCGCTATTTGTATGAGGCATAGAAAATGCTGTAAGTCAATGGATTTACAGCATTTTTTAGTTCACATGGTTGGGCAAAAAGGATAAAAAGTGGATATTTGTACGAGGTAAACTACTTATTCAGTACAACGCGCAACCATGAAGAGAGTCAAGGTCGGGATTGACAGCGACAAATTGCATTTGTCGTCAGAGCTGTTACGTGCTCTCGCTCACCCATTACGATTGAAGATCCTTGATTTTATTGACAAGAACAATGCGATCAATGTCAATAAGATCTACAATACCCTGAAGTTGGAGCAGTCCATTACGTCACAACATTTGCGTATCTTAAGAGACACACAGCTCGTTGATGCAGATCGGGATGGGAAATATGTGCATTACAACCTTAATTATCCGACGATAGAAAAGGCTGTGAAGGCGATTCGACGATATAACGAGGCTGTTCGCAAGCGCTAACTGCTTGTCACAAAACCCACCTTCTTTTAAAAAACTTGAAAAATGAATCCAATTACTCCTGGATTCCTGTGGATGTTGACTCCACTTCCTTAACTGGATCGGAAGCTTCCTGTGTGAAAAAACTTCTATAGAACAGGAGAAGTAAGGCCACCCCTACCGATATCGATGCATCAGCTACATTGAATACCGGGCGAAAGAACAGAAACGGATCCCCACCGACAAAGGGCACCCAAGACGGCCATACACTTTCGATCATCGGGAAATAGAACATATCGACAACCTTGCCGTGTAGTATACCGGCATATCCCCCGGCAGCAGGAAACATCTCTGCCAATCCTCCATGATAGGGTGAGACTGAAAAGATCAAACCATACAACACACTATCAATGATATTGCCCAATGCTCCAGCAAAAATCAGGGCAAAACAGGCGAGTAGGCCCAAGCTGGCTTCTGCTCGCATGAGCTGTCGAAGAATATAGGCAAGAAAAACAATCGCTCCCAACCGGAACAAAGACAGGATTAATTTGCCGTAAACAGCGGGTATCTGCCACCCGAAAGCCATGCCTTCATTTTCTACAAAATGAATAAAGGCCCAACGTTGACCAAGTATCGGAAATTCTTCTCCGATTTGCATATGTGTCTTGACCCAGATCTTCAAGGATTGATCAATGATTAGAACAACAACAATAACAAGCAGGATAAAGGGGAATCGTTTCACAGGGAAGCGTATAGGTTTGACCTGCAAGTATAGACAATTTTGTCCGCTGATCTGTTCAAAAACAGCAACTCCCATTCAAAGGAGGTCATGGTCGCAAGACAGCTAGGCTGTTTCTGAAAGGTCTTTCCAAGTCAAGGAGTTTGGAGTCGAGGGGTGAAGGAGAAAAAAGCTTCCATAACCCAACGCCCAATACCTAGCGCCCAATGCCTCCCCAAGTGCGAGAAGACCTTCGATCAAGTATTCCCGCACTAAAACCGGAAAAAATGCTGCATCGCTTCCATGAAAGCTGATTTACGAGAAACAGAGAGGGGTAACGATGTACCGTCATCCAGAAGGAGTGTTGGACTTTTCGTTTTGATATATTTTCTCAGAAAAGTCAGATGCAGTATAAACGACCGATGAATCCGAACAAATGCGATTGGATCATTGATTTGAACTTCCAAGGCAGCCAGATTTCTGCTGACAAGAATGGAAGATCCAGACTGCAGATGCAACATGGTATAGCTTCCTTGCGCTTCCAGATACCGGACATTTTTGACAGGTTCGAAAAGCCAACCTTCCAGGATTGGCAAGGCCAGTTTGCGTTGATCGGGCACGAGATTTTCGGGCGATTCCAGGGTCGTGTTCATCGCTTGTGGGTGTAGAGCAAGGATAACACCTTCTACGAAGATTATCCACCGTAAAACCGGTATTAGTCGGCTGGTTGACAGGTTGTTAATCCAGGACTTCCTGAATGGCATTGATGATCAATGGCAATTCATAGCCCTTGCGCATGGCGTGTTCCCGGAGATCCTCTTCCTTCTTGCCTCGAGGCCAATCGAACACCAGATAATTTGACCTGCGCAGTAGGACCTGGACGAGGTTTTTACGATATTCTTCTTCATCGATTTCCTCCATGGCTTTCCGAATACAGTATTCACTGATGTGTCGTTGTTTTAGTTCCCGAGTGATCCGATGTCGCCCCCAGGACTTGATCCGGTAGCGGCCCCTTGTAAAACTGCGGGCAAAACGCTCTTCATTCAAAAGGTCTTCTTCAACGAGGTTAGCCATTACCTGTTCAAGCTCCTCACCATATACCTCAAGTCGGATCAGCTTGGACCTGACCTCCTGATGACATCGATCCTGATAATCGCAATAACGACGCATTTTGATCAGTATGTCGTCTCGCATCATACAATAAAGATACATTATCCAACAACCAGCGAAACGAAGGAAACCGAATTAGGTTTAATGAAGCTTGCCATCCCAATTACCATATCAATAATGAACTTCCGGCTTGTTTTTTGGTTTGTAGCAAGAGTTTATGTCAGGATGGACTTCTTGCCTGAACTGTATTTCTAAACGGGTCTTTTTGACCTCCTGATATCTCTGGTTTTCATGCATCACCTGTTCCTCTGTTTGACTTTTTGTCTTCTTTCATCTCCTTTATGGGCACAAACTGGTACGTTGACCATTCGCATCATCGATGAGGATACCGATTCTCCATTGGAATTCGCCACAATTACTCTATTACAGGCATCAGATTCGCTTTCTATTTCCGGAGGAATCACATCCAGTCAGGGTGAACTTGAACTTGTCGTTCCGGCTTCCAGATATCTGATTCGGGTCGATTATATCGCGTATGCTTCCCAGATAATCGGACCCGTGCAGATCATTCAGGGAGACCGTCTCGATCTGGGAACAGTCAGTATCCATCCGAAAGCAGCACTTCTCAGTGAAGTTGAAGTCAGCGCAGATAAGACACAAATGCAGTTGAAATTGGACAAAAAGGTCTACAATGTCGGCAAGGATATCGCCAACTCAGGAAGTACAGCCGCAGACATTTTGGATAATGTTCCCTCAGTCACAGTAGATGTAGAAGGGAATGTCAGTTTGCGGGGTAGCCAGGGTGTACGACTTCTGGTTGATGGACGACCATCAGGTTTGATTGGGGTAGGTGACAGTAATGGGTTGCGTTCTCTTCCATCCAATCTGATCGATCGGATTGAAGTCATTACCAATCCATCAGCCAGGTATGAGGCGGAAGGTATGGCCGGAATTATCAATATCGTCTTGAAAAAAGAACGACAAAAGGGCTGGAATGGCAGTTTTGAAACAACTGTGGGATGGCCCTATGAATTGGGTGCTGCAGCAAATGTGAATTATCGAAGGTCAATCATTAACCTATTTGCCAATTATGGGATCCGCTATCGGACAAGTCCAGGAAGGAGTACGCAATACCAGGAGTTTTATCGCAACGACTCCATCTTTATCAATGATCAAATCCGCGAGCAAGACAGAACCAGTCTGTCCAATAATATCCGATTGGGGATCGATCTATTTATTGGACAGGAAGGCACGCTGACATCTTCTTTCAACTATCGTTATAGTCAGGATGACAACCATACCAAACTGACTTATAGGGATTACCTGGCAGACCTTCAACATCCAACATTGATCACATTCAGATCGGATGATGAGACGGAGCTGGAACCAACCCTTGAATATGCAATCAACTGGAAACGGACATTCGGAAAGGAAGATCATGTCTGGACTGCTGATGTACGATACCAGGATAATGGCGAACACGAGACATCTCAGTTCAAAGAGGAATACATCCTTCCCGACAACGGAATTCCGGCAGGTGAAGACTTGCGACAACGCTCGGAGAATATGGAATCCGAGCGTCAACTGATTATTCAATCAGATTACCAGTTACCACTATCAACAACTGGCCAACTGGAGCTGGGTTTGCGAGCGGGTCTCCGAAACATTGATAATAATTTTGAAGTTGAAGAGCTTACAGATATTGGATGGTCTACTCTTCCCGGGTTTAAAAACCAATTTCAATACGGTGAGGATATTTATGCTGCCTATGCCATCTGGGGTGAGCAATGGAAACCTATTTCGATCCAGGCCGGACTGCGGTATGAATATTCGGATATTGGGACAAAACTAATTGAAACGGGTGACGCCAATCGTCGATCCTACGGACAACTATTCCCCAGTGCCCATATAACTTACCAATTCCCACAAGAACACAGCATTCAGATAAGCTACAGCCGCAGGATCAATCGACCAGGATTTCGTGAATTGAATCCCTTTCTGACCTTTAGCGATGTTCGCAACATTTGGACAGGCAATCCAAATCTCAATCCAGAACTCACAAATGCATATGAACTGGGATACCTGAAGACCTGGTCAAAAGGCAGTTTTTCACCCGTTCTCTTTTATCGAACAACAGATCATGTCATTGATCGAATCAGGACTGTCGATGAAGACGGCATAAGCTATATCCGCCCGGAAAATCTTTCCTCACAGGAAGATATCGGATTGGAAGTCACACTCTCCTATCAGCCCATTTCATGGTGGCGGATCAATGGCAATGTCAACTTCTTCCGGTCCATAACAGACGGTAAA
>JAHEAU010000220.1 GCA_024642625.1 Lewinellaceae bacterium
TGTGCCGGATGGGCAGAAGAGGGCGGCGTCCATGCCAAAGCGTTCAGCAACGGTTCGTTCCAGTCGGTTTATGGTGGGGTCTTCTCCAAAGACGTCGTCGCCCACTTCGGCGGCCATCATGGCCTGAAGCATGGGTGGTGTCGGTTTGGTCAGGGTATCAGAAAGGAGGTTGATCATGCCTCAAAATAAGGATGAAAGAGGATATTGGGGGGTGTTGATTTTTCAGGATTATGATCCTCTCTAAAAGGGTAAACCATTAAAATGGTTTTCTGATAGTATATACCACCAAACCCCAGGGTTAAAACCCTGGGCTACGTCGTTTTTACGTTTGGGGAAGGCCCAGGATCCTAGCTTCTTTACATTCTATTTTAAAATGTGCTGGGCCCTCCCTTGGCGACGTGGGCACCTTATAAGCTGATAAACGAATATACCCATAAACGAATAAACACCTCCACCACAAATGGAAAATGATCCTCCGCAGGTGACATGCGACCCATCCTGGGTCGAGTTGCGTTTACCTATATTTTCTACCGACATGTGACCCCGCCGGGGTCATTCTGGAGGATGACGCCTCCTGTCGATTTTTGATTCTGCTACTTCTTTTACAATTTGCGCTGGAGTTGCATATGCATCTTCCAATACCTAATTGCAATGACGGTCTATCAGTTGCTTCTTTAGAGAGGTGGGAAATAAACCAATAAACGCATAAACGAATAAACACCCTCTATAACGCCTTAACACCATAATTCCATAACCCAATAGGCTCTGATTTGGCAACGAGTCCAGAAATACACAAATCTAGATATCAAGGCAAAAAACCTTAGTGTCTTGGCGTCTTAGCGTTTAACAAAACTCCTCGACTACTGAATAGCTTGATTCACCAGATCAGCGGCCTCCTGAAGGAGAATTGCTGCATGGACCTTTAGTCCGGATTCCTGGATGATCTTTTGAGCGATATCTGCATTGGTGCCTTGCAGGCGAACAATAATCGGTACCTGAAGGTCGCCGATATTGTTACAGGCATCGACAACACCTTGGGCTACACGATCACAGCGGACAATTCCACCGAAAATGTTGATCAAAATGGCCTTTCATTCGGGTCCTTCAGGATGATCCGGAATGCTTGTTCGACACGAGCTGCATCTGCTGTACCACCGACATCGAGGAAGTTGGCAGGTTCGCCACCGGAAAGCTTGATAATATCCATGGTTGCCATTGCCAAACCGGCACCGTTGACCATGCATCCGACATTACCGTCGAGCTTGACATAGTTGAGGTCGTGCTCTCTGGCTTCAACCTCTGTGGGATCTTCTTCCATGGGGTCACGCATGGCTTCCAGATCCGGGTGGCGGAACAGCGCATTGTCATCCAGGGCCACCTTGGCATCTACAGCCATGATCCGGGAGTCGCTCGTCTTCAAACATGGGTTGATCTCGAACAGGGAGGCATCCGAGGAAATAAATGCCGTGTATAACGACTTGATGAAGCTCCGCATCTCCTTGAATGCTTTGCCACTCAATCCCAGATTGAATGCAATCTTGTTGATCTGAAAGGGGAGGAGGCCCAGGGTTGGGTCAATGAATTCACTGTGAACCAAGTGAGGGGTTTCTTCCGCAACGGCTTCGATGTCCATTCCACCTTCAGTGGAATAGATGATCACGTTGCACTGGCGACTGCGATCGGTGAGGATGGAGATATAAAATTCATTGGGTTCTTCATCACCGGGGTAGTACACATCCTGTGTGACCAGCACCTTGCTTACCAGTTTGCCCTCTTTGGAAGTTTGGGGAGTAACCAGGTGCATTCCGAGAATGTTGGTCGCATGTTCACGAACCTGATCCGGGTTTTTGGCGAGCTTAATGCCTCCGCCTTTACCACGACCACCAGCATGCACTTGCGCCTTGATGACACACCAATCTGATTGGTACTTCTCCTTGATGGTTTGAGCGGCTTGAACCGCTTCTTCGACTGTTTGGGCCAGGACACCTTCCTGGATCTGTACGCCAAACTGCTTCAATAATTCCTTACCCTGGTATTCGTGCAAATTCATGGATGGTCTTCTTTTGCGGCAAAAGTAATTCATTTGATCGGATCGAGGGGTTCCTGGAATGCAAAAGCCCCGTCATGCTTTCATGACGGGGCTTTGCAACAAATTATAATCCCATGAACAGTGTCTAGTTAATCAACGTGCCAGTGATCTCGTTGTTTCGGCTTTAAGCTCTTCTTAACGGCTGGCTCGCGGCGGATATGCAGGACAGTAACTTTTTACTGTCCTGCATGACCTAATTTATAATCCCATGAACTAACTTCTTGTTGTTGGTTGTAATCAACTTCCTGATCACATTACAAAGATGAACTCTGGGCCTCCCTGAAACAAAAACAAAAACATCAAATTGTGAAGGCTTGTTTTCATATAGTGGAATAACATCAATTATAAAACATTGAATGATAGATGTTAATGACACTACATTTTTACTTCAACAGCGGATTGTGAAAATAAATTGTTCCAAAGGGGCTGAATTGAGGTGTTTTTATTCAATATTTCTATGAAAAAAGTGTGTTTGGGCCTTGTGTGGTAGGGTAGAAAAGGCAATCAAAGTCGGAAATGGGAAGGCGGAAATCGGGATGACGGAGAGACAAAGCGACTGAGGGACGAAGTGAGTGATGAGAAAAACTCTGTGAAACTCTGTGCCCACTGTGGTGAAAAGAGACAGTGAGACTCTGAGACCATGAGGTAGTGGGAAAACGGAAACAAGCTAAAGAGTTTCTTCGCGCCCAGACGATGCCCTTAAGGCCATGTCTGGATCCGGACCCATGGCGTCCGGGCCTTATTGACCTCGCGCCTTTTGCGCCCTGACGATGGCCCCCTTTGGGCCATGTCTGGATCCGGACCCCCGAGGGTTCGGGGCGTCCGGGCCCTTGCGAGAACCGCTTATTTGATTCAGATTAAAGTAGCGAAATGCCCCGACCCCGAGCACTCGGAGGGGGCGAATAGCAAACCTATAAAATCCCCATTCATTATCTTGGGTGCCACAAATCACAATGATCGCATGGAAGAACAGACACAAGCTGGTCGAATGGTTACGGATTAGAAGGCGATCATTATCAGGATACAGGTGGGAATAGGCAGATCACCCTGATTATGGAAGAAGATTTACAGGCCGCTGCTACTGATTTGGGCCGATCTGAAATTGATCCAGGTCTAGTGCGGCGCAATATTGTGGTATCAGGTATTGATTTGCACCAGTTTCAAAAAGGGTTTCTTCGTTTGGGGTCATGTCTAATTGAAGTGACAGGTGACTGCCATCCCTGCAAGCGGATGGATGAAAATCTTGGCGAAGGCGGCCGGAAGTCTCTCGCCAATCGAGGTGGTGTAACGGGCCGTATTCTGGAAGGAGGACCAGTGTCGATAAATGATGACGTCAAGTGGGCCTAGTTTAAACCGCCTAACTGTAACCATATAAACCTTCCGCCCAGTTCTTCGGTTATATTTCCTAAATGGGATATGGATTCATCAACGTGGAGACAACTCAGCCCGGAAGAACAGCGGGTTATCGAAGAAAAAGGCACAGAACGACCCTTTACCGGTGAATACAACAATCATCACGTTTCCGGTACGTTTCATTGCCGTCGCTGCGATGCCCCCCTTTATCGTTCCTCTGATAAGTTTGACTCCGGATGTGGATGGCCCAGTTTCGATGATGAAATCGCAGGGGCTGTACGACGCAACACGGATGCTGATGGCCGTCGGGTTGAAATCGTCTGTACCGCTTGCCAGGGGCATTTGGGGCATGTCTTTCAAGGCGAACGACTGACCTCAAAAAACACCAGGCATTGTGTTAATTCCGTTTCACTCTTCTTTAAAGCTGATTCAATATGAACCTGAGATTCTTTTTCCTCACTTTGCTACCTTTTCTGACCATAATGGCCTGCGCCCAGGAGCAAAAGCAGACGTCTGTGCTCAAAACTGACGAAAACGGTTGGCGCATTTTGAATTCGGATGAGCTCCGTGTCATCCAGGGCAAGGGAACTGAACGTGCGTTTACAGGAGAATACTACGATAACCATGAAATAGGGATATATCACTGCCGTCGATGTGATGCAGCTCTTTACAAGTCAGATGATAAATTTGATTCCAGATGTGGATGGCCCAGTTTTGATCAGGAAATCAAAGGAGCAGTCACCCGTATTCCCGATGCCGACGGGATGCGCACAGAGATCGTTTGCCAGAATTGTCAGGCACATTTAGGGCATGTTTTCTTGAACGAACATTTTACAGACAAGGAAACCCGCCACTGTGTGAATTCTATTTCTCTCGTCTTTAAACCAGATACGAAATGAAGATTTCCCTGCATATCATTCTATTTATGACTCTGATGAGCCTCACCGCATGTGCTCAACAAACTTCCGAATCGTCTCCAATTACAAACAGCGAACAGAATTCCCTCGATATGGACAAACCAGGATTAGAAATAGCCACACTCGCCGGCGGATGCTTCTGGTGCGTAGAAGCCGTTTACCAGGATCTGAAAGGAGTTTATAAGGTAGAATCCGGATATTCTGGAGGTTCAACTGTGAATCCGACTTATCGGGAAATTGGGTCAGGTACAACGGGACACGCTGAGGTTGTCCAAGTGCATTTTGATCCGGCCGAGATCACATTTGAAGAACTGCTGGAGGTGTTTTGGAGCACTCACGACCCAACAACATTGAATCGGCAAGGACATGATGTTGGTACCCAATATCGATCAGCTATCTTTTACCATTCTGACGAACAGAAGGAGATTGCCGAACGATCCATCAAGGAGGTTGCCGACTTATTGTGGGATGATCCGATCGTGACTGAGGTGACGCCTTTCAAAGCTTTTTATTTGGCAGAAAGCTACCATCAGAACTATTATTCTCTTAATGCCAGTCAACCATATTGCCGGGCCGTGATTTCGCCAAAAATGGCAAAACTACGGGAGAAGTTTGCAGATAAACTGAAGTCGAACTCAGACGTAAAAGGTCAATAAGTCTGCTTATAGAAAGTCGACATCGATATCGTAAGGATACCGAATCAGATAGTCGATGGCTTTGTGGATGGAAAATCCATCAAATACCACACGGTAAAGGATGTCTGTGATTGGAATGTGGAGTTTATACGTCTTGGCGAGTTGCTTTACGATCTTTAACGTTCTTGTCCCCTCTGCCAATTCGGGAATAGTCTTCATGATCTCCAAATAGGTTTCCCCTTCAGCTAGACGCTTGCCAAACGAGTAATTCCTGCTTTTTTCACTCATGGCTGTCGCGATGAGATCGCCTATACCCGCAGTGCCAATAAATGCCCGGCTATCAGATCCCAGCGCTTTGCCTATGTGGACCATTTCATGAAGTCCCCTGGTAATCAGCATGGCCTGGATGTTTTTACCCATGCCTAATCCGCCCAGAATACCAGATCCGATAGCTATGGTATTTTTCAAGGCTCCGGATAACTCTGCTCCCAGACGATCTTCTGATCCAAAGACATGAAATTTTGCACTGTTCAGTGCTTCCTGCCCGATCTTGATCACTTCTTCATACTGACTGGCAATAACTGTAGCTGTAGGCTGTCCTTCCATGATCTCTGACGAAAGGTTTGGCCCAGAGAGGCATCCCACACGAAGGACCGTGCTCTCCTGTAAAATGACCTCGCACATTGTGCTCACATTGGAACGATCAAGGTGCGTTTCACCTAATTGATCTTCCGGGATGCTGCGGGTGTCAAATCCTTTCGTTCCATGGATCATCAGATGATATGGGCGGAGATGGGGCGAAAAGGTCCGCATCATCGCTCGAAAACTATTTGAAGGGACAATCGGGAAAATAAGGAAACAGGATGCACAGAGATAGGCTGGATCATTGGTGGCCTCAATATTGGGATGAAAGTTCACACCTTTATGTTGGTGTTTCTGATTGATTGTATCGACTGTATTCTGGTTTCGACTAAACATAATAACCTTCCCATTCAAGGCAAGAAGGTTGGCGATCGCCGTCCCAAAG
>JAHEAU010000221.1 GCA_024642625.1 Lewinellaceae bacterium
GGTCTGGGAACGTGGAGACAAAGAACAAGTGGTTATTCGCCAGGATGGGAATATTATCAAGGAACTCGATGTCCTTGCCCTTGGCTATTCTGGATCGACCAAACGTCGAGGTGTGCAAGCATCTATTGTTGAAGTCCATTCTCTGGATGAGGTGGACACACTCGGTAGGGCACTGGAAGGCAAAATTGTATTTTACAACCGCCCGATGGAAGTGACAGATATGAACCCCTTCCATGCTTATGGCAAGGCAGTCGATCAACGTGTCTACGGTCCAGCCAAAGCGGCCAAATATGGAGCGGTAGCCTGTTTGGTTCGATCCATGACACCGAATTATGATGATGTGCCCCACACAGGTGTGACCATCTTCCCGGACGACATGGAACCCATTCCTGCCATTGCCATCACGACCAATGATGCTACCTGGTTGAGCAATCAACTCAAAAAAAAGGCGCGCACGGATGCAACTGTGGTTACCTCATGTAAAGCAAAGGGCAACTTCAAATCCTATAATGTGATCGGTGAAATGACCGGATCCGTCAGCCCGGACACAGTTATCCTGATCGGCGGACACCTCGACTCCTGGGATGTTGGCGGAGGTGCTCATGATGATGGTGCAGGTTGTGTGCAGGCAATGGACGTCCTCAACCTGCTCAACCAGATCGGATATACGCCGCGATATACCATCCGTGCTGTCCTCTTTATGAATGAAGAAAGTGGCCTGGGTGGTGGTAAAGCATACGCTGATTCAGCTCGTACGTCCAATACGTTTCATCTGGCTGCAATCGAATCCGATGCCGGTGGATTTACACCACGAGGGTTCTCTATGGAAGCTGATCCGGAAGTATTTACCAACTATTATCGCAAAGCCAACGAGTGGCTCCCTTTACTTGAACCTTATGGTCTCACACTTTCGCAAGGCGGCAGCGGTGCCGATATCGGTCCTCTGAAACCCATGAAAGGTCTGCTTGTCGGTTTTAAACCCGACCCGCAACGCTATTTTGATTTTCACCACACACGCAATGATCGCATCCAAAATGTCAATGAACGCGAGCTGGAACTCGGCGCAGCAGCCATTACCAGTCTGGTGTATTTAATTGACAAATATGGTCTTCAGGAAATAACAAATAACAAATAATAAGCACCAAATAAATTCCAAACCCTAAATTCAAATGACCAAAACATAATATTACTTTTTGGTCATTTGCCTGCCAGCCGGCAGGCTGGAATTTAGACTTTGTGTTTTGCCTGGCCGCCGGCAGGCGGGTTTCTTATTTGGGCTTTGTGATTTCCATCTGGGCATTGAATATTGGAATTTGTGATTTATTTGTTATTTGGATTTTGAGTTTTGGTGCTTTAATTTCAACCATATGCGTTTGCTCTTCTTTATATCCTTTCTCCTCATTCCTTTCCTTGCAATTTCACAAGAAGTTCCTTCGGCTCTTCCGATTGATTCTGCAGGTGAAATCACACCAAGAACTTTTGAGGAGGCAGAAGAATTTGATGCCACCTGGGCTGGTGATGGCAATGGAATAAGTGGGGTCTATGAAGCAGTAATTGGTGTCAATGATTTAAATGCTGCCTTGCGATATTATGGTGAATTGGGTTTCCGGGTCACCAATACAGGTTACTTGAATAAACTGGCTGCGCAAAATCTGTATGGTATTCCCTCTGCATTGAAAGGTTATCGATTACAGAATGGAAAGAGTGACAGCCATGGTCTGATCCGTTTGTGGATTTGGGACGAACCAAAAGGTCCTGGTGTGGGCTATGCACCACCCGGTACAATCGGAATGCGGATCGCTGCCATGTTGACAACCGATATTTCCTGGTTACACGATATTTATTCAGATGCTCGGGAAGGAGGGGAGCCCTGGCTGGTGACAGATCCCATTCGACAAGGTGTCATGGGAGATTCAGATGGACCGTTCTCGTTTTATGAGCGTGCCGCAACAACCCGCGAAATGGCGGTCTATGGCCAGGAGGTCAACCTCCTCTTTTTTCAACGTTATGGGTATACCATCCCCGGATATGGCAATATTCATCTGGCCACAAAATTGGGAACCAGTGAACTGACTCATCATGATTTTTTTATTCATGTAGATTCATTTCAACAATTGAATTACCTGGTGAGTGCCCTTGGCTTACAGGCCGATGGCCCTCCTGTTCTGGAGGGAGAATGGCTAAATGGACCACGCAATTTGTACCAGCTAAACCCCGGCGAATCATATTGGTTTCAAACTTTTCGATCCCCGAATAACATCTGCGGAAAACTTCGCTTTTTTATGCCCCTGGACCCTCCTTCTGATCGTTCAGATCGACAACGACCTGGATATAGCGGCATTACTGCACATACATTTTACACCCCTCGCCTCAGTTTGGTTTGGGTTGGCGTCACAGAAGCCGGCCTCGAACCGACGCCCATTATGCCCAACGAATTTGGTGAACGCTGTTTTGTCTTTCGGGGTCCCGAAGGAAATACATGGCAAATCATTGAAAAGATCACCGCACCCGTAAATGAACCGTTCCCCATTTTCCACCTTCAATTGTTGAATGATTAAATTAGGAGTTGATGAGGGGAGGGGTAGAGGAGTAAAGGAGAAGGCTATCAGATTATGTGAAAAATAAGATTATCACAAATTTGAGAAGTTCGTGATGATTTTATTTTTTGTTTTCCAGAGCCTGTATCTTTATACCATGGAAAACCTCCTTCATGATCGTTTCCAACTCGCGATCAATCAGATCCAATTGTGGCACGGTGAGCAGCAACGAAAATATTCATTCGAACCGTATTGGACACACCCTGTGACGGTTGCCTCCATTGTTGCCGACTATTTGGCGTCTGATGAAGCCATATTGGCCGCTCTCTTTCATGATGTAGTCGAAGACACTCCTTTTGGCCCCCATGATATTTTTTCCTTTGTTCGTGAGCACTATGTACATGCAGACCCAACCCTTGTTACAGACACCGTTATGGATCTGACCAATCGATATGAAAAAGATCTTTGTCCTGGATTGAATCAAGCCGAGCGGCATCGATTAGAAACCTTGAGGCTGAGCAGAATTTCTCCATTTGCCCAATCAATTAAATATGGAGATATCACACATAATTGCACCTCCATACGTGAATTTGCCCCCACATATGCCCGTCAATATCTGGCCCAAAAGCGCGAAATTCTGCACGTCATGAATAAAGGACATCATCTCCTCCTCGAAAAAGCCCTGGCTGTCGTTCATTCGATATAGGCCGTGTTTGATCCCTCTACTCCTTACCCTTCATTCTGTATCGGCGATACTGCATCCAGACAGGGATGAATATCCCTGATCTTATTATCCAGATATACCAGCATGGGTTAACATTGGATTTGGCTATCTTGAACCATCGGATTTGAATTCACAAGTCACCGCTTGAATAACGAATTCTTTTGTCTAATTGTAAACACGCTGTAGATGATCGGAAGTGATCGTCCTTAAAAAAACAATCCAGGCTAATCAACAGGTTTGATCATCTCCATCATACTTTCTTGATTACTTCTGTGCATGGTAGACAAGCCCATTCCTTTCATTCAGTTTCTTTGGATTAAACTTTCTCCCTAAATTAATGTCAAATCTCTAACAGCAGGCAACAAAACTGATTCAACGCACACCAAGCGTATATTACAAGAACTTAAATTGATCTATATGAATACGAACTTCCTTCGACTTCTAGCAGTCCTCGTGTTTTCAATACCGTTATCCCAACTTTGTGCACAGGATTCAGTTTCAGCAGATAGTACCGGCTTGCCAGGTGACAATTTTTCCCTTGAAGGCGCTCTTGATTTGTTTAAATCGTCCTCTTCCCCGGAAGATTTTGAAAAACGATTGAACGAGAAAGATAATCCGGTCAATAACCTTGATCTCAATGAGGATGGCGATGTTGATTACATCCGTGTGATTGACAACATGGAAGAAGATGTCCATGCACTGGTGTTGCAGGTCGCATTCAGTGAAACTGAAAGTCAGGACATTGCCGTCATCGAAATCGAAAAGGATGGACCAGAGAGTGCAGTCCTCCAAATTGTCGGTGATGAAGATATTTTTGGAGAACAACTCATTGTTGAGCCTTATGATGAACAAGAATCAACTGGAGGAAAGGAGGGGCCTTCAGCAGAATCGGAATATCATCGGGTTGTCGTCAACGTCTGGTTCTGGCCAGGTGTTCGTCATATCTATTCCCCTGGATATACCTTATGGGTTTCTCCATGGCATTGGCGCCACTATCCAACCTGGTACCGTCCCTGGAGACCACTCACCTGGAATCGCTGGCATGTACGAGTGGCCCCTTTTCGCTCACATCGCTACCATGTTGTCAAAACCCATCGTGTCATCCGGGCTCACAATGTGTACACACCGCATCGCGCACACGCCAAGGTCGTACGTACAAGGACAACAACAACGGTCAGGACGAAAAAAGGCACCATTCGAAAGTCAACCACAACAACTAAGGTCAAGGGTAAAAACGGAAATACCGCAGTACGCAAAAAGACTCGGGTGGCCGGGAAAAAACGAGGTGGATAGGCCTTAAGAATGAACCAAATAAATAAAGCTCTTCTTTGACGATCAAGGAAGAGCTTTTTTACTAGTATATAGAAAAAAGAGTGTATTTATTGAATTCCTCTATCTCTAAACTTCGCCAAATAAGAGCCTATATAGAAGATAATATTAAAATGACAGTTTTCAAGCCCAATAGTTGTCTGAGTATTTACCTGTATTTCAGATTAGTTCACTTTTTAGAACCATTAAAATGGCTACAATTTATCAATTCATTCCGATTATTTAAATTCATCAATCTGGAGAAATCAGATAAACTAAATAGATCTATCTACTTTCCTTTTGAGCCTATGGTAGAAATCTTCAAAGTTGGAAATTTCTTTTCGATCACTTATAATTAATATTGACCAAATACAAAAATAAACCAAGTAGTCAATACCTGTATAATACATTCACCGGAGAATCTGGTTGGGGTAACTCTTCTTTATCCATGACATAAACCTGACCACCATGCAAAAGCACTTCACTTGCAATCAGGTTACTCAAATCTGTATTGGACAGATTTTGCTCATCCTGTATTCGAACCGAAGCATCATTCAAATCATATGTCCCCCAGATTCTAACGTCCTGGTCTAAAAAAACTGTATCAATTCGACCTCCGAGAGCTGCGGGCACAATTTCATTCAGGCTAGCCGAGGTTTTCCCAGTTCCTTGCCATTGATTTAACTGTTCCATTTTATTTTGGCGATCGCTGTCAAAATGTAAAGCAAGGAGATCCCAAGACTTCTTGTGTAATTCGGGCCGGGAAACAAATTGTGGATTTCCAGACAACGCTTCCGGATAAAGTTGACCATAATGATTTGCTTGCCGGTACAGGGAAACAAGATGATCAAGACCAGCAAGAACAAGTGGTGCTTGTTCTCCTTCCAAAGCTTCCATAATCTGTTTGTCTATTTCCCTGAAAAATTCAAGAATCTCATCCTTCCGATCATCCTTGCCATCACCTTGCCCGTGGTGAATTGATTGCCCGTGATGTCCCGAAGTTTTATCTTCAACATCCGCTCCTACAACGTCATCCATTTTTTGTGGGAATGTTGGACCCATTTCTACTCGACGCAATCCCTCCCGGTCGCCTTCATACAAATGCACGACCTCCAGATTCAATGTCAACAAATAGAATTTTCCATCACCCATCAATAGAGGGAAAAGCGGTTTAAGATAAAACTCATAGGACAAATAGTAATAGGGTTCAACAGAAAAAGGGAGATGGAGTGTGAGAAAATAATCACTTCCCAAAAAAATTGCTAACCCTTCAGATTGCTCACGCCAAAAATCAGTATCCGCAGACAACTCCTCGAGTGGTTTCACAAATATATCAGTACTTCGTTTGTCAAATCCACGTTCATTCAGATCAAGTCGAATCTGCTTCATCAGGTTTTTGAGATTCAATCTGTCCTCCTGGTTCAGGACTTCCTGAC
>JAHEAU010000023.1 GCA_024642625.1 Lewinellaceae bacterium
ATGTTCAAGCAATCTATTTTCTACTTCATTCTCGTCCTGACATTCTCTCAGCTGCAAGCTCAGAGTGGTCCTTATTGTATTCAGGGTCGATTTGCCGAAGTGCCCTACTTCGCTGCCAATGAGATTCTGGAGATGAAGGATATCACGTATGGTTCAGCCATGCGATGGCCGTCTACAGTAATTGATACATTGAAGATGGACATCTACATGCCGGATCCAGCGATTGATCCGTTGGCGAAGCGACCATTCATTATGCTGGTCCATGGAGGGGCTTTTTTTGGAGGCCAACGACAGGATATGCAAGTACTCTGTAAAGAATATGCGCGGAGAGGTTATGTCGCCGCTACCATGAGTTACCGATTAGGATGGGATTGTGATCCCAATTCAGGGGTATTGATCTGTTTTGTGTGTGGTTCTAAAGCCGACAAATTAAAAGTGGCAGCCTATCGATCTGTACAGGATACGCGAGCTGCATTGCGCTACGTTGCAAGTAATGCCAATGCTTATGGTATTGATGCCGAAAATTTCTTTGTTGGTGGAACGAGTGCCGGAAGTGTCGCAGCTATTCATGCGGCTTTCCTCGATCAGGAGCAGGCAGATATATTCTGTCCGGATTGTGTTTCTGCGGTTGGCCAACTGGATTCTGGTGTGAACATGATTCAGGCAGATTATACCATTCAAGGGGTGATCAACAATTGCGGAGCTGTGCTGAATCTGGATATTTTTGAAGCAGGACTGCCAATGCCGATGGTCAGCTTCCATGATGATGGAGATTGTGTCGTTCCTTCAGGATATGGCTATGCATTGGGTTGCCTTAATTGTCAGGACTTTTTTCTCGCACATGGATCCAAAGAAATGAATACGTCTTCTGCGGAGAATGGCAACTGTTCAGAAATGAATCTCCGGTTAAACAGTCTGAATCATTGTTCGTACCCCAATGCAACGATTATTTCACGGAGTAGTTGTTTTCTTAAACGTGTGTTATGTGGTGCATGCGAAAGTGCTTCCAGCAATGATATCAACAACACAGGTAATTGTACGGATTTGGGTGGACCTACCTCGGTGGATGTCCTCTCCGGAAGGGGACCCGGTATGCGTTTGTTCCCTAATCCGGCCCATGGGCAAATCACAATTGATTTATTTGGCTTCCTATCTGAAAAAGAAGTGGTGCTCAAAGTCATCAACACGTTAGGGATGACCGTGATCCAACAAGTTATGCTTCCTGGCGCCCAGCAGCCCATTCCTTTGAATGGACTGGCAACGGGTTTTTACACGGTAACTGTTATGCAAGACAATGTCATCGCAAAACCTCAGACGATGATCATCGAATAAGTCTCAATGTGTTGAGTACAGAGTGTACTTAAAGTTCCCGAAGAAAGAAAAAATAGACCAAGACTACCAGGATCAGTGTGATGATCACAAGTGTGGTGGCGAATTTTTTAAAGTCGCGCTGATCTTTCGCCGCAATTCGTGCTTTTCGCTTAGACATGGTTCATTGCTTTACTGGTTTAAAATTAGTTGTTTTCCCATTGGTAAAACAAGCCTTCGTTAATTTATTCCTGTTAACAGAAATTATTTCTCCTGATAAAAGTCGACAACACGCATATCTACCCGGATATCCTGGGGACGAATTGCCTGTCGCAAAGAAATGCCATCCAGTGTGCGACATCGGGAAAGCGCCACATACAACTGTCCATGTTCGAACAATCCTCCACTTAGATCAAGAATCACCCTGTCAAATGTTTGCCCCTGACTTTTATGAATGGTCACTGCCCAAGCCAATCGCAGTGGCAATTGATCAAATGTGCCGACTATTTCACGCGTTAAGGCACCTTCTTGTCCTGGAGGCAACCCATATCGAATGATTTCCCAGGAGATCTTGTTCACAGTCAGCTCCTTGGGTTGTTGTCCTTCACGTGGCAATTCGACAGTGACTTGATCTGTTGACATAGATGTGACGACACCCAATGTGCCATTGACAAAAGCGCCTTCAGGATCATTCCGAATAAACATGACCTGGGCCCCAATCCGAAGCCGTAGCAAGGCATCCGTCGGATAAACACTCGCATTGAATTTGCCTGTAATCGTCGCGGAATAGATTTGTTCAGGTACGGGCAATGCCTCCAGATAGCCTTGATTGATTCGATCCACTTTATAATTTCTGGCGGCCAGAATCAAACTGAACTCACCGGGTTGTGCCTCCATGTCGACCCGCTCATTGAGCTCAAACAGCGTGTCTTCATCAGCTTCATTGGTTCGTATATCTTCCAATAACCTGAGAAATCTTTTTTCTTGTTGGCGATAAACTTCCTGGAGTTCAATTTTATTCCAGGGAAAAGGCCAGCGCATCACTTCAGCCGAAAAAAAATAGGGTGATTCATATCCCCAACTTGTCAGGATACCCGTTTCGTCGCGTGTGACAACAGGTGGCAATTGAAATAAATCGCCAAAAAGAACCAACTGAACACCACCAAAAGGATGTTTGTTGCCTCTGTTGATCCGGAGGCAAAGATCAATTCGGTCAAGTAGATCGGCACGGACCATTGAGATCTCATCAATCACCAGGACTTCCATTTTTTGATACAACTTGGCGTATCGACTTTTTTTGATCTCATCCGGTCCGAATAAGTGGGGTGGAAATCCAAAAAAGGAATGGATGGTTTGTCCGCCTGCCTGTAATGCAGCGACGCCAGTTGGCGCAACAATGACCACCTTTTTTCTGGAAGAAGCGGCAAACAAACGAAGTAAGGTCGATTTTCCCGTTCCTGCGCGACCGGTGATGAACAGATTTTCAGTACTGTGTTCAAGCCGATCCAGAATCTCATGGAATACCGGACTGACCTGAAGGGGAGAAAAGTTCATATGATGCGGGAGTCAAAGTGGTCGAACCAGATAGATCGTCACTGGAAAATGATCACTGTAGCCATTGATATATTCATCAAAATCAAAGGTTCGGAACGGATACCCACGGTAATGTCCCATAGGCTGAATAAGATACGGTGGATTGAAAATGGAAGCTTTGAAAAAAAAGAACTTGTCGTCCTGTTTGGAGATCAAGGATTCAGATACTAAAATTTGGTCAAATAAGCTCCAGGCATCCCGATAGGCCAATGTACCTATGCCCTTCTTGTAATAGGATGTCCAAGGATTGTAAAACTCGTCTTGTCTGACGGATGCTTTATCGGCTTTGCCTTTTAAATGTCGTGTCACACTCGGGTTTACCGGGTCATCATTGAGGTCACCCATGATCAGTATACCGGCCTGAGGATGTATGTAGCGAATGGAATCGGCAATATGCTGGTTCATTGATCCAGCTGCATTTCGCATTGGTCGAGTCGCCTTTTCACCTCCACGTCTGGAAGGCCAGTGATTGATCAGGACATGTAACTCCTGACCATCCAGTAAACCATGAACATGCAATAAATCACGGGTCACCACCCGACCACTATCCGCATTCGTCAATGCCATGTTGACGGCTTGACTGCTCAGGACAGTAAAATATTTTGGCTGATAAAGGAAGGCGACGTCGATACCTCTAAAATCTGGAGAATCATAATGAACAATCTGATAATTCCGGTTAGCAATGGCAGGTTCGCGGACTAAATCTTCGAGGACACTTCGGTTTTCGACTTCTGCCACACCGAGAATGACAGGTCCATCAGGTGTCAGTTCAGTTCCAAGTTCACTGATTACTTTGGCGAGATTGGCCAGTTTTTCCTTATACCGATCTGGCGTCCATTTACGAGTTCCATTGGGTGAAAATTCAGTATCTGAAACGTTAGGTGTGTCCAGTGTATCAAACAGGTTCTCCAGATTATAAAATCCACATGAAACGACCTGGTATTGTTGGGCCATTCCCCATGGTCCGAAACCTAATATGAGAAGGAATAGGAAGTGCTTCATGGCATAAAAGTACAATGACGGAAGAGGTCTGAGATCACTTATTTGTGAATTCTTATAAGACCATTGGTTGGAACAGCTTCTTGAACTACCTTAGCTTCTCTTTATCTCCACTATGACTCGTTTTTCCCTCTTTTTATTCTTCCAGCTTGCACTTGGTGTGAGCTTGTCAGCCCAGATAATTACTGTTCAAGGGCGCATTCTTGATGAAGTCACCGGCGCAGGTATTGCGGATGCGGTCGTGACTGCTGGTGATATGGCATTTGGTACAGGTGCAGATGGATCATTCAGCTTGCGGATTAATCCGACAATCGATCATGAATTGGTGGTTAGTATCATGGGATATACACCCCGGACCATTTCTATTCCCTCTGGTGCGACAGATCCCTATCAAGTTGGTGAGATCAGATTGTCAAAGGGTGTTGAGCGGTCTTCTGGAGAGGATTTGATCCAGGATATTCCGATTATTGAGTTGACTGAATCTGACTTTGATGATAATGCTGCTGGCAATGTCTCTGGTCTCTTACAGGCTACTCGTGATCCGTTTATCAATGCTGCGGCTTTCCAGTTTTCAGCTTCACGATTTCGTATTCGAGGGTATGAATCCAGATATACCACTGTTCTCCTTAACGGTGTAAGTGCAAATGATCCAGGAAATGGGGATGTCTTTTGGAGTGAGTGGGCCGGCCTAAATGATGTCATGCGTGCCCAGGAGAATCAGGTAGGTTTGTCTTTCCAAGGCGAATCTGTTGCCAATATTGGCGGCATTACCACCTTTGATACACGTGCACACAGACAGCGAAAACAGATACGGGTAGGATACGCCACCTCCAACCGGACTTATGCCAACCGCCTGATGGCAACCTATTCTACAGGGTGGTTGAAAAATGATTGGGCAGTCTCTGTTTCTGGTTCCAGGCGGTGGGGGCAAGAAGGATATATTGCCGGGACACACTTTGACGGATGGTCCTATTTTCTTTCTTTAGATAAGCGATTGGCAAAAAATCATATTCTGAATCTGACTGTTCTCGGAGCACCTGTTAATAGAGGCAAGTCTATCGGGAGTACAAAGGAGCAATATGAAATCGCCGGATCAAATTACTATAATCCATATTGGGGGAAGCAGGAGGGTGAAGTACGCAATAGCCGCGTCCTTGACACGCATCAACCAATTGCCATTCTCCGATACGATTGGCAGATGGCCCCAGCGAGTAAACTAATGGCTTCATTTTCCTGGCAGGATGGGAAATACGGCAGTAGTGCCCTGGAATGGGCCGATGCCCGTGACCCACGTCCGGAATACTATCGGCGCTGGCCGAGCAGTATCGACGACCCGGAATCTGCTGCACAGGTGAAAAATGCGCTTTCAAAGAATGAAGACTTGCGCCAGGTTGACTGGAACTATATGTACCAGACCAATTATAATAGCGGTGCTACAGTCAATGATGTGGATGGAATTTCAGGGAACTCTGTGTCTGGTTTGCGTTCAAAATATATGCTCCAGGAATATCGTAGTGATGCAAGGACGTTGCAAGGTCGCTTGGTATACATGAAAAGTCTCCAGAATCGTCACATTGTAAGTGCAGGAATACAAGGCCAACAATTGCAGACCGACTACTTTAAATCGGTATTGGATTTGTTGGGTGGAGACTTCTGGTTGGATATCGATCGCTTTGCGGAGTTTGATTTCCCAAACAATCCTGAAGTTCTCCAGAATGACCTCGAACGCCCCAACCACTTGGTACGTGAAGGGGATCGATTTGGCTATGACTATCAGATCCGGTCACAGAATTATCAAGGCTGGGCTCAAGCCAATTTTTCTGGCCGTAAGGTGGATGGATTCCTCGGTGGTGAAATTGGCATGACAAGCTTTTACCGACAAGGAAATACGCGCAACGGTCGGTTTCCGAATAACTCTGAAGGCAAATCTGAAGTTCTGGATTTCCTGACATGGACAGGAAAAGGAGGACTGACCTATAAAATCAATGGACGCAACTATGTCACCGGAGGAATCTTTGCTGCCGCGAATGCACCTGATTTTACAAATGCCTTTGTTTCACCTCGTAGCAGAGATCAGGTTGTGAAAGATATACCTACTGAAAAGGTATACAGTGGAGAGTTGAGCTATCGATTGCAAGCGCCGACCTTAAAGTTTCGCGCTACAGGATATGTCACCGAAATCAGGGACCAAACAGACGTCATTACCTTCTTCAACGATCTGGCAAACACATTTGGCAATTACATTCTGACTGGATTGAACCGACGGCATGTCGGTACAGAGTGGGGGGCTGAATGGAAAGTTACCCCAGCCATCGTTATCAATGGTGCTGCAGCGTTAGGACAATATTATTATACCGATCGAGCTCTGGCATCTGTTGTCCAGGATAACACAGGTGAGTTCGTTTACCAGGATCGCACTGTCTACTTGAAGAACTTCCACATGGACGGCATGCCCCAAGAGGCATTCTCTTTGGGGGTTACCTACAATTCAAGAAAATTCTGGTTTGCCAATATTCAGCTCAACTATTTTCGGAAGGCCTTCCTGGATTTTTCACCGGATCGTCGGACTGCAGCCGCTGTAGATGGAGTGACGCCGGATTCCGACCAGTGGAATGCCATTCTAGATCAGGAAGAATTACCACCCGGGTTTATGCTCAATATATTCGGTGGCAAATCCTGGAAGGTCAAGGATGTTTTTCTCTACCTCAATGTCGGCGTGAACAATGTGCTGAACAATACGGATTATATCACTGGCGGCTTCGAGCAGTTGCGTTTTGATGATGAATCCCGGGATGTAAACCGATTCCCGAACAGGTATTTTTATGCCTTTGGAATGAATTATTTCGTCAATTTTAGTGTACGGATCTAACAGATTATGAAACGTTCCTTCTTTTACATTCTCCTCTTGGGCCTTTTTGTCCCTACTGCTTGTGTTGACCTTGACTTTGACGAACCACCTCCCGGTGGTGAGCCAATTGACATTTCTGCGAATGCTACGATACAAGCATTGAAAGCGTGGTATGTTCCCGGAGCATTTACCGAGATTACAGATGAACTCATTATCCGTGGGATTGTCATCGCAGATGATGAATCTGGTAATTTTTACAAAACCATAATCATCCAGGACGAAACAGCTGGAATCGAGGTCAAACTCAACTCCGTGGGTCTGTTTAATGATTATCCAATCGGCAGAGAAGTATTTATCCGCTGTCGTGGTCTGGTGATTAGTGATTATAATGGATTGGTCCAATTGGGTGGTGGAACTTACGATGATGCGGGCCAAACACGGCTTTCAGGTATCGAAGAGGTCCTCCTTAAAAACTTTATAGTGGCTGGTAAACGTGACCAGTTTGTAACTCCAAAGGTGAAATCGATCAAGGATATCAATACAAATGACCTTAGCACACTGATTCAATTGAACGATGTGCAGTTCATCCAGTCTGATGCAGGTGAAACCTATGCCGATCCAGTTACCCAGTTTTCGGTCAATCATCAAATCGAAGATTGCGCAGGTAATAAGATACTTCTTCGGACAAGTGGTTATGCTGACTTTGCAGGCGATGTGACACCTGGAGGGAAGGGTACCCTTGTGGCAGTGGCCAGTGTTTTTGGAAGTGATCTCCAGCTATTCATTCGCAATGTGAATGATGTGAATATGTCTGATACCCGTTGTGGCCAGGTGAGTGTGACACCAAACGGGACGATAGCCGACTTGAAGGCATTCTATCAGAGTGGATCCTTTACAACAATTACCCAGGATTTGATCGTTGGTGGTATTGTAACGATGGATGATCAATCGGGCAACTATTATAAGACCATTGTCATTCAGGATGCCACCGGCGGAATCGAGATCAAAATCAATGATTTTGATTTGTTTACCTCTTTTGGTGTCGGACGAGAAGTCTTTTTGAAATGCAAGGACCTCGTGATCGCAGATTATTTTGGGTTGATTCAGGTAGGTGGTAATACTTATGTTGACGGCAGTGGGAATACGCGGCTTGGCGGGATCGAACCAGCCAATGTGGGAGACCATGTTATTCCAGGTCAATCAGGCCAAACTGTTACACCACTTGTAAAAACAATCGATCAGCTGAGTCTGTCAGATGTCAGCAAATTGGTACGACTCCAGGGTGTACAATTTACTGATGCGGATGCTGGGAAAACCTATGCAGATGCAGTGGGCAAGTTTTCAGTAAATCTGAACCTGGAAGATTGTGATGCTAACGCCTTGCCCCTCCGGACGAGTGGCTATGCTGATTTCGCTGGCCAAAGTTCACCAAATGGGAATGGCATCATCACTGCGGTTTTAGCCATATACAATGGAGATCTGCAATTGTTCATTCGCAATCCTCAGGATGTCTCCATGTCTGGTACGCGATGTGATGGTGGCACAGGTGGTGGCGATATCGACGAAAATTTCGAAACGGTAGGTAACAATGCAGATGTATCCCTTGCAGGTTGGTTGAATGTAGCCACAAAAGGCAATCGTTTATGGCGGGGAAAGACGTTCAGTGGGAATACATATGTCCAGGCAACAGCGTACAATGATACACAGACAGAAATGGAAACCTGGCTCATTTCTCCGGCCATAGATTTGTCAGTAGCCAAGAAATTGTCCTTTCTCAGCTCCGTTGCATTTTGGGTTCACGACGGTGGTTCAGTTTTGATTTCCACCAATTTTAATGGGACCAATGTCGGAGCTGCTACCTGGAATTCGCTAGCTGCTCAACTTCCCACCTCCTCCACGACGAATTACGACTGGGTTAATTCCGGCGAAGTAGACCTTTCTTCCTATTCAGGAACCGGCTATATTGCCTTTAAATATACGGGCAGTGGACCTGGTGGGCAAACCACAACTTTTATCATTGATGATGTTGTTGTTCAGGATAAATAAGACACGGGGCTTGCACCTTAGGAATTTCAGAAGGCCAGCTCTCATGCTGGCTTTTCTGGCTATGGGGTATTCGGCAATGGCCCAAATGCCGATTCAGCAAGCACGTAGCCAAAACACGGGTTCAACTGTAACAATCTCCGGTAGAGTGACAAATGGAAATGAATTAGGGACAATTCGATATGTTGAAGATGCGACTGGAGGTTTGCCAGCCTATCCTGGTTCTGGCTCTATACAAGGATTTGCCAGCCAGGTAGATCGGGGTGACAGTATAACTGTAACCGGAGTATTGTATGATTATAATGGTCTTCTGGAGCTAAGTCCGGTGACTGGGTTTACAGTACATTCAAAGGGAAATGTATTGCCTAACCCGCCTTCTCGGACCTTGTCTGAGATACAGGAATCACTTGAAGGCACAATCGCCAGATTTGAGTCTGTCACCTTTCAGGCAGGTGGTGATTTTAAGGGAAATACAAACTATACAGTAAAGGATAGCAATGGGGGTATTGCTGAAGTCTATATCCGAAACGGCCAGGATATTGTGGGGACACCAATCCCGACAGCTCCAGTGGATCTGGTTGGAATTATTTCTGCCTATTTTGGATTTCAGATATTGCCCAGAGATCTGGCAGACTTGATACCTGCTTCTGAGCTATATTTTACCAAAGAGATCAGACAGACTGATCTCGATGCCGGCTCCATTCAATTGACCTGGACGACTAATTTACCAGCTTCAGGCCGTGTGATCGTTCAGGATCCATTCGGTGGAATAATGGAGGATACCGTAATGACCAGCCTCCTTACCCATACCTATGTTGTGGACCAATTAACACCTGCTACTTTCTATCGGATTCAGGTTATAGCAGAGCGTCCAGGTTCACAGATCAGCAGTCAGCAACGGTGGATGAGTTCAGCGTCTCAACTGCCCGGATCCATGGCTGTCTATTTTAATCTTCCAGTAGATCAGACTTTTGCAATGGGTGTAGACCCAATAACGACTTCCGGCGACGATGTTCTAGATGCCTTGATTGAATTGATCCAAAATGCAACGGAAAGTATTGACCTTGCTGTTTACAATATAAATGAAGAGGTCATCGTCAATGCCCTTAACATAGCATACAATAAAGGCATTCAGGTCAGGTATGTGGCCGCTGAAGCAACGTCCAATTCGGTATTGGAACCTCCACCTCCGTTTCCTATCATTTACGGCAATGATTGGGCATTGATGCATAACAAGTTTGTCATTATCGATGCAAACATACCTGAACAAGCAGCCGTCTTTGCCGGGTCAATGAATTTTACGACTTCCCAGATCTACAGCTATCCCAATAATATGGTACTGATTCGTGATTATGCGTTGGCAAAAAATTATACGCGGGAATTTGAGGAAATGTGGGGTGCTCAGGGGCCCTTTCCAGAGCCTGATTATGCGCGATTTGGTTCTGATAAATTAGACAATACACCCCATCTGTTTAAAGTGGATGGCGCATTGGTCGAATCCTATTTTTCACCAAGTGATTTTACTAATCGGGAGATTCTGGAAGAATTGGAATCAGCGGAAAGCTCTATTCGATTCGCTTTGTTGACCTTTACAAAAGACGACTTGGCTGAAGCGATGATTCAGAAGGTCCAAAGTGGTCTGGAAGTAAGAGGAATCATCGAAAATATCAATGATAATGGCAGTGAGTATATCAAAATATTGAATGCTGGCGTCAATGTAGTAGATCACGTACCCAGTGCAATATTGCATCATAAGTATGCCATTCTGGATGATGAGACTGTCATTACGGGTTCCCACAATTGGAGTAATGCAGCAGATCAGCAGAATGATGAAAACACATTAATTATTCATGATCCATCCATCGCCAACCAATACAGACAAGAGTTTGAAGCAAGATGGGGTGAGTTGCCTGTCCCTGTTCAGGAACCCGTTGGTAAATTTTCAAATTGGTCAGGAATCGTTAGAGATGGCTCCCTTTTTTTAATTGGTAGTGCCCAGGATAATACGAAAATGACTGTGACCTTGATGGACATGTTTGGCCGGACTGTTATTGTTCAGGATCAGGAAGTACAGTCTGGTATTCATACCTATATAATGTCCATTCCAAGTTTACCAAGTGGCCATTATGCCATCAGATTGCAGACTCGAGATGGCAAGGGGTATCAGTTCCTGCTACCTGTTGCCAGATAGGAATGAGTGAGAAAGAATTTCGATTTCAGCAGTTCACCATTTGCCAAGATCATGCGGCTATGAAAGTGGGCACCGATGGTATCCTGCTTGGTGCCTGGTCCGTTCCTGCGCTTTCAACTCGGAGACTACTGGACATTGGTACAGGAACAGGTCTGTTGGCCCTTATGATGGCACAACGATTTCCTGATCTTCTAATTGATGCGATTGAATTGGATAAATTTGCTGTTAAAGATACCAGAGAGAACTTCGGTAATTCGTCTTGGGCTGATCGCCTTCATATTGAGGAAGGGAACGTCTTAAATTGGAAATTGGATCCATTAAAAGCGGGACTGTATGACATGGTCATCAGTAATCCGCCTTTTTTTCCGGATGGCATGCGAGCACCAGATGATACCCGCAGTCGTGCGAGGCATCAGGACGATCTACCTGTTGAGGGATTCTGGACGTTGACCGATCATATCCTTTCACGATCAGGTCAGGTCGATGTCATTTTTCCTGCATCAGAAAAAACACGGTGGTGTAACCTGGCTAGCGAAACCGGATTTTTCCTTCGTCGAATCAGTTCTATTCGTGCCAGACCCCAAAAGCCAATAACCAGAGTACTGGCTTCTTTTTGTCGAGTGGAGAAAGATATCTCATACACAGAATGGTGCATTCGTGATGAAATGGGCAATCACTACTCCGGAGAGTATATTGCCCTCACTAAAATGTTTTATCTCGCTTCCGCAATGAAGCAAGAAGAAATTGATAGCCAGCAAACAATGAAAAAGGGGTGAGCATGTTGCTCACCCCTTTATATTAGTTGACTTCTGTTGGGCTTTCCTGTTCTGCCAGTATTTTTTTGGCATGTTCCAGGATCCGGGTATCGGTCAGTTCGACATAGCCTCCTTGTGGGCCAGGTTGAACATGCTTTTCAACCAATTCGCCGTGCTCGTCATATTTGTTGGCACCGAAATAATTCCGCACAGTTTGCTCATCCAGCTGCATATCATCAGCAATTCGCTTGATGCTACCAGTGGGCAATGAGTGCTTTATCTTGCGTAATTCTTCAAATGTAATGTACATGGCAACGTAGTTTTTCTTGATTCGAAAGTTAAGTCATTGTAAAGGGATACCAAAACTTTTCAGGTTAAAAAAAGCAAATTCTAATGACCTTTTTATCGTGAGCCTGAAAAACTTCAATCTGGCAAAGAGTGGGGCTCCCCATGAGTGACTTATCTGATCAGGGATACCTCACCTCGTTTGACGATTGTCACCTCTTGACCACAGGCTTCAAAGACCATCTCGATTCGAAAAGCATACACGTCTGAGGGCGAATCTTCATTTTGGAAACGACCATCCCAGCCTGTCTTAGGGTCATGTGTTTTGAAAAGTTCCTTCCCCCAGCGAGAATGAATACTCATCGAAAACTGTTTGACCTGTGTACGAAGGAGAGGACGGAATTCATCATTTGTTCCATCCTGGTTGGGTGTAAATACATTTGGTATGGCAAAGAAGGTGTCAGTCTCAATGGCCATGGACGTAATCTCTACCACTGTCTGTATGGTATCAAATGCATTCATTGCCAAGATGGTCGTCGTTTTCTCTCCTTCCCAGAGGATGGTGTCACCTGTTCCGATGAAGGTCGTGTCACTCGATAATGCATACCAATCCATACCAAAGGATCCATTGCAATCCTGATTGTTCGCTAAACGCAATACAACAGGTGTCTTTGGACAAACAGGTTCAACAGGGATGATTCGGGGAATGGGCCGGACGCGAAGATCATCAATATAATAATAGGCGAAACCACTCCCGGATTGCAGGTTAATAATTTCACTTCCATTTGGCAGTGTAGCTGTTGTCATGTTTCCGACAATCAGGCCATTAACAGCTGATTCTGCAGTAAATGGAAGGTTGATTTCCTGATATTCGATTGCATCAAGACCAGAGACAGACCCAGGTTCGGAATAGGTTAGAAGTCCTGTTTCATCAGAAAATACGTTGTTACCAGTGGGTTGGTAAGTGGTATCGGTCAGCCAGAAAAACATGGTTTGTGCCGTCTGGCCCGATTCTGTCGATAATCGCCAATGCAGGCTCAATTCATACCCTTCGCCAGGCGTGGTCGGGAAACAAAGCGCATAAAACGGGTTTTCCATTTTCGGACTCATGAAAAAGCCTCCGTGCGCCTGACCAGAAAACGGAACGTTACACCGATGGTCGGCTGAACCATTGGCGGACGCGATACCCAGTGGATTGAGTGGATTGAGTGGGGGAGGAGTAAGGCCAAAAGGGTAAAGCTCCCTGAAACACAGGTCACTTGGATTTGGTACGCTTGGCTTTGGAATGAAGATCTCATGATCCCCGTTTCGGAGCAGATTTTGAGCCTCACAGCTTGGGCTACAGAAATGGACGACTCCCAAAATCAGCGTATAAAACAGGGCACTTTTTTTCATAGTGTGATTTCGCCTTGGAGATAAGTATAACATGCGCCTTTCAAGATGACCCGTTCTTTATCCAGCGTACAACGGATTGCTGCACCTCTCTGAGAGGCTTGAAAAGCGGATAATTCAGCGCGTCCGGTGCGATCAGCCCAAAATCGGCTTAAGGTTGTATGGGCCGATCCAGTTGCAGGATCTTCATTGATTCCACTTTGAGGATAGAAGCAGCGACTGATGAAATCATATTCTCCATCGGGTGCGGTGACAATCAATCCACGACTTTTTAATCGCGCAATGAGTGTAAAATCCGGAGTAAGTTGTCGAAGTAGTTCACTGTTTTCGAGGAGTGCAAGGAAGTCATCTCGCCCTTTCCAGAATTCGACAACATCAACACCGAGTGCATCAAACATAAAGGGAGGAATGTCGTACTCCCTCAATTCATCAGCAGGCAAATCCAAAGCATAGCCATCCTCCAGGCAATCAACATGAAGCCAACCACTTCGAGACCAAAACCGAAAACGAGTTTCAGGTGCCTTCAAATGTTGTTTCAAAACATGTGCACTTGCCATAGTCGCATGACCACACAGATTGACTTCAATGGTTGGCGTAAACCAACGGATGTGGTAGGCACCGTTGATTGGCAGAATGAATGCCGTTTCTGCCTGATTATTTTCCTGCGCAATCTTTTGCATCAATTCATCCTCAGGCCATTCGGTTACCGGGATGACAGCTGCTGGGTTTCCTGAAAATACACCTGTAGCAAATGCATCCACAACATAGATTGGTAACTCCATGAAACAAGGTTTGGCACAAAGTAAGAAATTCATTTTCTCCTTGAATAATTCCCGCTGTCCCATTTATCAATTCTTCCGCTGTGGCGAACCAGTCAGGACCATAGTTGTTACTTTTGTCTCTGCTTATGCCTATGTCTAATCTACCATCCCTCCAAAGTATCCTCCAGGATTCAACGCTTGATCCAGCCTTAAAGGAGATTGCACAGAAAGTCAGTACCCAGCAACGGATTACCGACGAAGACTGTTTGCTGTTGTTTGAATCCGGCTCCCTGGGTTTTGTCGGTGCGCTAGCAAACTTTATTCGCGAGCAGAAACACGGGGACAAAACCTATTTCAACCGCAATTTTCATATTGAGCCGACCAACGTATGTATTTATACGTGCAATTTTTGTTCGTACTCCCGACTGATCAAACAACGAGAAGATGGATGGGAATACTCCATGGACGATATGATGGATATGGTCAAAGCCTATGATGACCAGCCAGTAACTGAGGTGCATATCGTAGGTGGTGTTATGCCTCAGTACAACCAGGCTTTTTATATAGAGTTATTTAGTAAAATCAGAGCTCATCGGCCTAAGCTACATATCAAAGGGCTTACTCCAGTGGAGTATTATTACATTTTCAAAAAGGCCAAGCTATCTTATGAGGAAGGATTTCGGCAATTGATTGAAGCCGGCTTGGATTCAATGCCTGGAGGTGGCGCAGAGATATTCCATCCTGAAGTCCGGGAACAAATTGCTGCGGATAAGTGCACTGGACAACAATGGTTGGATATTCATCGTGTCTGGCACCAGTTGGGTAAACGCAGCAATGCCACTATTCTCTATGGACATATTGAAACATATGCTCACCGAGTCCATCACCTTGGCCTCCTTCGGGAGCTCCAAGATGAAACCGGCGGATTTCAAACTTTCATTCCACTGAAATTTCGGAACCAGGAGAATCAGATGTCACATATCCCGGAAGGATCTACAGTCGAAGATCTCCGCAACTATGCGATCAGTCGCATCTACTTGGACAATTTTGATCACATCAAAGCCTATTGGCCAATGATTGGTCGAACTGTAGCACAAATGTCCCTCGCCTTTGGCGTGGATGACATTGATGGGACAATTGACGATACCACCAAAATCTACTCTATGGCTGGGTCTGAAGAGCAGAACCCAGCGCTTTCCACCAAAGATCTGGTGAATCTGATCAAAGGGGTGAACCGGCTTCCATTAGAACGTGATACACTTTATGAGATCTTGACCGATTATTCGGATCATGTCTTTGAGGATGAAGATGTTTATCGCGGATATACCGCACTACCTGTGGTTCATTCTTGATGAAAAAAGACATTTTCATCATTCGTCATGGCGAAACAGAACTCAATCGTATGGGGATCGTGCAAGGGAGTGGTGTTGACCCTTCCTTGAATGAGACTGGAAGAAATCAGTCGCTTGCCTTCTATAACGCATATCAGGATCACCCTTTCGAATTGGTTATTACTTCCCGTTTGAAGCGGGCCCAGGAAACCGTCATGCCATTTATCAAAAGGCCACTGCCTTGGATTCAACGGGCAGAGATCAATGAGATTTCCTGGGGAGACCATGAAGGTAAGCCAAGTGAACCAGGCATGATTGCCGACTATGAGGCGATGATCGAAGCCTGGGCCTCAGGTGATTTGTCAGCTCATTTGAAGAATGGGGAAAGTGCCCATCAGTTAATCACCAGAATTGATCACTTTCTGGATGAATTGAAAAGGAGGACAGAGGAAAATATCCTGGTTTGCACGCACGGACGTGCATTGCGATGCCTGATTTCCCGAATCAACAATCAACCTGCAGTGGCTATGGAAACGGTTGCTCATGCCAATACCGGACTTTATCATGTGAGCTGGGACGGCAACCAGTTTCAGATTCTTCGTGAAAACGACACCACACACCTATAGCATGGCGGAACGGCATCGACTGGTACTGGTCAACTATCTCAATACCTTGCCATTCTTGGCCGGGTTGAATCACGCATTCGGAAAAAAGCATGACCTGTTGCTAGCCCATCCTGCTGAATGCGCTCAAACCCTCTTCACCGGACAGGCCGATATAGGTCTTATTCCGATCGGTGCATTGATTGACAAAAACGGATGGACAAGGGTCACTGATTTTGGGATCGGGTGTGATGGTCCAGTAGCAACAGTCTGCCTTTTTGGACATACGCCACTTCATGAATGGGATCATGTTTTTCTGGATTACCAATCCAGGACTTCAGTCCTCTTAGCCAGGATACTTTTGGCTGAATACTGGAACCACCAACCCAAATTGATTGAGGCCTTTCCTGGTTTTGAAAATCAAATTTCAGAACAAACCGGAGGATTGATCATAGGTGATCGAGCCATTCTGGCCAGAGAAAAATATAGGTATTGTTATGATCTGGGCGAAGCCTGGAAAGCAATGACCGGATTGCCTTTCGTCTTTGCTGTCTGGATTGCGATGAGCCATATCGAACCTGAATTTGAACATGAGATGATCCGGGCATTTGAATCCGGAATGACATCTATTCCGGATATCGTTTCCACTGAAGGCAAGCAGTATCCAAACTTTGATCTGGTGTACTATTACAAGCAGAACATTCGATACAAACTCGATGGCGAAGCTCTTCAGGGCATGGAGAAATTCGTAGAATTGGCGAGACAAATCCCTGATTTAGGGAAGAGCAGTTAAGGCTCTACTCAAACCTTCGGATAACCATTTTGCAAGAGCTTCCCGATTGTCAGTAATCACAAGTCGTTGCTGATCCTCCGGATTACGGATATTGGCTAATTCAATATAAACAGCTTGCGGACTGGTTTCTCTGAGCGTGTAAAGGTCTCTTGTTGTCACCGTGCCATGGTAATCCCGGCTACTTTGATGAATGCCATATTTATCCTTGAAGGTGCGGTGTAGTTCTTCAGCTATAGCCTGGCCGCCCTTACTGCCCCGAAGGTGATAGAAGAATACGTCCCGACGCAGACCCCTGTTATTGGAATCTACATGGATCTCTACTGTCGTTTGTTTGCGAACGCCTTGTTTTTTGTGTTTTTCGTAGAGTTTATTGACCGTGGCTGTACGCTGATAAAGTCGCTCTTTTTGATTAAGTGGAATAACTTGATTGTCGAGAACGACTTCATCATTGTCACATTTGAGATAAGCCTCATCGCGGATGCCATCATTTTCATCGCGGACAATCATATAGACCAGTGCCCCTCGTTGGATCAGCTGACGGGACAATCGTAAACAGACATCGTATGCGTATTCATCTTCGCAAAGTGTATTTCCCGCCCGCTTGCCCATTGCACCTGGATCTGGACCTCCGTGCCCACTGATCAAGTAAATGACCTGGCCGGCCAACTCATTGGATATCCTCTCAACTCGACTGTACTTGGATCCGAAAATCGTGTATCCTCCAGCTGAAGTAATATCCGTTTCAACTGCTGGCTCGACCTTCGTGTCGGAGATTTCAGATAAACAATTCAAAAAATGAAAAGGGAGCCAAAGATCTTTGTCTAACTCATATGCATCCTTGCGTCTCCCCTTGGCCTGAGAATCCCGGTTGTATTGCTGAATTTGGACTGCCAGATCAAAATCTGTAATTCCAATTGTCGATCGGATACTCCGTCCATTATAGGCGAACCGACGGATGGGCAAGAGATAGTTCTTTCCTTGGAGCAAACCATCGGTTTTCTCCATTTGGTTGAGTGCATAAAACTGCTCCACATTGCAAGAATAGGCCTCCAGGTCAAATCGGCGAAGCAGAGAAAGAACGCCATCTCCACGTTCAGCCTGAGTGGTGAGATAACCAGTTTCATTCTGGGCTGTCAGCAAGAGGCCAAGAAGTACAAAGGGGAGGATGAACAAATGCCGCACGGATGCAAAGGTATATGTTTCACAAAATGACTGGATACGTTTCTTTCTCAAGGATGACCAAAATGTTTTTGGGGTAACTTTGCTGCTGATGAATCCAATCATCTCACAAAGCTGGTCCTTATTGCGGTTGTATTGGGCTTTGGAAGGCAAGAGCCGCCAAACTCTTTCCGGCGTATTTCTATATGTTCTTGTCATCATTCTGGTCACATCCTATATTTTTGGTGCACCCGAGCCCACTGTTTGGATGGGAATATTCTGGGTGATCCTGCTGTTTTCAGCCGTTAATATTGGTGTGTTGAGCTACCTGCAAGAAACGGGAGGAAGGCGGCTATATTATATGCAATTGGTGGATCCATTAGCGGTCTACCTGGCCAAGTCACTTTATATCTTGCTGCTCTTGTTGATGGTCAGCATCCTCACACTGCTGTTAATGGCTGTCTTTCACGGTTGGCCGGTGGTTCAGCCTGTGTTTATTTGGTTTGGCATCGGTTTGGGCTGCCTGGGGCTGGCTCTGCTGTTTGGCTTTTTAGCTGCTATTGGCAGCCAAACAAGAAGCAGTGCCACTTTGAGCACTGTCATCAGCTTTCCATTGATCATTGGACTGATGATGTTGGCTGGAAAAATTGCGAATGGTGGCCTGTTGACAGGTTCTACTTTTGATCTTGTCAAAATGGAAGTGCTGATGTTGGTTGGATTGGACCTGATCATCGGAGGGCTCGGTATCCTCCTATTTACCTACATTTGGCGGGATTGAAACAAGCTCGCCGATCACCAAGCTGAACGGATATTCATCTCATGCAATTTTTGAAAACATATGGCTGGAAATTGTTGGGTGTACTCCTGGTACTCTATTCCTTGATTGCCGGTTTACTCCTTCCTCTGAAACCAGGAATCCTCCAGGTGGGGCCGGCTTCCTTTGGCCCGGATACCCTCGCCATTCTTCATGTCACAGGATATAATACACGGTTTACTCAATCGACGGATACCCGAGTTTGGTTAAAACTCAATGATGAGTTTATGATCAAAGCCGATTCCGTTTCTGTACTTGACGACAACAGGATTGTCGTCAGCATCCACATTCCGCCCTTTTTGCCTGTTCCTGAACAATCTGTCGATTGTGCCATAATTATTGACAATTCAGTTGATGGTGCTTTTGTAAAACCATCCAGTATCTTTCTCCGTCAGGATGAAAAAAATCTTGAATTGGGCTTTGCCTATTGGCGAAAGGATCGGATAGAAGATCTTCATACGGGAACATATATGGGTTTTCCTTATCGAGGAATATTGGAGGAGACCATTCGGAATACCTATTATCATGTGCCGATGTGGTTCGGCATGATCTTTCTCTTCCTGTTTTCACTATTCTATAGTATCAAGTATATCAGGGGTTCTGACCCATGGGGGGCAGAAAAGACGAGAGCCCTGAACAAGGTCGGTTTGCTCTTTGGTATTCTTGGACTGATCACGGGTGCCATATGGGCCAAGTTTACGTGGAATGCATTTTGGAGCATGGATGTCAAGCAAAATATGGCTGCTATAGCGACATTGATTTACCTGGCTTACTTTCTGTTATATCGATCTTTCGAAGATCCTGACAAACGAGATCGTGTCACTTCAGCATATAATATCTTTGCTTTTGTGACGTTGATTCCACTACTTTTTATCATTCCCAGAATGACGGATAGTCTGCATCCCGGTAACGGTGGCAATCCGGCTATGGGTGGAGAGGATCTCGACCATATCATGCGCATGGTGTTTTATCCGGCAGTCATCGGATGGACACTGCTCGGCTTCTGGATGGCCGAATTGGTTTATCGGATCCAGGTGATTCAACATCGAATCAGCGAACACCAACAAGAATGAACATGATGAAACGACTTTTTACACTTCTGGCCTTCCTCCTGATCACCGTAACATCCTGGGCTGCTGGTGCAGAACAAGATTTCTTTCGATCAACTGGAAAGATATATGTGGTTTTTGCGGTAATCCTCAGCATCTTTGTGGGGATTATTCTGCTTCTGGTCAGAATAGAACGACGAATTAATCGAATTGAGAATCAAATAAATCCTTCATGAAAGCCGGAGAAATCAGTTTTTACGAAAGTGTCCAAAAAAACTTTGATAAAGCAGCGGGGCACACCGATTTGCACAAAGGTTTGCTCGAGCAAATCAAGGTGTGCAATTCGGTCTACTCCATGCGGTTTCCTGTTAAGATCGGCAACGAGTATCAGACAATTGAAGCCTATCGGGTTCAACATTCACACCATCGGCTTCCAACTAAAGGCGGGATTCGATACAGCATTCATGTGAATCAGGAAGAAGTGATGGCACTCGCTTCTTTGATGACATACAAATGTGCAATTGTGGATGTGCCTTTCGGCGGTGCAAAAGGCGGGGTGAAGATCAGTCCCCGGAAGTACACCACAAATCAATTGGAGAAGATTACACGCCGATATGCTGCAGAATTGATCCGGAAAAATTTCATTGGTCCGGGCATCGATGTACCTGCTCCAGACTATGGAACCGGCAGCCGTGAAATGGCATGGATCCTTGATACCTACCTTAGCTTCAATCACGGAGAGATTGATGGTGCTGCTTGTGTTACCGGAAAGCCAGTTGACCAAAACGGTATTCGCGGAAGAGAAGAAGCGACTGGCCGAGGAGTATACTACGGACTTCGAGAAGCCTGTAATTTCAAAGAAGACATGAATAAGTTGGGCTTGACCACTGGGATGGCGGGCAAAACAATGGTCATTCAGGGGCTTGGAAATGTCGGAGCATTCACGGGTACAATTTGCCAGAATGAAGGCGATGTTAAGGTCATCGGTATTGCGGAATACGAGGGTAGTATTTATTCAGAAAAAGGAATCGAGGTCTCGGAGTTAGTGAAATTCCGAAAAGAGACCGGTTCTATTCTTGGTTTCCCCGGAACCAAAACACTTAAGGATAGGACATCAGCACTTGAGCTGGAATGTGATATTCTTGTGCCCGCGGCATTGGAGAGTCAAATCCATATTGGCAATGCCGCCAAGATCAAAGCCAAGATTATTGGAGAAGCTGCGAATGGTCCAGTAACTGCTGATGCTGAAGAGATTTTGTTGCAGAAAGGCGTCTTGGTAGTTCCGGATATGTTCCTCAACGCAGGAGGTGTTACTGTTTCGTACTTCGAATGGCTGAAGAATTTGAGCCACATGCGTTTTGGTCGAATGGAAAAGCGATTCAACCAACAGACCTATGACAACATCGTTCAGTTGGTGCTGAACATGACCGGGAAACAATTAGGTGATCGTGAGAAAGCCCTTGTTGCTCGTGGTGCGGATGAGATTGATTTGGTACGTTCAGGTTTGGAAGAAACCATGATCACAGCATATCAGCAGATCCGTGAAATCTATAAGCGCAAGAAAAAGATTCAGGACATGCGAACTGCAGCATTTGTCAGTGCGTTAAATAAAGTAGCTAATGACTATGTCTCACGTGGAATCTTCCCATGATTCGTCGTTTTAAGATTTACTTTTGGTAAAGATCAAGAAAGGGAGGATGAATTTGTAAAAAAGCATCCTCCCTTTAAACTTATTTCAGAAATAGAAGTTATTCGATATAAAATTCTCCATGATCGATTTTAAGTTAGATAAAGTGGATTTGCGGATTCTTCGGATCCTCCAGGAAAGTAGTAAGATCACCAACCTGGAATTGTCGAAAAGGATCGGTCTGTCCCCAGCACCAACCCTCGAGCGCGTTCGTAAATTGGAACAGTCCGGTGTCATCCTGAGTTATCACGCGATGGTGGATCCGCAGGTTATTGGCCTGAATGTCCAAACATTTGTTCTGGTCTCACTGGCTTGGCAAAAGGAAAATGCGCTGAATCAATTCCTTGATAAGATCAAGAAGATCCACGAAATCACTGAGTGCTACATCATTACAGGTGAAGCAGATGTATTGATCAAGATTGTTGTGAAGGATATTCCAACATATGAGCAACTCTTGTTCAAGACATTGAGTCAGATTGAAGAAATTGAGCGGCTGAAAACATTGATGGCATTGTCTATGGTCAAACAGTCCAAGGTATTACCATTTGATTATGAGAATCCGGATGCACTTTAATTCAGGCCATCCGCTCATTGCCTGATATGGGCAGATCGAAGAAAAATCAATCACTTCTTTGGGAAGTCAGGCTTGCTGACAAATCACCCGGAGGCTACGTCTTGGGTACCATGCATACGCGTGACCAGCGGGTCCATGCCTTATTGCAATCCATGACGCCATACCTGAACCAATGTCAGGCATTGGCTACTGAATTCTCGATCCATGAGGCTTCAGCAGGAAGTAACACGAGTTTGGCACCAATTGATGACTGGACTCCACTACTTTCAAAAAGGCAGAAAAAATCATTGCAAAAACTCCTTGATAAATATCAACTTGGCACATTGGAGCAATTCGTAAATCTGCCCCCGTTGATGCTTCTTCAGGCATTGGTAGAAGAACTGCTTGGAAAAGAATCATCCCAACCATTTGATCTCGTTCTTGCGATGCATGGAGAAGCAATGGGATTGGCCGTGACTGGTGTAGAAACGTTACAAGAACAGCTGAATATTCTGGAAACCATACCGGTAGATATTCAGAAAAAGCAATTGGTTCAGGTGTTGGCTAACCAGAGCAAATACAAACGGCAAGTCAAGAAGCAGATCAAGTGGTATTTAGAACAGAATATTCGTCAATTGTATCAGGTCTCCAGAAAACAACTGGGTCCCTTGAGAAAATTGCTTCTTCTTGATCGCAATCGGCGAATGGCCAAACGAATGGCCGTTATGTTTCATGATAAGCCACATTTTATTGCCATTGGAGCAGCTCACCTTTGGGGAGGAAAAGGCGTACTAGCCAAATTGAAAAAGAAAGGTTTGCGGGTCAAACCAGTTACGTTGAGTATCCATGAATGAACCGAGGACAGCAATTGTGCTGGGGTCAACAGGTTTGGTAGGCCATCATATTGTCGAGGAATTACTCCTTGATAAAACCTATCGTTCAATTCGACTGCTGAACCGGAGACCTTCCGGGTTTTCTGATCCCAGGGTAGAGGAGCATATCCTGAACCTGGATGAATTGCCCGAATCACCTTCACTATTTCTTGCTGACGATTTATTTATCGCCTTTGGGACCACGATCAAGAAAGCTGGTAGCCAGGAGCGATTCCAGGAAATTGATCTGGATATT
>JAHEAU010000222.1 GCA_024642625.1 Lewinellaceae bacterium
CACTATCGGTTGCGCACCAGAAGTGAAGGAAACATCGTCTATTGATGGCATCAAGATTCCAGTTCCCGAATCGTGGTTAGACAAATCTCAATCACCAATCAGGGACAGTCTCGCAAATTTTCAATTGACAGATCACGCCATTGCCGAGCACTTTAAAACCAACAAGATTGGCCTTCCAGTAGCCATTTTCCTCAAGCAGGAACCAACCGAAACCAGTGGTCCTATTCCGACCATTCAGGTCAATATTATGCCCTACAGTTCGCCAGACTCGTCTGACTTGACTACTGTTTTGCAAGGCAACATAACACAAATGGAGAGCTATTTCCAAAACTTTGAGATTCTCAAGCCAATAGAGGAAATAACTGTTGATGGAATTCAAGGTCTCATGTTTGTATGTCAACTTGATATGCCAAATGAAACTGGAAAAATATGGCGAATCAAAAGCTGGACCTATGCCTTTCCTGCGGAGGAATACTTCTATCAGATCAACTTTTCGGATACCGAAGGAGAGGACAATGAAGCGGTGTACAATCAGCTGATCAGCCAATTGAAATTCAGGAAATAGGTGATGTGTTTGTGTTGTCATCTTTCTGAGTGACTCCTCTTTCGGAAGGCAGTGAAGTTTGAATTGAATCAGACACATTTTTATCAGGTGATAATTTTATCTACCATCTTCTCAGCCAAACGATCAGTTTGAACGAGAGGACATCAAAAAGTTTCGATCTAATCTTGATATACCTTCATTCATATTTATTTCCGTATTGATTTATCTCGCCCCACAATGCATCCAGACGTCGTGTCTTACCACCACACCATCTCCGAAGTTGATCGAGAAATTTGCAGTCTGCTGGCCCAGGAAATTGACTCCATTCTGCCCACAGCGGAGAGCAAAGTCTGGCATGCGCACCCAGTTTGGTTTCTGGATGGCAATCCAATTGTTGGATACAGTAAATTAAAAGGTGGCGTCCGCCTTCTATTTTGGAGCGGCCAATCCTTTGGCGAAAATGGACTCAAGCATGAAGGGAAATTCAAAGCTGCAGAAGTCAGGTACACACAATTGAATGAAGTCAATATCGACGATCTTCATCGTTGGCTTGAAAAAGCCAAATCCATCCAATGGGACTATCAACATATCGTCAAACGAAAAGGCGTGTTGTTGAAACGAACCGAGTTTGCGGATTGATTCGCAATCTACTTCCAATTGGATTGATTACGAAGAAGCCCCGACCATCTCGCTGATGATCGGGGCTTCTTTGTTAACCGCGATTCCCTCAACTTACCGCTGAATCACCAACGGTTGCTGAACGCTTCCTCCGGACCATTGCAGACGGAGGATATATGTACCGGATGCCATCGAAGGCAAGACCATGGATGCCATGGCTTTTGCCGACCAGGTCTGGCGTCCTTCAGCATCGATCAATGTGAGCTGACAATCTGCAGGAATATCCCATCCATCCAATCGAATCTCACCAGCGGTTGGGTTGGGATAAATCGTGAGCTGAGAGCCAGGTTCTCCAGGAATCTCCAATGGCGTGCTCAGTGATTTTGTCCGGGCGAAAATCCCTTTAAACGCAAAACTGATGGCTGTACCCGCAAAGGCGAAATGTTGTTCATTCCCCTCTTTGAATGCGACGCCACTATTAAACAATCCGGAAGCTGCCGGTTGGTAATCATCCCGCAATCCCAGCCACTGATCGACGACCATGCCCCAAGGGCCTTCTGATACTCCAGCATTGACCCGCAAACCACTAACGAGTATATTATCCTGATCGATCACCTGCAGATCACGTCCCACATCATCCCCACTTCCACCATAGGAAGCAGCACCCTTCAATACACCGTTCATTGGATTGACCTTACCAATAAACAACTGCTGTTGCCCACCTTCTACTTTAGCTCCTGTGAACACCAGGTCACCATTTGGCAAGCGGCCGATGGAGCGGGCTGACTGCTCCAACATCGTCTTGGTATCGAAATAATCATTTGACCACAACTGACCCAAGGTCGGGTTGGTCGCAATCAATCGGATCATTGATGACTCAGGAGTAGCTGTTTCATACGATGTGCCCGCAATAACAAATCCAGTACCGGGAATCTCGACGATATCGTAAGCGATCTCACCCAGTTTCTTTTGGGGGAAAAATTGAAATTCATCAATACCATAGGTGCCGTTCAGAATGTAGGCAACCATTGAATTTCCAGTTGCCTGGCCTTGGGTCACTGTACGTGTACCCACTACTGCAAACCGGCCGTTACTGACTTGCCGCATCCGATATCCTTCCGCATCGAAATTGCTTGGACCCAGAGTTTTTGGGAACCCAGTCTTATCCCCATTCAGTGTTAATTCCTGAATGATAAATTTCTTGCTTGGATCACCCGTCTTGCATTCAGTACAATAACCCATGGCGACATACTTGCCACCCAGATCGACGACATCCCGAAACCCTTGTTCAAGACCAAACTGATGCGTCTTCTCCCATACGGTATTCCCGCAGGCATCCACTTTCATGACCAAAGCATCCAAGTTTTTTTGGCCAACGAGGAGAAATTGATTGTCCGATGTCCGAATAATTCGATGGATCAGTATATCCTCGACATCAGTACCATACAATGCCAGCTTCTCATTGCACTGAGCAACAAGGCTTTGGCTAAAAAAAAGGAATACAAGAGAGGAAAGGAATAGACGCATAAAATGGTTTTAAGAAATATGAAAAGGGAATGAATAATAAATCCAGATGGCACTACGCAAAAATCAATCCAATCCTATCCTTTTTTGGGATGGACCAAAGTCATTTCCTGGACGATGGATTGCGCACCGGCATATTTGTCTACAATGAAAAGAATATAACGTGCATCCACCATAATATTGCGACAGATCGTCTGATCGAAATGGAGATCACTCATTGTGCCCTCCCATACTCGATCAAAGTTCAACCCGATCAGGTTACCTGATGCATCAATGGCAGGGCTGCCTGAATTTCCGCCTGTCGTATGGTTGGAGCCGATAAAGCAAACAGGCATTTTGCCATCGACATCGTAGTCACCGTAGTCCTTTGCCAGATATAATTCCTGAAGTCGTTTCGGAACATCAAACTCATAATCGTCAGGAACGTACTTGTCCATCACGCCATCCAGCCAAGTCTGGCAGTCATAGCGGGTGGTATCTGTCATTGGGTAGCCTTCTACCTTTCCATATGTCACACGAAGAGTACTATTGGCATCAGGATAAAACTTTTGATCTTTGAATACATCCATCTGCGCAGCCATATACAAGCGCATTTGCTTGTCAATCTCGTGCTGGATACTCGCCATCGGTCCACCGACACGCTCGCGGAATGTGGAATTGAGCAAATCATACCAGATGACCAGGGAGTCACTAACCAACCGTTCGGTGGCAGTCTGAGCATCACCCTGAATGAGTTCAATGAGCTTATCCTTGTCTGTCAGGAGTGTCTGAGCAAAAAGAGCTGCTGTTCTGGTGTTGGCTTGTGACAACGAGAATTGACTAAACAATGCTTCCGGCGCCAGAGCGACATCACCTTCTGTAGCATATAGCCGCATCAAAGCTTCAAAAACCTGTTGATCCAGACCGACTTGATAGTTCTTGTAAAAATTCTCCATGTAGGGAATCAACCGGTCACGATATTCCACAAAACCTGACTCACCATTCTGTTGGAACCGTTGAGCCAGAGTTGACATATATCTGGCAACAGTGAATATCTCTATATTGCGCTGTACGATTTCGCTATAATATTGTGCAGCTTCTTCATACGGAGTCATGACTGCATAAAGACTGTCCAAACGTGGGAGTAACTCATCGTATTTGGCATCTCCATGGGTCAAGTCCCGAAATTCTTTTTGGAGCAGGATCTTTTTCCAAACAGCATTTGTCCGTTCGAGGCCCTGGTTTTGACCGATCCATTTTTTCCAATAATTGGCAACGCGTGCATATTTGGATGCGTATTGAATCCGGATAGACTCATCGGCTCGCATCCCTTTGTCCAGGATTTGCAAAGCCGTATCCCGAATGGCAATTCGAGGAGGATTGATGGCTTCTTTGTTCATGGCCACAGCGGAAGCTGGTACATATTGCTCAGTACTTCCCGGAAATCCGAAGACAAGCGTAAAGTCGCCCTCTTCTACGCCATCCATAGATACTGGCAAATAATGAACAGGTTGATATGGTTTGTTATCCGGACTGTATGATGCTGGACGATTGTCCGGTCCGGCATAGATCCGAAACAGCGAGAAGTCGCCTGTATGTCGTGGCCACATCCAGTTGTCTGTATCCGAACCAAACTTTCCGATCGATTCGGGAGGGGTCCCAACCAAACGAATATCTGTGTATGTCAATGTGACAAACATGAGGTACTGGTTCCCATAATAGATTGGGCGAAAGATGACCTCTTCATCTGCTTTCAACTTGATGGTCGGTTTGAATTTGGCCAGGTTTTGATCAATCATTGCTTGTCGATCCCATTCTGACATGTTGTCTGACACCCCGGCTAAGGCCTGATTTGTTACATCTTCAATGCGCTGAATGATTGTCACAAATAGGCCAGGGTTTGCCAATTCATCCTTGGTTGATTTGGCCCAAAATCCATTGCGCAAATAATTTTTTTCAACTGAACTATGCGATTGAATATACCCATATCCACAGTGGTGATTGGTCAGTACAAGTCCCTGCGAAGAAATGATACTCCCTGTACAGCCTCCCCCAAAATGCAAAATGGCATCCTTTAGACTGCCCTTATTTACTGAGTAGATGTCTTCAGCAGACATCTTCATCCCCATGGCCTGCATGTCGCCTTCCAGTTGTTTGAGCAACTGGGGCAGCCACATACCTTCATGGGCAAAAAGAGAACCTGTCAGGATAAAAAATGTCAGGACAAGCGGAAGTGTATGAAGTCTTTTCACTGTCACAATTTGTTGAAATTCAGGAAAACAATTTGGGAAGAAGTGTTGAAGTTTATACTCACTACTTACGCAAAGATAAGGTAAACATATGTGGCGGATCTTGCTGGTTGCCTGCTTGTGGCTATTGGATTGTCCAGATAGTTCGGCGCAGGTCGTTTTAATCGCTCGATATACATTTGCAGGGAACACAACCCAAGCCCAATTCGTTCATGAGGCGGCACTCGCCCACCCCATGGTGCTGACGCCGACTATTCCTGTCATTTGCGCTTCATGCCACGTTGACCCAGGCAATCTGTCTTCCAGTCCTGGATATGGCACCTATGGCTGGTCGAACCAAACCAACAGCCCTGATCTCAGTCAATATAACGAAATACCCCAAAAGGTAGCACCAGGACATGGACTGGAATTGGGCCGGATGTCTTTCGAGATCCATAGGGAGTCTCAGAGAGCACAAAAGTGTCAGGCGTGGTACAGTGAAATCAATTATTCCAATTCTCCATTCAGTGACACTGTCCAGAATACAAATAGCTGGCCTACAGTCACCACCCCATTGACATCCCTTCAACACTTGCAGAGACTTTGTGATTCTGTCATTTTCAGACTTTATCCATTTGATGTAAAGAAGGGTCTGACCAAAGATAATCAGGCAATAGCAAGGCTCCACTTTGTACGCATTGACAATGCATGGAGACCTTTGCAAATGAAATTGACCTTTTTAAACACATCCCTCGATACCAAAATATTTAGTTGAATTATCCAACATGAACAAAAACCAAAACTGAAAACTTTGGCATCGAGCATGCTCTGGAAGTGATCTCCTTCCAGGAGCTGGACCGGGTACCGGCGGCCGGGTGGTCCGTCGCCTTGTAATCCTATCTATGGATGCATAGGGCCGCTGGCCCGGACCAGCATTATTATCGATTGCGTATCGGGATGGACGAGAAGAATTCAGTCCTGTTCTTACGGTATGTATTC
>JAHEAU010000223.1 GCA_024642625.1 Lewinellaceae bacterium
CAGAAAAACACCTGTTCCCTGCAAATTGATCGTGTCACCGATACAGATATTTATTGGGCCCCCATTCAACAAACCAGCATCTGTAAAACATTGACAATCATGGCTGCCAGAGACGAGAACTGGATTGCAATCATATTGATCCGAAACCGTAAAACTGTATGCTGTACCAGCTGGAAAAGGAAGAGAAGTAAATACATTCCCGGTTAAGGATCCAGGACCAGTAACCTGATAACTGGCAGGATCGCCACCGGTTACCTGGAATGTTACGGTGTATTCTGTTTTTGTGTCATCACAATCAATAGTCACATTAATAACACTGGGACCATCCTTTACTGTAAGTTGAAATGAATCCAGAAGATCTGACTTGCAAAAAGCATCCGACAGATCCAGGAAATGAATAGTCGTTGATATTGAACCAGGAATAGGAAGAACAGAAAACTGATTTGCAAGATTGATTTGCTGAATGGGGCCCGTATTTGACTGATATGTCAATGAAAATGGTGCAAATCCACTCATTATCAATGCTAAATCATAGGATCCCATTGAGCATATCGTATCTCCAGTCCCGACAGCCAATGTGGGAGAAGCATGAAACACAACTGGAATTCCGGGTGTAACCGATAGACAAAGGTCAAATGTGTCTACCTTGCCACTAAGATTATTCCCGGCAATAGGCGAAACATAATAGACCACTTCTGGCATCATCGTACCGGGATCAAAGACAAAAAAGGGTTGATCATTCCAGGCCAATATAGTTTGCAGAGTTGTCCCACTGCCTTGATGAAGAACATATTGTCGAATATCATCCGGCTCCAAAATTCCATTTCCGGAAAATGTCAGAAAGAGTGTATCAGACCAGCATACATCCGCTTTGGCCTCAACAAAATTGCCGGCATCAGTGACGCAATCACAGTTTTGTGTCCCGGTTATCACTAGCGTATCGCATCCTGTCGAATCCCATACCTGAAAAAAGAAAGGGATACCACTTGCTATTGGAGCGGACTGAAATGTATCACCAAGCAATACGCCAGAGCTACCGCTCACTTGCCAGGTTGTCGAATCACCTCCAGAAATTTTAAACGTGACGGAGTATTGATCTTGATCACAGATTTTTATTGCCGGAGAAATTTTCAACTCCGGAGTTACAACGAAGGATGCGACTCCGCCTGATGTCGGAGGGCATCCCGGTGGAGTCTGGTCCGAAAACGAGAGTATGGAAAAATTAGTCGACTTAGTAAGGAGATGAATTGCTGTCAATGGGGAAGTTGACCCGTTCAGAGAAAAGGTATCCACACCATCCGTGTAAAAGACCTCAAAAGGCGGAATACCTCCGAATTCGAATGACAGCATTGCGTTCTCGCCTTCGCAAAGTGGTCCCCCGCCCGTCAAAAACACAGAGGGCGTTTCAAGAAATGTCAATACAAATGAAGCCGTATCATAGCATCCGGCAAGGTTCGTCACCCGAACCCAGAAAGTGCCAGGTTGATTCACAATGGGTGGGTCAATAACCGGCATCCCTGAAACCGCAGCTCCAGCCGTTGCATGAAATGTTATCGCATATGCATTAGGGGGTAAGCCACTGAGTTCTTGTACATCAATGTTGCCAAGATCAAAACTGTCCATTGCACATTGTACTGGCGGAGGGGTAACAGTAATGTCCGGAGGTGGCAAGAATTCCACAAGGATCTCGGCAACTCCCCAACAGCCATTGAACGTCTCTGCTCTTACCCAATATGATCCTGACGAATTGACTGTGACACCTGGCAATGGGTTTGATTTATCCTGAGCATCCTGTTGAGTCAAATAATAAGTAAACTCGGTCAAGGAATTTCCATTCAAATCCACTACATCCACAAAACTGAGGTCAAGACTTCCCGGAGCACAGAGAGGATCGGGTTGGACGATAAACAAATCCAACCATTCCAAGTTAACCATCACCGGGATCAGCTGAACACATCCATCACCTGCGACGACTCGTATCCAATATGTCCCGTCTGTATTTACAATCGGTGGGTTGCCGAGATCCGGTGAGCCTGCCTCTGCAGCTGGTTCGTCAGGGTGAAAGGTATAAGTTTCATCTTGCTGGAGATTGATCAATATGAGGTCATTCATATCGAATTGCATGGCGCAAAGCACCCCGAGTGGATCAACTTGTACTTCGGGAATTGGTGTCACCTCTACAATCACGCATACTGGATCGCTCATACCACAACCATTGTCAAGGACAACACAAACATCGCCTCCTTCAGTGCCCCAATCGATGGATACAGCAGCTCCCGTTCCATTAACAGTTGCACCAGGTGGCGCTGTCCATTGATAAGTCACGCCAGATACAGGATCTACCGCATAGATGACTCCCTTTTCATTTGCACAAACTGATAGATCTGCTTCAATGAAATTTGCAGGATCAGGAGGACCAACCGGATCATCTTCCGGACAAACAATCTGGTTATTCCATGCGCCACCTGTACTGGCTGTAAAACCAAGAAATGCCTCTGTCCCTCCAATCACCGAACTGAAATCATAATTTCCGGAAAGCACGAGAGCACCATCCAGAAAAATCTGAAATCCGTCGATTCCATCCCACACAAAACGAACCATATGTGTTGCACCATCTTCGATATTCCCTAAATCAGTAGGGCCAAATAGCGGTGTACTCATGATACCATTGATGTCCATGGAAACATGGTCATTCGGTAAATCACCATAACCAGGACCATTGTCCCAAGTATCAAATTCAAAAATGATCGAATTGGCAATGCCCCCAGCACCTATATCTGCACCATACATTCCACAATCTGGTGAAGCAGCCAAAATCAAACAAATACCATCTGCACCGGCGTCATTATCTCCAAACATCATTTTGACTGTGATATCCAACGGTCCTCCGAGATCAACAGTCTCATCATCCCAGAGACATCCAGACTGAGACGGACCTTCTGTTGTCAGTTGAAAACAGTTTTGACAATCGAGAACTGTTGGTGTCGTTTCACCCATGGGTGTCCAAGGTGGCGGAGGCAACAGTTCATCAACGGTCCTGTAAAATTCAGGAGTTGAATGAGATGTCCCTGCCAGAAGCTGGGCTGATAGAAGGCAAAGAAAAAATACGAATTGAACGAATCGAATCACCAGAAAAGGATTTCCTAAAATTAAAAAAAGTGAAGCAGGACAATGCCCTGCTTCACTTTTTTATTCAATCTATTTGAATGGATCAATTGAGGAGTGATACATCACCTTTGAGTGTTAGCACTCGCCCATCAATCAATTTGATTTTTGCGTAATACACAAAAACAGCTGGGTTCATGAGAGTGCCCTGATGCATTCCGTTCCATCCGTAGGCTTCATCATTCGGTTGAAACTTTTCTGCATGGAACACTCGTTCACCCCATCGAGTAAACACTTCAAACTGATCAACTTGTTCGATCCCAAAATCTTGGGCGAAGATCATGAAGATGTCATTATTCCCATCGTTGTTATGCGGAGAGAAAGCTGTTGGGATGAAAATTTGAGGATCACGTACAATGATCTTCATCTGAGTTTGGCCTTCACATCCATTGAGGTCTACAACAGAAATAAAGTAAGGGGTAGTTATGTAGGGCTTGGCAAATACAACAAGGCTATCTGTCCGATCCAATCCATATGCAGGATACCAAGTCACTCCACCTACCATTGACTGATCAATGTTCAATTGAGCTTCCAACCTGATTTCCTCTCCGAGGTTGATATAAATCTCTGGATCAATGTGTACCAATAACTCATTTACATCTGGGATTTCGAAATCCTTTTTAATGATGCATCCTTTGGCATCTTTTACGACCATTTTGTATGCACCTGAGGACAAATCTCGGAATCGTGGATTATACTGGAACTTTGCTCCACCATCCAGCGAGTACTGATAAGGATACAATCCACCAACCACATTATAGATTTCCAAAGTTCCCGGGTCATTGTAGCATATCGGATCTGACATTTTGATGTCAGCACTTTGCAAGAAATCTGATCCTATCACCACATCATCAACCGCTGTACATCCATTTCTTGTATCTGTAACGACAAGGAAGTAAGTCCCTGGCTCAGTAGTGGCAGGAGTTTGGTCATTCAAGAAAGAAGCAGGACCACCTAACGCAAGGTACCAGTCATAGATGTAGAATGTACCTGTGGATGATTTTGAACCATCGAGAATGACCGAGTCACCAAGACAGTAAATTTCGCCCGGTTTGCCTGCATCCGCTTTCGGATTTGTCTTGTCTTCTTTAACAATAACCGAAGCCGTACCCGTACAGCCATTGTCTGTATTGGTAGCCGTCAATGTGTAAGATCCAGACTTGTTGACAGTTGGCGTCACTGTTGTCGGACCAGAAACAATATTTCCACTGCCTGTAGTCCACAGATAAATAATAGCAGAACTGAAATCCGACTGCGAACCATCCAGGACAACGGCGTCTTTGATACAGGTTAAAGGCTCTGGGTCCTGTATAATGACTTTGGGAATTGTCACATCACCTATGACAACTGTAGAGCCCTGCGCTGTGCAACCATTATCCTTATCTGTGACGGTTAGGATATATGTCCCCACTTGATTCACTTGAGGCGTCAAGGAATTGGCACCACTCAAAATATTACCATTCGGTGTAGACCACTGGAAGGACATTGATGCTGTGTTACTTGAGCCCGTACCATTTAGGGTGGCTATTGGGTCTCCACAATCAATCAATGCACCGGCACCTGCAAAAGCAATAGGGGGCACAGTATCCAATTCGACCAAAGCAGATTGGCTGGAAGTGCATCCGTTTACTAAATTGGTAACGGTCAATACATAGGTACCAGGAGCATTGCATTCAGAATTTAATGAAGTCGAACTTCCCGTGATATTCCCAAGGAAAGTGGACCATTTGTAGCTGAAGTTCGCACCCGTTGATGAACCTGCTCCCAGAAGGTCAGCCACTGTATTCGCACAGGTCAAAATCGTAGGCGCTGCTGCACTAGTTACAGGCTTGACCTTATCTTCTGTAACGATTACAGATTTGGAATTGACACATCCTGACACCGGATCTATCACTTCAAGGGTGTATGTACCCTGTGCATTTACAGTAACCAGGTCAGAGGCTCCTCCACTTACGATATTTCCATTAGAAGTCGTCCAAGTGTATTTTGTACCTGGTGCGCCAAGTGAACCCGTGCCATCCAATGTAATAGAAGGCTTGGAACAGGTGATCACAGCTGGAGGTAAAATATCCACAAGTGGTGGTGCAAGATCTCCTTCTACAGTCACATCGACCACAGATAGACAATTATTTGCTGAATTGACCAATGTCAACGTGTAGATACCCGGGGCACCAACTGTTGGAGTCAATGTATTGCCTCCATTGGTTATAACACCATTTGCAGTTGACCATGTAGCCGTATAATTTGGTCCATTACTGGATCCGGAAGCATCAATTACAGTCGTCTGATTTTTACACGTGACTTTGGCGACAGGATCTATTTGTACGGAGGGTGAATTATTATCCGGAAGAACCTGAACGACATCTTTTGCAGTGCAACCATTCAGGCTGTTTGTTACAACTATCTGGTATATCCCGGGTGATCCAATTGTGGGTGTCAACGAAGTAGCCCCACTAATAATTTGACCATTTGATGTTGTCCATTTATAGGAATAGTTATTTCCTTGATCAGAACCGGACGCGTCCAGGTTCAAACTTGTAATTCCGCAATTCAATGTATCAGGCAACCCGGCTTCGGCTAATGGAGCAAGCGTATCTGCAGGGATAGTAACAGACACAATTGTGGTACATCCACCGTCATCTGTAACGGTTACTTTATAAGGACCTGCACCCAAACCGACTGGGTCTTCATTTGAACCACCATTGCCACTCCA
>JAHEAU010000224.1 GCA_024642625.1 Lewinellaceae bacterium
CTAAAAACGTGACCGACAAATTACAAGAATCGGATTGAATGGCATTTGTTGCAATGTAGTCTTCAAATAAACAAATCTCACCTGCTGGTCGCGAGAGTCCGCAACCTCCAATTCCTGTCATACAGCCAATTAGCAGGAAAAATCCCAACTGACCAAAATAGTTCATCTTTCTTGATACCCGGTGGCCACTCAGTGCATATTTAATACGTCGGTCACCTGATGAGCAAATTAGAGTTTCTTTTAAGAATCACATATGATCTTGATCATGCCATTTCTATTCATGCGACGTTTCAAATCAATTGACCGCTATATTCTCCAAAAAAAATGAAATCACCATAGATCAATTCGATCAGGACTACCATAATGGCAAGTGTCCATCATTTATCTGTGAATGATAAGGGATTCAGAAATGTGTCCAGTTGAAGTTTCGATTAAAATCTGATAGCGTCCGGATGACAACTGCCGAATATCCAATTCTGTTTGACCTTTGCAAGCCAATACAACACGCCCAAGAAGGTCAATTATCTGCAACTGATGAATCACCGTATTACCTTCTAGCTGAACGAATAATCTATCCTTGGCCGGATTAGGAAAGAGTCGAACGCCGATGGCTCCATCAGGCTGTGTCGAACTGACGGTCCCTCCTCCATTTGTGGTACGAAGCATCGTTCCATTATAGCCGACTGCCCAACCCAATTGATCATCGAGGAAAAATATTCCGTATAAACTGGTGGTTTGGGACACACCTGACTCAATACGATCCCATGTTTTACCGCCATTAGAAGAGCGGGCGATGGAGCCATACCATCCACATGCGAAATAGGCATCTGGATGATTTGGATCAATATGCAGATCATACCACTGTCCTTGCAGGCTTTGATCAGTGTAACTAGCCGATGTCCAGTTGACTGCCCCGTCTGTCGTCCGGGTCAAGTGGCCATTGTACCAACCTGCCCGAAACCCGACATCCTCTGAGGCAAATTCAAACGCTTCAATGATTGTGATATCCTGACCACTCAATGCTTCAATAGTATCCCAGGATTCGCCTCCGTCGATTGATTTCAGGGTGAAGTGTGTATTTGCTGCTGGCCCAGATTGCATCCCGTATCCAATCTGCTCATTTACAAATGACAGTAGCCCCAGCCCCTTCCCGGTATCACTCCCCAGGAGGACCTTAAAGGTCTGCCCTTTGTTCGTGGAGCGAATCAATCCATCATTTTTGGATGTAACCAATACTGTACTATCATTCAGAATGGCGAGGTCTGTATACTCATCAGGTCTGTCCAATTCTGTCCAGGACGATCCACCATCAGCGGTCAAAAAGATATCTGAACCGATAGCCAGGCCATCGAGATCATTGAAAAAGGCTACTTTATGAAGTGATTCCTCTTCGGATTTCATAACCAAATCCCAACTGGAACCTCCATTGGAGGATTTCAGAATAACACCAGAATCTCCAACGGCAATACCTGAATCAGGATTTAGAAAAATAATATCATGCAAGTCTACGGAAGTAGGTGTAGGAACTACTTCAAATTGTCCATACGAATTGAAGGAAAGAAAAGACAGAATGAAAAGAGAGTACAGGTAGTTCATACACGAAGAATTGCATAACCAGCGAATGCATCTTCAGACCTGCCGATAGGGGAAGATCTGACAATCCAAATATTGATTTCCTCACGATCAACGTAGTTGCCACTCATTTTGTGAGTAATCACATCTATTCTCTAAAATTCACTCGTAAAATGAAACTGAACATCCGGGTGATTATCCTGGGCCATTTTTAACATCCAGGGCGATTCTGCCAAAAAAACGAGCTGACCTTCGGTATCACGTGCCAAATCACGACCACGGCGGTTTTCAAAATCAGCAAGTGCCTTCTTGTCATTACAAGTCACCCAGCAAGCTTTGTAGAAATTAGTTGGTTCGTAGGAAACCCGGGCCGTGTATTCATGCTCCAGGCGATACTGGATGACATCCAGCTGGAGGTTGCCGACAACGCCGATGATCTTTCGTCCATCCATTTCTCTGGTGAATAGCTGAGCGACACCTTCGTCCATCAGCTGGTCAAGTCCTTTGACAAACTGCTTGGACTTTAATGGGTCCTCATTATTGACATAGCGAAAGATCTCCGGGCTGAAATTAGGCATTCCCTTGAAGTGGAGTTCTTCTCCAGTGGTCAAAACATCACCGATCTTGAAATTGCCACTATCATAGAGGCCGACGACATCCCCTGGAAATGCCTCATCCACAATCTCTTTTTTGGAGGCCATAAATGATGTGGGATTAGAGAATCGCAATGACCTCCCCTGGCGTACATGATAATAAGGAGTATTTCTCTCAAACTTCCCTGAGCAGATTCTCAGGAACGCAATCCGATCTCGGTGACGCGGATCGATATTCGCATGGATCTTGAACACAAATCCGCTGAATACATCTTCATTGGGTTTTACCAGTCGTTCTTCTGTGATTCGGGGAAGAGGTGGCGGAGCGATTTCAACAAAGCAATCCAGCAGTTCCCGAACACCAAAATTATTGACCGCTGATCCAAAGAACACCGGACTTACCTTCCCGGATAAATAATCCTCCCGATTAAATGTCGGGTACACAGTTTCAAGGATCTCGGTATCATTTCTCAATTCGGAAGCCAGCGCAGCACCCACATGTTGATCCAATGCCGGATCATCCAGACTACTGATCTCCACGACATCATCTGTCTGTTTGCTGTGTGGTCGAAAGAGGACAAGGTTTTTGTTGTACAAACTGTAGACGCCCTTGAATCGCTGCCCCATTCCAGCAGGCCAGGAAAGCGGGGTGACTTTCAACTTGAGTTTGGCCTCGATCTCATCGAGAAGATCGAAGCCATCAAGTCCTTCCCTGTCCAGTTTGTTGATGAATACAATGATGGGTGTCTGTCGCATTCGGCAAACTTCCACTAAGCGCTCGGTTTGTTCCTCTACGCCTTTGGCCACATCAATCACCACGATCACGCTATCGACTGCAGTCAATGTGCGATAGGTGTCTTCAGCAAAATCCTTGTGACCCGGTGTATCCAGGATATTGATTTTGAGATCGCGATATTCAAAGGCCATTACCGAAGTGGCCACGGAGATTCCCCGTTGTTTTTCGATCTCCATAAAGTCGGAGGTCGTGGTCTTTTTGATCTTGTTCGATTTGACCGCGCCCGCTTCCTGAATCGCTCCCCCGAACAGGAGCAATTTTTCCGTCAGGGTCGTTTTACCTGCATCCGGGTGGGACACTATAGCGAAGGTGCGCCGAATGGCAATTTCTTTTTCCAATTGTTCCATAAGGGCGCAAAGGTACGGTCATTTGGGTTTGTTTCTATCAAGAAGGATCTTTCTAATTCTGGTTGCTTCACTCGTTAAAGATGATCTGATCAACGTGTGGCTTTAATCAAAAATGCGGCTTATTGGGAGAATGGAATTACCCCAAAAAATGACATTCAATCTTCCTTTTAGTTTGAGTATATTCGTCTTACTCATTATGTTCTTTCGGTACTTCCCAGGCATACAACATGATATTTTATTCCTCCTTCGGCCGACATTTATGGATCCTGAGGAAAATTGATACACCTAAACCTATTCATCACTAACACAAACTCACTATGAAACCCTTATTACCCATTTTGATTCTTTTCTTCTTGGGGACAAGCCTCATGGCTCAACACACTGTAACCGGGCAGATTTCGGATACTGACGGTCAACCTCTTATCGGTGTAAATGTCTCGGAAGAAGGCACGACAAGAGGCACCATCACAGCCGTTGATGGCACATTCTCTTTAAGCGTTTCAAGTGGAGACGCCACATTGGTCCTGACCTATATTGGTTATCAGGAGATTCGCGAGGCATTGAATGGTCGATCAACGATCAATCTAACAATGGCAGAGGGGATCACATTGAGTGAAATCAAGGTTGTCGGTTCACGCAGTCTCAATCGTTCCTCGACCAACTCCGCAGTGCCCATTGATGTGATCGATTTATCGGATTTGCAAAGCCGATCCGGCCAGGTTGAGATCAACCAGATTCTGCAATACGCTGCCCCCTCATTCAATTCCTCCAAGCAATCCGGATCGGATGGTGCTGATCACATTGACCCGGCGACATTGCGGGGCCTCGGACCCGACCAAACACTCGTGCTGATCAATGGCAAACGGAGACATCAGTCCTCACTGATCAACGTCTTTGGCACACGAGGTAGAGGAAATACTGGAACCGATCTGAATGCAATCCCCGTAGCCTCTATCAAGCGAATAGAAGTCCTTCGTGATGGTGCTTCCGCTCAATACGGATCTGATGCTATCGCAGGTGTGATCAATATAGTCTTACAAGACCAGGTGGGCGAACTATCGGGTAATGTCAGTTATGGCGTATATAATACCGCAGCGGACGGTGACTTTGCAGCAGGCACACCAAATGCCGCCGGCGAAAACAGGCTATATGACAAGGATCGCAGCCTGGACGGAAACACCCTTCGCGTTGCGGCCAATTATGGATTGCCCATCGGAACAGGAGGTGGATTTGCCAATATCACCACGGAAGTCATCAACAAGGACCGCACACTCCGTCCTGGTGCATCTTTCCGTAGAGGGTATGGTGAGGCGGCACTTGACGGCTTCAATTTCATGATCAATTCAGCCATACCAATCGGAAACCAGACTGAAGTCTACGCATTCGGTGGTCGCAATTTTCGCAATACCGATGCCTACGCATTCACCCGCAATAATCCGACCGCACGAAACGTGCTGAGCATCTATCCGAATGGATTTACACCGCGGATCACATCCAATATTGCCGATGTGTCGGCTTCAGCCGGCATACGGCACAATCTGAAGAATGGTTGGAATGTCGATTTCAATAATACGTATGGGCAGAATGACTTCCACTATTTTATCAAAAACACCCTGAATGCATCTTTGGAAGATGCCTCCCCTACAGACTTCGATGCAGGTGGGCACTCCCTGGCGCAAAACACCACGGGCCTCGATTTCTCCAAGTACTTTGCCAATATACTTTCCGGTGCAAACCTCGCTTTTGGGGCGGAATACCGAACTGAAAACTTCACGATCTTTTCGGGAGAAGAAGGATCATATGCAACCTATGATGTCAATGGTCTGGCCATTATCAGCCCGGACCAAACGATCCCGGTTGACGCTGAAACAGGTGAAGAACGACCTGGCGGTTCTCAGGGATTTCCAGGATACAGCCCTGCGAATGAAGTCGACCGTCACCGATCCAATCTGGCATTTTATATCGATGGCGAACTGGACATTACCAAGCGGTTTTTGTTGAATGGTGCCCTCCGCTATGAAGATTACAGCGACTTTGGTGAAACCTTCAACTACAAACTGGCTGCCCGTTTTAAAATCCTTGAAAATCTGTCATTGCGCGCGTCCGTCTCTTCTGGTTTCAGAGCACCATCACTGGCCCAGATCTATTACAATCTGCGATTTACAAATTTTGTGGGTGGAACAGCTGAGGAAGTATTATTGGCGCCAAACAATAGCCCGGTAACACGTGGTTTTGGCATTTCAGCGCTCAAGGAAGAGACCGCCTTCAATGGATCTGTCGGATTGACCTGGTCAAGTGGTTCATTCAGTGCTACTGTCGATGGTTATTCGATCGATATTAAGGATCGCATCGTATTGACAGACTACTTTGATGCAACTCAACTTGGACTGAATGTCGTCTCTGCTCAGTTTTTTGCCAATGGGATAGACACGCGGACCAATGGCATTGATGTCGTCCTCAATTGGAGCAAAGCATTTTCTGACAACCGGCTTTCCATTGGGCTGATCGGCAATTTCAAC
>JAHEAU010000225.1 GCA_024642625.1 Lewinellaceae bacterium
CAATTAAAGCAGATCCTTCGCTTCAAGAAATTCTGCTCGTTCGAAATGGGCGCATCTCGGTCATGCCGCTCGACAAGGCAGCGTACGAGCGCATTTTGACACATAGTGAAAACCCTTCCTGATATGCTGGATCAACGGATCATCGATTTTCTATCCAAGTTACCTGCCCCGAAAAGCATTCCCAAAGGAGTGGAAGTCATGCATCCGTATCAGGATACCAGTGTGATGCGGTTGGTTCGTGATTTTTATTCAGCTTTCTTTCATGATGATGTAAAGCGTACCGGATTATTCGGGATTAATCCGGGTAGACATGGGGCCGGACTGACTGGAATTCCGTTTACAGATCCCAAACGTTTGCGGGATTATTGCGGGATTGACAATATCCTGAACTCGCACGAACCCTCTTCTGAATTCGTCTACATGGTCATTGACCGGATGGGTGGCCCAAGTGCATTTTACAAGCGATTCTTTATCAGTTCCTTGTGCCCCTTGGGATTTACTGCTGAAGGCAAGAACCTGAATTATTACGATCGTCCGGATTTACAAAAGGCGATTGAACCATATATTATCAAAACACTGCAACAACAAATCGAGCTCGGCCTCTATAAACAAACAGGAGTCATTCTTGGAGCAGGAAAAAATCAGAAATTCATCGAAAAGATCAATGTGGAGCAAGGCTTCTTTAACAAGATTGTTGGCTTGCCACACCCACGATTTATCATCCAATACAAGCGCCGTTTTCTAGATGATTACCTGGATATTTGGGAACGAACATTGGATGAAGTCAGTGAGGAAAATAAATAGAATCTTCTCGGACTTCTTTTTTGTCAGGTTAAAACGATATAGGCCTGATTCTTGCGGTCATTGTCATATTTAAAATCCATTGAATTTAGCAGGACTCCATTACGGTTTAATCAACAAAGCCCCTGTGACTTGCCCACTTTGTCGATGGTTTATGACGATATAAGTCCCACCAGGAATTCCTGTAATATCAAGCATTAGCTCTTCTTCGGAAACAGAGGTAATTGGTATGGATAGTTGTCGGCCAAAGAGATCCTGAATGGAAATATCTGCCGGGTTTAATTTACTGCCACCCATAGAAAGCCGTGCTTGGTCCACGACCGGATTTGGTTGTATTATCAGTCGGACATTTCCAGGATATTCAGATTTCGTGTTTGATATTGTTTTTGGTTCATTGAATACAGCAATGACCACCCCATCCGACTTGCTTCGCCAGTTGCGGACAGGTATACTGGATCCGTTAAAGGTGATCGTCCAAGTCTTTCCCGGATCAGGAGCGATCGGGACATCAGCACCCTGGAGAAACGGAACGATTGCAAAGGTGCCCATGGGTTCGCCATTTCCCTGACCATCACCTCCGTCATCATAGCAGAACAATGCGATCATCGAAGCAGATGCTGGCGCAAGGTTGGCATTAGCCAGGTCGTATCCATCCAGACTCAATTCATCACGCCCATGAATAACTGCCTGGGTACTTGTAAAAATGCTGATGACACTCTGGTTGTCTGAATTGGGAATGGCAGAAAGAAGCAGTCCGGCGAGAGATAAAGCCGGTGGGAAAGTGCGGAGATAGACAGTCGGATTATCCCGTACAAATGGCTCGTAATAATAAATGACCTTGCGGAAGCCTGAAGCTGCAGATGTGACTTTAAACAGATGATATGTATTTGGAGCAACGTTGAGAGGCCCCCAAAACCCATCTGATGTAACATTAAATGTGGCCAAAGCATCACCCTCGGGTTCGCCTTGGCTGTCCACAGAAAAGACTTCGATCATTGCACCGGTTGTGGCGGCATTTTCACCCAGGCTTATACATCGTCCACCGATAGTAATTATTGTTTCAGGTTCGATTTCGGAAGTCCCAGGGGCCATTCCATAGAAGAATTCATACAGGGCCGAGAAGGTAGCAGCTGAGGTCGCCACTTGATAGTGATCAAACGTCGTAAACTGGATGTTTTCAGCACCTGGGATGTCCGTCCCATTAGCGATTGCATCTGCAGTAGACCAGATATTCAGGGTAGGGGTGGAGCCATTTGGTCCGGCAGGTCCACTTTCTGCACTGCTACCTATATGGGCATAAGAGATCACTTTGGCTGCCCGGGCAGGATCGGACAGATATGAATATCCTCGATCACCACCAGCAGAGTGACCAACCAGGTGAATTTTATCAGCACCAGTAACCGATAAGACGGAATCAATAAACAGGTCCAGTCGCGCATCTGCGCCAGCAGTTGACAAGGTATTCCAATCGAAGGCAAAGTAGCGGTCCTGGCAGTGGCCATTGCTGGCAAACCGCTGAATTTGCGTAGTCCAGGTATCACCACTTGCTAAAAATCCGTGGATAAACACAACCGGCGCCTGGCTATCATCGCAATTCCCTTGTGCCGGAAGAACCACCGGGAGAAATGACATGTGGAATATGGCGAGCAAAGCGACTGGACGCGAAATAGTGCTGATCAGGTATTGGGTAATTGTCATAAAGCAGGCTTTATCGCGACGAAATGCAGTGAATGCAGCAATGGTAATCAGTGGATTATCCTTTCTGAAACCCTGTTTACGAAGATAGTGAATTCGATTAGGGAAAAACCGTTGCAAAGCCAGGATGGCCTATTCTTCTTCCAGATCAGCTTCGTGATGTTCCTCTTCAGGGAGATCAGGCAACTCGTCACGAACTTCTGGTGTAACCAGCCAAAAGTTATTCATGCCATTTCCCTGAAGGATATCTACCAATTGCTGATTGAGTAATTCCAATAAAGCAAGGAAGGTAACAATGGCATGAACCCTGTTTTCACATTGAGAAAACAAGAGTTCAAATGGCACCTTGACCCCGGATCGGATCCGATGAAAGATCATTTGTTGTTGATCACGAATGGTATATGGCCAGCGAACGACTTCATGGACAGTAATTCGCCTCTGCGTGTCTTCGTAACGGACCATGACCCGTTCAAAAGCGCGGAGCAGTTTGTAGAGGTCAAGGGATTCAAGTTCAACATCGACCAAGGCCTTGGTGGCCATCTTCCGAAGTTCTTCGGAAGCATATCCACGTGGATTGCGGTATTGCCTGTTTTCCTCCAGGATCCGCATTTCATCGAGTACACTTTTGTAGCGTTTGTATTCCAGTAAGCGTTCCACAAGTTCCAGGCGAGGATCGATCTCGACGCCCTGCTCGTCAACCTGCTTGCGTGGAAGCAACATGCGTGCTTTGATGCTCATCAGCTGGGCCGCCACCAGGATGAATTCACTTGCCAGATCAACATTCATGACATCCAGGCCATGAATGTAATCCAGGAATTCATCCGTGATCTGGGCGATTGGAATGTTGTAAATATCCAGTTCATCCCGTTCAATAAAGAACAGAAGGAGATCAAACGGGCCTTCGAATTGAGGCAGATTGATGGTAAAGGTGTCTTGTTGAACTGTAGGTTGCATCGGTTGGCGAAGATACACATGACGACGGCGGACGGAAGGAGAATTTTCAATTATTACGTAATCGCCTCTGGATTTTTTAAGTTTGTTGACGAGACCATTCCCTCAATGGGGGAAGCTTCTCACGACTGACAGAAGGTTTCCTTGCCTGATATGCGGCGTTGGTCTGAAATTCTCCCGATGTTTGGGGGATGTCAACAAAAATCGGGACTCTATATATGATCCCTGTGCCTCTGACCCCTGAAGGTATGGGGGCGGGGACCATCCCACCGGATACAATCGCTGTAATCAGTAGATTGAAAGTGATCATTGCGGAACGGGCAAGGACAGCCCGGCGATGGATTCGCACGATTTGTCCAGAGGTAGATCTGGATACGGTCGTTATTTTCGAGCTGGACAAACACCATCGTCACCGCATCGAAAACGAATGGTTTGAAGCTGCTCTGGCTGGTGAGGATATCGGAATGATGTCCGAGGCTGGGAGTCCTGGAATTGCCGATCCGGGGGCACGGATTGTTTGTCGTGCAAGAGACCTGGGACTGCCAATCCAGTCGCTGGTTGGACCCAGTTCCCTGGTTCTAGCGTTGATGGGTTCCGGATTGAATGGACAGTCTTTTGCCTTTCAGGGATATCTCGCGCCTCGGCGGCCTGCTGTTGTTGATGACCTCAAGCGATTGGAGAAATTAGCCAAGACTACAAAACAAACGCAGCTGTTTATTGAAACACCTTACCGGAACGATGCTCTGTTCACCACAGCGCTGGAGGTCCTGGAACCGGATACCTGGTTGGGATTGGCTGCTGACCTGACCAGCCCAGAAGGATGGCAGGAAACACGGACTGTGAAAGGGTGGTCCAAGGCAGAATGGCCAACCTTGGGGAAAGTGCCCATTGTCTTTATGATCGGTGTGCGTATTGCCTGATCAGTCGAACGTTGAAAACGTCTAAGCAGTTATATAAAGGTTAAACACCTCTCCAGGCTGAAAGCAACCTGGACATTCCAACGACAGGCGATTAACTTTATCATTTATCCTGCGTTTACTGATTTGATTCAGATTTGTTCACAAGGTCACTTTTAAAAATGTCTTACCCGATGTCAAAAATGACTGCGGAAAATATTTTAGAGATTGCCCTTCACCTCAATCTTACACAATATGGATAGGGGGAACGTCGTCATCAGATCGATAAATTTCGGTCACGCGTCCTTGATTTGAGCCTTAAATTGTAAACTTGTCTATGAGATATCCAACCAGTTCCTATACTATGAAAGCCGGAAAGCCCTTCTTTTTTTCATTGATCGTTATTGTTGCTGCAATTGCGGCCTTTTATCCACCTGAACGTCCAGGCACAAAGGAGCAGATCCAGCTGGCAACAATGATGGAAGGCTTGAGGCAATATCATTTTATGCCCAAGGAGGTCAATGATGACTTCGCCGCTCTGGTTTACAAAGAATATCTCAACAGATTGGACAGTGGCAAACGCTTCTTTACTCAATCGGACGTAGAGACACTAAATGCATTCAAGCTGGATATCGATGATGAGATCAATCGCAGGAGTTTCGAATTTTTTAATGCAGCTTCTGACCGATATGCGTTGTCAATTGATCGGACTGCAGGTTGGTTTAAAGAAATTCTGAGCAAGCCGTTCAATTTTGAGATCGACGAACAATTTGAAACCGATGCGGAGAAGCTTGCATGGGCCAAGGATGAGAATGAATTGAAGGAGAGGTGGCATCACCAATTGAAGTATGAGGTACTTTCTCGTCTTGCCGACAAACTTGAAGATCGGAACAATGGAGTAGAGGAATTACAGGAAAAGACGATGGAAGATCTGGAGGCAGATAGTCGCGAGTCCGTTTTGGAACGGTACCAGGACTGGTATGAGCGTCTTCAGAAATCAAAGACCTCGGAATTTTACAGCGAATACCTTTCTGTAATTGCCAATCTGTATGATCCACATTCGGAATATTTCGAGCCTGTTGAAAAGCAGAATTTTGATATCACGATGGCAGGCAAACTCGAAGGCATTGGCGCACGGTTGCAAACAGAGAAGGATAATACCAAAGTGATGAGCATCATTACGGGTGGCCCTGCCTGGAAGCAGAAGGAGCTTGAAGTGAATGATATAATTATTAAGGTAGCTCAAGGCAATGGTGAAGCAGAAGTGGTCACCGGGCTTGATATTAATGATGTGGTCTCCAAGATTCGAGGTGATAAAGGGACTGTTGTGAGGTTGACTGTTCGGAAAGCTGATGGTTCGACCAAGGTCATTGCAATTACACGAGATGAAGTCGTTCTGGATGAAGGATTTGCCAAGTCGGTTATCTTGAGTGATGCGACTGCCAAGGATCGCATAGGATATATTCGC
>JAHEAU010000226.1 GCA_024642625.1 Lewinellaceae bacterium
GGTTTTACGAAGCAGTCAGGATGTAATATTTTATCCGGGCGATTTTCCACCCTGGAGGAAGTCGGTGTATTCTTTGAATCCGGCAAAGTCACCACTCGCGAGCAACTCCGCCTGCTTGGGCCAGGTACCTGGGTCGTGAATCCGATACCGGTCTCCAGCCGCATCCAGAATTCCTTGCAATTTGGATACAGGTGCAGCCGCCAACTCACTCCAGTTATTAATTCCGCCTTTTTTCAGCAGCTCTTCGATCTTGGGGCCAACACCTTCGATCACTTTCAGATCATTCTGATTCGATGGCTTGGACTTCGGTTTTTTCAATGCCGCCGGGTTGCTCTGTTTCGTTTGGTAGAGTGCAGCCGCTTGACCCACCCAATTGTCGCGAGCGATCCGACCCGGGAAAAACTCGATGGCATCTGTGACCTGGTCAACCAATTCATCATCAAACTGACTGATTTGCTGGTAGGTGTACAGGCCCAGTGCATTCAACTTCTTTTCAATAAATGGACCAACCCCGTTGATCAACTTGAGATCATCTTTTTCTGAGGCATCTGCCTTGGTGATACGAGATCCCATGGCTGCAGAGAGGGCAAGTTTCGCCGCATCTGCACCCGCTCCTTTTGCCGGAGCAGCACCTTTGCCATCAGCTTTTTCCTGGAGGGCATAAATATCCGCCCGGAGCTGGCCTTTTTCTTCTTCGCAGGTATGGAACTTCTTCCGGAAGTTGTCTGCGTCCATATTGGCCCGATGCAGATCTTCTTCTGTGTTGGCCAATTTAATCTTTGTCTCTCCCATCTCTTTTTGTAGGAGAGTCAATGTATTGGTGGTGGATGTCAATTCAGTCCGTAATTCCTCAAGACGTCGACGCCAGTACAGCCATCCCGTAATGAGTCCGATGAGGAATGCAACGAACAAAAAGAGTAACACCAACAGGCTGTCACGAATGTCCAATAAGGAGAACAGGTTCGTTAGAAAATCCATTTTATTGCGTTTTTTCGGTTAGTTGATGGATAAGTTGACACGCCGGTTCTTCGCCCGACCTTCTTCGGTATCATTTGTCGCGATGGGCTCGCTTTCACCTGCCGAGGCGATGTTGATCTTGGTTTTTACACCGCGCTGCTTCAGATATCGTTCGACAGCTTGGGCGCGACGGCGACCCAGGTCGAGATTGTAGGCGTCACTACTGAGTGCATCCGTGTGCCCGGTAATGGTGAGTGATTTTTCGGGATGCAGGCTGAAGTAAGTCTTCAAACTGTCAGCGTAAACTTCAAAGGTGGCATTCGGCCGAAAGACATCTGAATTCCGGTCAAAATTGGCACCCGAGAAATTCATGTTTGTAAACGTAAATGCGTTGGCAGCTGGGGCAGGAGGTGCTGGTTTGCCATCATTGCCAACAACAGGAGAAGCGGCTTGAGTTAGTCCAAATGAAATAGGCCGCATGAGGTTCTCATCAGTAAGTGCCAAAAAGTCTAATCCGATCCGTTCTTCGGTGATGCCTCGGTCCACTAACGATTGCCGTATGGTCGCAGCACGAGCCAGGCCGAGATTTTCAAAAAAACCGGATGTACTGCCCTCCTCAGAGAGACGGTATGAACCCGTCAACGTCAATCCGGCATCCGGATGTCGATTCATCCAGGCTGCGAGGGAGTCGAGAAACATTCCGTTTGATGCAGTCAATTCTGCTTGAACATTTGGGCCAGTGAAGGCCAATTGTTCGTAGCCACCAAAAATCAGTGAGTCGCCCTGGTAAAGGCCAAGATCCATGCCGCGGGCAGATGCATCGACCATTTCAATATTAGCGGGTGCTTCATCGCAATGGTGCTTAATTTTGCAGACATACCAATACCGGCAAAAGATCGCCCACAGCAGAAAGATCAGGAATCCATTGATCAGGATACGCATATCGGGGGGATTGTGAATATTTGGATGAATGTACCGATTTCATCATGATTTGCCAAATACTTGGCCGTGGATGTAATAAAAAAATGTTATTTAGACCTTCAAAGAAATTGAATATCGAATCATCCTCGCTTCCGGCTGCCTGGATATCCAACCTGAAAGGCTTTACACAATTCTTGAAATTGGAGAAAGGGCTGTCATTGCACTCCATCGATGCATACCAACGCGATGTATGGAAGCTTGCCAACCATCTTTCAACCTATGACCCGTTTCCGTCACCACGCGAACTGACAGCAACACATCTGGAGGATTTTGTCCGGCAGATTCATGGATTGGGACTGGCGCGTACCAGTCAGGCGAGGATCGTTTCCGGAGTCAAGTCATTCTGCCAATACCTCGTTCTCGAACAAGTCCTGACCAATGACCCATCCACCCTGATTGAGGCTCCGATCCTCACTCGTAAAATACCCGATATCCTCTCAATCGAAGAGATAGAATCCATGTTGGGCGAAATCGATCTCTCTCATCCATTAGGTCAACGTGACCGGGCTATACTCGAGGTGCTTTATGCCTGTGGACTGCGTGTCAGCGAACTGACCGGGTTGCGCATAGCTGATCTTTTTCTGGAAATCGGTTTTGTCAAGGTGATTGGCAAAAACAATAAAGAACGAATTGTGCCCATCGGCTCCGAAGCCATCAAACATCTCGAGTTCTATATGAAAGATATCCGGCAACATCAGAATGCCAAACCGGGTGCCGATCATATTGTCTTTCTGAATCATCGTGGTGGTAAACTGTCGCGAGTCATGGTCTTTAATCTCGTCAAATCACTTGCTGTAAAGGCCGGGATCCGGAAGACGGTCAGTCCGCATACCTTTCGGCATTCCTTTGCCACACACCTGGTGGAAGGTGGGGCCGATCTGCGGGCAGTCCAGGACATGCTGGGGCATGAGTCGATTACCACGACGGAGATCTACACGCATCTGGATATGCGATACTTGCGAGAGACGATTTTGCGTTTTCATCCAGCCAATCGATCTACACCATCGGAGTGATTCCGCTGACGAATGTACTTTTGCCCAAACGAATGCCGTTGACCCTGCGCCTGATTCTCATTTTACTTGTATTGTCTAGCTGTGCCCGCGTGATGCCCCCGGAAGGTGGTGAACGGGATACTGTGCCACCCCATTTGGAGACGGAGGGGTCAACAGCCGATCGGCAAACAAATTTCAAACCAAAGGAAATCCGCCTGGAATTTGATGAATGGATCCAGCTCAAGGATGTCCTGAAAGAGGTGGTCATCTCTCCACCAGTGAAAAAAATGCCTTCAGTCGTTGCGGAAGGCAAATCCGTTGTTGTCACATTCGATAAGGATGAATCGTGGAAAGACAGTACGACCTACACCCTGTACTTTGGGAAAGCCATTCAGGACAGAAGTGAAGGCAACGCAGTACCAGACCAGCGATTCGTCTTCTCCACTGGACCTGTTGTGGATTCCCTTACCGCATCCGGCCGCCTGATGAATGCCAGAAACGGCGAACCCGTTCCAGAAGCACTTGTCATCTTGCATCGCGACCTGAGAGATTCTGCGATCACGATTCAATTACCTGACCACTTTGCCCGAACCGACAAACAGGGGAATTATCGGTTGGATAATTTACGCAGTGGTACATTCCGGGTGTATGCTCTATTTGAGAAGTCGACCAACTATCTATATGATCTTCCTGATGAATGGATCGGTTGGCTGCCAGAACCGATTCGGATTGATAGTCAGAGCACCACCATCCCAGACATGACTCTGTCGCCACCGTTCAGACAATTTCGTGTGTTGAATGTCGATTCCACTTCACTACCTGGCAGTACAGCCTGGGCATTTAACAAGCCACCGGATAGCTGGAGAATTCTGGATACCCTTTCCTCTTTGCCTGTTATTCAATGGCAGAGTGATACTATCCTCCGATTGTGGGGCCCACAACCGATGCGCAGTTTTCTGTTGGTGAATAACCTGGATTCGTTGCCCTATTCCCTCTATCCTGATTCACTTGTTCCGCTACCTATTGTCCGACTTGTTAATCCAGGAAAACAAACTCCGGGTCTACCAATTAAACTGCTTGCACCCGTCCCGTTGATTTCGTTTGACACATCTGCTATTCAAGTGTGGCGCGATTCCATTCTCTTACCTCTCTCGGGGATAAAAAAATCCACCGTAGGTGATACACTTTCGATGTTCACCGCAAACAAAGAAGGAAGTTCGCTACGGATCCTTTTCTTGCCCGGTGCATTGACTAGTATCGTCGGTCAAGAAAACAAAGACACATTGATCATTCCCGTCAGTACTGGCCTTGTCAGTGAATTGGTCCAACTCCGACTGGTGATTGATTCCCTTCCAGTGGGCGAACAGGTCCTCCTCGAGATTAAAAATGGCAATCAATCCATCGGACAATGGAAGTATAATGGGACATCACCCTGGGTGCTTCCCGTACCTGGACTTTTACCTGGTAATTACCATGTCTTGCTCAGTCTTGACCGAAACCGGAACGGGTATTGGGACACCGCAGACTATTATCGGCAAATTTCGGCTGAGCAAAGAAGTGTTTTTCCATTAAGTGGACTCCGCGCCAATTGGGAGATGGAAATGCCCATCATTCCGGATTGGCTGCCAGAGCTTTCGAATTGACCTATCTTTGCTCCATGAAACTCCGCGCCGAACATCTGGTCAAACAATATGGTAGCCGAACAGTGGTGAACAACGTGTCACTGGAAGTGAACCAGGGAGAAATCGTAGGGCTGCTTGGACCCAATGGAGCAGGAAAGACCACCAGCTTTTATATGGTGGTGGGCTTCATCCAACCGAATGGCGGTAAGGTATTTCTCGACAATCAGGAGATCACCGAACTGCCCATGTACAAACGGGCCCGACTTGGTGTAGGATACCTGCCTCAGGAGGCTTCCGTTTTCCGTAAAATGACGGTGGAAGACAATATTCGCGCTGTGTTGGAAATGACAACGTTGCCAAAGGATGAACAACGCGATAAACTCGAATCTCTGATCGAAGAATTTAACCTGCACAAGGTGAGAAAGGGGTATGGAGACACCCTCAGTGGAGGAGAACGTCGCCGGACAGAGATCGCCCGAGCGCTTGCGACAAACCCCAGTTTTATTCTCCTCGATGAACCCTTTGCCGGGATTGACCCAATCGCTGTGGAAGACATCCAGTACAACGTCTCGAGATTAAAGACGAAGAACATCGGCATCCTGATAACAGATCATAATGTCCAGGAAACTCTGTCAATCACAGATCGTGCATATCTCATGTTTGAAGGGAGTATCCTCAAAGCGGGCACTGCAGAGGAGCTAGCTGCCGATGAGGTTGTCAGACGCGTATATCTGGGTCAGCAATTTGAATTGAAACGAAAGGAAATCAACCTGTGATGTATCGATTTTGGTTGTCTGTTTTTCTGCTGTCTTTTTTTTCCTGCAGTCCGGAAAATCAATTCCTGAACTCCACTCAAAAACGTCAGGTGACCGATCTTTCAGAGCAAGGTTATCAAGATATACTGCCTGATCTGGAGGAGCATTGCTTGACTTTCCAGGACAGCCTCCAACCCTATTTGATCGATTCATTACTGAATACACGTATCCGGGAAATGAATAAAAAGCTGCGCCGATGAATCCTGGATTATTGTTGGTCTTTATTTTTTTTCTTCTCGCCTCTCCTGAACCTACTGCGCCTGCATTGGACCCGAAAGTAGCTGCTGCTGTGGAAGCCAACATTCAATTGCGCAAGGAAGCTTTCTGGCTCTCCTGTCGTACAGCAGCTGTAGAACGGGCATCCCATTTTGTCGATTCCCTGTTGCTTGCTCAAGCGCCAATGACCAGCGAGGATACCTTGGTCCCTCCCCCCCGCCCGGAAA
>JAHEAU010000227.1 GCA_024642625.1 Lewinellaceae bacterium
TCAATCAATGCGTAACACAACCGATCCAGGGCCATCTGGAAGGGTCTGCTGGAAAGTATGACGCGGCCGTGCTCCATGTGGTGCAAATATACCAAACCAGTGCGCAATCCTGACCAAAATAAGCTCGCGATCCTTAATTGCGGCCAGCCACTTTCTTCCAGGTGTCTTTAAGCGTTACTGTCCGGTTGAACACCAGGTGGTCGGGGGTACTGTCAGGATCAGTGGCAAAATACCCAAGACGCATGAATTGGTATTGGTCACCCGGATTCGTTTCTGCCAACGCAGGCTCTACTTGAGCATTTGAAATAACGGTCAAGGATTCCGGATTGATCAATTCGAGCAAATCCCGATCATCGGTACCCGGGTTTTCTACCGTAAACAAGCGATCATATAATCGGATTTCAGCCTGAACTGCACGTTCCGCTGACACCCAATGGATTGTAGATTTTGGCTTGAGTCCACTAGTGTCTTCTCCGCTCTTTGAATTTTCAAAATAGGTGCATTTCAATTCGACCACCTGCCCAGAATCGTCTTTAACAACTTCATCGCACTGGATGATATAGGCACTTTTCAACCGGGCCAGTCCACCCGGACTCAACCGAAAGTATTTGGGCGGCGGGGTCTCCATGAAATCGTCCTGCTCGATCCACAACGTTTTTGTGAATGGCAAGGACCGAACACCTGCTTCCGGATCTTCGGGATTATTTTCAGTTTCAAGCCATTCGGTTTTGTCCTCCTGAAAGTTGGTCAATGTAACTTTCAATGGTTGAAGAACAGCCATGACCCGCACAGATAGTCGGTTGAGATCTTCACGCACGCAAAATTCAAGCAAGCCGAGGTCAACCAAATTCTCGCGTTTAGCGATACCTACACGTTTCGCCCATTCACGAATGGCCAGAGCAGTATATCCTCTTCTACGCATTGCAGAGATCGTCGGCATCCGTGGATCATCCCAACCCTTCACATGGCCTTCCTGTACCAAACGCAACAGTTTACGCTTTGAAACGACCGTATAACTCAAATTTCGACGGGCAAATTCATATTGCTTGGATGGATAGATTTCAAGTTTGTCGATCATCCAATCATATAATTCCCGATGCGGCACAAATTCCAGCGTGCAAATCGAGTGAGTGATCTTCTCAATACTGTCACTCTGGCCATGGGCCATGTCGTACATCGGATAAATACACCAGGTATCTCCAGTGCGATGATGATGTGCAAATTTGATCCGGTACAACAACGGATCTCGCATGATCATATTAGGTGAAGCCATGTCAATCTTGGCGCGTAAGACATGTGTCCCTTCCTTAAAATCACCGTTTTTCATCTTCTCGAACAACTCCAGGTTTTCCTCAATACTGCGGTCGCGGAATGGGCTATTCACACCGACCTGTGTCGGTGTGCCCTTCATTGTAGCGATCTCTTCTGCCGAACTGTCGTCCACATATGCGCAGCCTTTCTTAATCAGATCCCTGGCAAAGCCATACAATTCAGGGAAATAGTCCGAAGCGTAGAACACGTTGGCTGGTTTGAAACCAAGCCATTCCACGTCGGACAGTATACTTTCCACATATTCAGTCTCCTCGGTGCTTGGATTGGTATCATCAAACCGCAAGTTGGTCTTGCCGTCGTATTTCAGACCTAACCCGAAATTGAGGCAAATCGATGTCGCATGGCCAATATGCAAATATCCATTCGGTTCAGGTGGGAAACGGGTCAATACCCGCCCATCATGCCGACCAGCAGCGAGATCTTCCTCGATGATGGTTTCAAGAAAATTATTGGATTCGTTTTCGTTTGATGCGGACATGCGTGCAGAATTGAAAGACAAAAATAAAGGAGAATGTTTCAGGATGCTTACTCCGGGTAGAACCATCACTACATACGCTCAGGCATTTCCATGCCCAACAGATGCATAGCATCCTGCAATATTTGCGCCGTTACTGAAGAAATGTGTAGTCGGGCCTCGCGGGCCAATTCAGATTCAGCACGGAGTACTGAAAATTCATGGTAGAACTTGTGAAACGCCTTGGCAATAGCATAGGCATAATTCGCCACATGCGAGGGATCATATTGTTCAGCAGCCTGTTGGATATGATCGGCATATTCACTCAATGCCAACAGGAGTTCTTTCTCTCCAGATTGCAAATCATATCCGGCCAATGAGCTGCCTGAGGTTGGTTCACCTGCCTTTCGAAAAATGGATTGAATCCGGACGTATGCATTTTGAATATACGGCCCTGTATGTCCTTGTAGATCAACAGATTCCTTCGGATCAAAGATCATTTTCCGCTTGGGGTTCACTTTGATGATATGGTATTTCAACGCAGCCAATCCGATTTTTTTGTATACCTCCGCAAGTTCTTCAGGCGGAATATCGCCAGATTCTCCCCGATCAACGGCTCCTGCTTGTGCCTCCTTAATGACTTCCTGGATCAGGTCGTCAGCATCGACGACTGTCCCTTCCCGGGACTTCATCCGGCCCGTTGGCAATTCGACCATGCCATACGACAAGTGAACAAGACCATTCGCATATGGAGCATTCAGTCGCTTCAGGATGGCGAAAAGGACCTGAAAATGATAGTTCTGCTCATCGGCCACGACATAAACCATCCTCTTCGCCTCAAAATCCCGATAACGGTCTTCAGCAGTTCCCAGATCCTGGGTCATGTATACAGATGTGCCATCGCTGCGTAATAGGATCTTTTTATCCAGACCTACGTCGGTCAGGTCAATCCAGACTGACCCATCCTCCTGACGATAGAAGGCCTTTTTATCCAGACCCTTATCGACCAGATCACGACCCAAAAGATAGGTCTGAGATTCATAGTATGACTTGTCGAACGTGACACCTAATGCATCATACGTTTGCTGAAAACCAGCGTAAACCCAACCGTTCATTGTAGACCAAAGTGACCGAATGTCAGGATCGTTAGCCTCCCATTTAATCAGCATTTCTCTCGCCTCAGCACCAAGTGTTGAAGCCTCATTGAAATACGTGTTTTTGTAACTTTTGAAGAACCCCTCTTCCGAAACGGGCGGCTTTTGTGGATCTGATTTATCCTTTGCTGCCTTCACTAAGTCTGCCGCCGCAGGGGTGGTTTGCCAGGCTGAATATTCTGCTTTGAATTCCTCTTCAAAACGTACGTAATAATCACCAACCAGATGATCGCCTTTGATTCCACTGGACTCGGGAGTAGATCCACCCCCGAATTTCTGCCATGCCAACATACTTTTACAGATCGCTATGCCCCGATCATTGACTACTTGGACCCGGACGACTTCATAGCCAGCCCGGTCAAGGATTTTGCTCATGGACCAACCCAGGAGAATGTTACGCACGTGCCCCAGATGGAGAGGTTTATTGGTATTGGGAGAAGCAAATTCAACCAATACGCGTTCATCCAACCTCGGAAATGCAGGAAGGGGATTTGACGAAAGGGCCTCCAGGTAACCCACCCAAAGAGCAGTTTGAATATCGATATTCAAAAACCCTTTGATGACATTATAGTCTGAAACGATGGCAGGATAGTCTTGTACAAGACGGTCGCCTATATCTGTGGCAATCTGATCTGGAGATGTTTTAGCCGCTCGCGTCAATGCAAACGTAACGAGCGTATAATCACCCGAAAATTCCTTTCGCGTTGGAGATAGTGGCAGATCTTCCGTGTTAAAATCATGGTTATACATGGTTTTCACCAATTGGATGATCGTTTGTTTCAGCTGTCGGATCGGATGCATGGAGAGGCCTGTTCTACGCTAAAAGGGCAAAAATACGTTTCCTACAGTTGAAAGGCTGTTCGCGATTGATCTTCCGGGTTAAAAGGTTGGTTCACAACAGAAATCCACCCTGGGATACATAAATCAAAGGTCACATCTATTACCTACGATGATTGGGGAAATCCAATGCAGTCAAGGCCGAGAAACCATACAGGCATGTATGATACGTATTGTAGTAAACCATTGAAATGGTTTCCTGCAAAATGGCAATTTCTTACCCAAGGGTCAACTTCCCAAGGCAGTCAAGAAACCCTGGGCTTCTTTTGTCAATGTCCAGATCAGTCAAAATGCCTTTCTGACTTACTTCTGGCAATGCATTATGCGAATTACTTAAATCCACATCAACTTTAGACATTTGAATTTGACGTTTGGGATTTGTTTGTCGTTTGTTATTTGGGATTTAATGCTTCAGCGACGAGGTAAAACAAATTTGGGCAAATTACGCCCGCTTGGTTTTCCTTGTTAAAACGATAGCTCCCGGAATGCACGGTTGTCCCAATGTCGTGCCTTGCCACTTACCTTTTAAAAAGATATTGCCATCCTTCTTTTTGACATACAACTGGTAAGATTTAACACAATATGTCATATCCAGGAGGTCCTTTTGATTGAGTACGAGCCCATCTTCAAGAGTTAAAAAAAAGCCACGATAAACCGTGCCGCTGATTTGGGTCTTGATATAAACATCATCCCCTTGTTCAACTTCGACATAACCAGTCACTTGTTGACCTTGAATTTTAACAATCATCCGCATCTTGTACTCCGGCCTGACCCCACCCTCTTTCTGCGTGAGGATGCCCTCCCAGTCTCCATCCAAGTTAGGTATATCTTGTTGTGCCTGAAGGAGATTGCCAATCAAGTATAAAAGCAGTATCATACTGGTTCTCACCCGGATCATTCGAAAAAGCTGAAATGTGTTTGGCCGTATTTTCTCAGCTCTGACAATCTTGGATGAGCTATAAAGTCATGAGAAGGATCATGTTCGAGAACCAGGAATCCATCTTCGTTGAGAAAGCCCCGATTAATGATCAAATCGGGTATCAGGTCTATCTGACCAAGGGCATAGGGTGGACCTGCAAACACAAAATCATAGCCTGAAGCGGGCATATTCAAAAAGGCGAACACATCCATATTTCGAATTGTGATCGCATCCGCAATTCCCCAATCCACCGTGGTTTTCTCTACAAATTGGCAACAAGGGCGGTGGAGATCCACGTAGGTGACATCTGTGCAGCCCCTCGAAATGCATTCCAGACTGTGATTACCTGCACCACCGAAAAGGTCGAGCATTTTTATCCCATCAAAATCAATCCTGTGTTGCAGGATATTATAGAGGGCTTCCTTTGCAAAGTCAGTTGTAGGCCGGGTAGGCCAATTGTTTGCTGGCGGTTTGATCCGCCTTCCTTTCAATTCTCCGCTGATGATACGCACGCAACAAAACTACACAAATCGAAAAACTGATGACCGATAGTCGTGAGAGAATCAGGCATTCCTTCGAATAGGTCCTTAGGTACAAGGTGTAAATGTCCAAAGTAACTTTCCAATAACTTGAACAAAGCTGAGTCTATGGTAAAATGACCACTAATATGAATGGGTAGATGGATAGGAGACTTACCCCACTGATCCAATCCGAGAAGCATAAAATAGAGCACGTCATGAATATCACGGGTAGGAAATGTATTGAAAAACTGAAGCGTTTCTCCATCAAAACCGATGAGGTAAATCTGGCCTGGTGTCACATGAACCAACATACCTGCATTATCATCCCGTAGCGCGAGCTTGTGTCCCGCATACAACAAACTCCTCCAAATCGACCAAACCTTCGTCGTATTTGCATAGGATCCGGAGACTCGTTCCAGACTAAAAACCAGATGCGCTTTCCATTCTGGAATCGCGTTGACACCAATCGGGGTATTGGGTAGCATCCCCAATTGATTCAGGTAGGACTGAGCAGCCTCTGGGTCAAAATATTCTGAAGGTATCAGCGCAAAATGGGTTGAATGAACTCCGACTTGTAAAGTGGGATTTTC
>JAHEAU010000024.1 GCA_024642625.1 Lewinellaceae bacterium
GCGTAAACAGTGGTTACACTGTCCGTCAATGCAACAACGTGGAAGCTTTCGCAGATCACAACCGGACCCTGCTTGTCTTCAACAGCTACTTCAACAGAACATTCGCCCTTGTTGCCGCAGTTGTCGATCGCTGTGTAGGTGAAGGTGTAATCAAATCCAACCTTCAGGTCGAAGTTGAAATATCCATCGCTATCCATCGTGTTGACGATGATCACATTGCCGTTGTTGTCTGTTGTCCATACATACAGGCTGGTGTTGTTGCTCGTAGAGCAATTGTCCTTTACCTGAATCCATGGCAGGCGTACACGTACTGTGCAATCCTGATAGCCGACTTTCTTCGTTACACCGAACTTGATGTCATGCTCTTTCGGACATGTCAACGCAGGTGGTGTTTTATCAAGTACCTTAATGGTTTGAATATGTGTACCAATTTGGCCAGTACACATGTCATGCATTGTCCATGTACGAATGATGGTGTAGCTGGCCTGACAGACTTGTAAAACTTTATCGGTATACATTGTCTGTAGACTGCCGCAACCACCTCCACCTGGTTCGCCTGTAATAGCAGGAGTTGGGTAATTGACAGAACAATCAAAACTAGGTTGATCCAGATCGTCATAGTTTGGTGGCAGGACAAGGGCATTGATGCTAGGACGACGAACACGGATTTCCTGGGTGCACTGTGTGCTGTTACCCCAATCGTCTGTAGCTGTCCATGTCCGCTTGATCAACTGACTGTAATTCGCACTTTGCGCACAGGTGTAATTTGTGATATCATCCCCATAATTGAGGCCATTACCCAGAACTAGTGTAAGATCACAATTGTCAGTGACAGGCACAGCCAAAGCTTTAGAGGCATAGTTCACCTGGATGTTCGGCATAGATGCTGCTCCGGCCTGGAAGAGATTGCTCAACAAACCAAAAGAGATCGGTCCACCAGCTACAGTGAATGGGCCATTGGTCACTGGAGCAGTTCCATTGAAATAGTTGAAGATCGGGCAAGCCGTCGCACCCCATACGTGGAATCCACGCGTTTGACCTGGACCAATAGAGATATTGGTTGAAAGGTCAAGTTGAGCCAATGGGCCTGTACCCGTGGCGAAATAAGGCGGAATAGTTGTAATCGTTTGAGGTCCCAGATTTGTCCATGCACCTGGATTGGTCTCATTGCCTACAAATGTCGGTGCTGTAAAGACCTCCATAGTTTGTGGCGCATTGACAGCTCCGAAAGCCGGATCACCGAAACGAATTCCAAAACCAGTAATTTCTAAATCATTGGCGGAATTGTTGGTGATATTGAAATACACTCCACCAGGCTGGGTATTACCAGACAAGGAGTAAGCCGTGCCGCCACCGTGAGCAAGGAAACTTGCAGGATACTGTACAGGTGCTTCTTGCTGGAATATTGCCGGAGATGGTTCAAGGGGAATATCCGCACCACAATTCACTTCGAAACTGGTACAAACCATGCTAGGTGGAAGCTTGTCCTCCACTGATATCAATCCCCAGCAGCTGTTTCCAGTTTCAGGATCGGTTACTTTGACTTTCCATGTTCCACCGATCTGCTGACGGCCCACATTCGGGCTGGAAGCCAATGGTGTATTGTTTGCATTGAAAATCGTTACGATGTAATCATCGTAGCAGCCATACGGGCCACCTTCGAGAATATCGTCGGCACCAATCGTGGTGATACAATCTTCATCCAATGAGATCTGGACAAGATCATTACAGACAAGTGCTTTCTTCGGATTGGCAAATTCATTCACTTTGATCGTAAACGAACAGGTAGAGACATTACCGGCAACATCAGATACCGTATAGCCAACAGTCCATGGACTATCATCCTTACACAGTTCGGTGCCATTCAAAGGACCTCCTGTTTGTGTAGGATCAGCAGAAACACTTGGTGTTTGGTAAGTTACTGAACCATTCCAGATCCGAGGGTTAAAAGGAGCGGAAGCAAAGAAAGTGTTGGATGTAGCTCCTGCCAGGATTGTAAGCGTTCCATCTGTATACGTACCATTCGTTGACAAACCATACGCTTTGACGCCTGCAGGCAAACCGTTTGTATAACGAGAGCTCGTCGAAATCATGCGCAAAGCCACACCCGTGACACCCGGAGGAATAACAAAGTTTGTGGTGAACGGCGTCAAGGTTGGGTTGAATGGACCTGCTGTGGCATCGGCTGTATAAGTCAGCGTCCATGCACCAGCATTCTGTTCAAATCCATATCCTGTTCCACTCTTTGTGTAGATACCAACCATTGTCGGTCCAAGGATCATGGAGGACATACTGGTGATTGTCAATGGGCCAGCTGTATTGTTTACCAAGTCAAAGCAAACAATTCCTCCAGCGGAGTTCTGGTTGTTGGAAGTGCCTGGTGCTGACGTCACCATACCACTTGGACCGCTGAACGGACAGTTGTCCGTTGCTGTTGGGTCAGTCCAGCTGACAACAGCACAACACAATCCTGGATCAAGATTGATAATGAGGTCAGATGGACAAGTCAACGTGGGTGGAATATTATCAATCACGGTGACCATTGCTGTGCATGTACCTGTCTTTCCACATGGATCCGTAACAGTCAAAACCACATTCGCTACTCCTTTGTCGGAACAGGTCAGCAAGGTCTTGCTGATGCTCAGTGTACCTCCGTATGAACCGTTATTGATATCGTTGATCGTGATCGGAGCCTCACCGTTCGCATTTAGGTAAACCGTCGCATTCTTACAAAGAGCTGTTGGTGCTGGTGTAACGGTAATGCTGAACATGATTGGCGCACCGGAACATGTCACACCATTATTTGTGTAGCTTGGCGTCACCGTAAACGTGCTGGTCAATGGTGTTTGACCAGGATTGGCGGCGACAAAAGCAGGAATATTACCGACACCATTTAATGGCGCCAATCCAATGGCGCCGGCAGTCCGGACCCAAGAATAGGTTGTTCCTGCAACAGGGCTCGTAAATACAATTGAAGCTACATTATCACCTACACATCGTGTCTGACTGGCTACTGCATTTACAGAAGGCGTCGGGTTGACCGTGATAGTAAACATGATTGGTGTGCCCGTACAAGTGACACCACCATTTGTATATGAAGGTGTTACTGTAAAGGTGCTGCTAATCGGTGCGTTGGTGGCGTTTGTCGCCGTATAGGCCGGAACAAAACCAGCTCCGCTGGTTGCTACCAGACCGATGGCACCTGCAGTTCGTGTCCAGTTGTATACCGTACCTGGCACAGGACCAGCAAACGTGATCTGGGCAACTGCTGTGTTGGGGCAGTATGTGTTACTGGCCACTGTGTTTACCGAAGGATTCGGGTTGACCGTAATCGTAAATGTCATGGTCGGACCAGGGCAGCCATTGGCTGTCGGTGTAACCACAATTGTACCGGAGATCGGTGCATTGGTTGTATTTGCAGTCACAAAAGGGCCGACATTACCATTTCCAATTGCTGCCAGTCCAATAGCTGTATTGCTATTGGTCCAGCTATACGTAGTACCTGGTACAGGTCCTGCAAGAGTGATAGTTGTAGATACGCCACGGCAGCTGACAATATTCGCCTGCTGGTTGGCAGTTGGCGTTGGATTTACAAGAAGTGTAGTCGTGGCAGATGGACGACATCCCGGATCAAGTGGCACCTGATCAAGAATTGCATACAGATAAATCGTACCACTGAGGTTGAATGATGTTGTCAAGGTAGCAAACGTACCTCCTCCTCCGAGGTTGGCATTGGATACGGTTCCTAATGGTGTTCCCCCGGAATATGGATTGGCCAGAGGTGTTGCATTATATTTAAATGTGATGCCATAGGTTCCACCCATATCCAACAATCCACTTGCTGTCAATGTGGTGTTGGCATTTCGACAGACCGGACTTGGCGCTGCTGCTAAACTACCAATGGTTGGACATGTAGAGCAGTTGCCTGGGCCAACAAGAGCGATTGTTTGTGTTGTTGTACAACCCGTATTTTGATCTGTGACAGTCACGAAATAAGTACCGACACTGACATTTACCTGATCCTCGCTGGTTGGATTCAAACCAAAACCATTTGGTGTCGTCCAGTTGAACGAATACGTACCTGCTGGTGTGACTGTCAGATTAATCGCACCATCCAGGGAGATACATGTCGTTGGCTGGGTCAAAACTGAGGACACTACAGGAGCACCAATTGCAGTGATTGACTGGTTGGCAGTATTACTACAACCATTGCCATCCGTATATGTATACGAGACCATAATTGTTCCAGCCCCAGTGGCTGTGATGACATTTCCTGCCACCATTACGGGTCCTGTTGCAGTAACAACGCCTCCAACAGGAGTCCCCGTTATTGTACGAGAAGAATTAGCACATAAAGGAGCACCACTACTGGTAATATTTACGACAGGTAAAGGAAATGAACCAACGACAACCGGGTTGTTGATATAGACTTCTTCGCACGGCGTATTTCCACTATCCCGAACACGAACAAGATAATTACCAGCTGCCAATCCTGTAAAGTTTGCTGATGCCTGCCAGGAAGTTCCGTTATTGACAGAATATTCCAAAGCACCCGTACAACCCATACAAGAGGCTGTGATGGTAATTGTTCCTGTACTGGATCCCAGGCATGTATTTGTGCTGGTAACATTCGAAATGCTCACAGTACAAATGTTTACTTCATCTGCTCCTATAGTAGGTGGGACGGCCCGGATAGTGCCGTCATAATCATTTGCAATTGCTGCCACAACCATTCCTCCTCCAACAATTAATGGGTTCATTCCTGGAGAAAGATGCAGATCAATGGGCGAGACAAAAACAGGTAATACACTAATAGACATCGCATCCTGACCAGTTGCTGCCTGCCAATCTGCCAACAACAATCGATCAGAGGTTAAAAATCCAGTCACACCTTGAGGCGCTACACCTGCATTAACGTAATAATCATTATTATTGATCGCAATAAATGCTCCAGCAACAGATCCAGAATAAATCGAATACGCTTTTGATGCCGCGAGATTATTAAAAATTTCATTCCGCAGAATATTGTTCTTCACATTGATGTTCGTTGCACTCGAACCTATTGACAATGCAGCTGAAACTGTTGTACTACTTCGATCAGCAATCCCAGTCAGGTTTACTGTATTGTAATATACATTTACTCCCCCCTGTGCAGTTGATGTTCCGATTCGAATACCAACAATAGCATCCGAGGTAATAGTTGACCAACCATCACCTAAAAGATCTGAAATGAAATTGTTGGCGATGAGAAGATTCGCATTTGCCAGGTTAGACACCACATCAATACCCTTTGCTCCATATCCACCTGTACTGGTATACTTCAGACTGTGAATATCATTGCGAGTGACGCTTGAATTTTGCACACCTGCTCCAATAAAAATACCTGTTGGGTTTGTCGGCGTCCCAATAATATTGAAAATTGCATTCTGTGTTATTAATGCATTGTTTGCTTGCACAACATTTATACCTCGTTGCCCAATTTGTTCGGTAGGACCTAACAAGGAGCCAATCTGGTTTTGAGCAATCAACAAATTATCGTTCAAACCAGTAGTCGTGGCGGCGGCATAAATGCCATAATAAGCCCTTGAAATAACGTTGTTTCTAATTTCCAGATTGTCATTGTCATTTCCAGTTCCTGCTGAAGAAAGCGTCGTACCACCGACAAAAATACCAAACGAGGTTGCTGCTGTCGTGCTACCTGCAGTAATATTGCAATTCTTGATCGCATCATTTGTTGCACCTAGAGCAGTGCCCAAACTGGTAACACAAACAACCGCCGTTGCTGCCGCAATATTTGTATTTATTAAAGTGAGACTTCGATCTGTGCCTCCAGAATTGGAGCCATTGATTGTGACCCAATCTGCACCATTAAAATTGATCAGACAGCTTGCAGAACTTCCACTGATCGTTGCCGCATTCCCTGCTGCAGGACGAATGGTTAATGTGTTTGTTGACGATGCAAAGCCGTTCGCATTAATTGAAATAGGGAACGTCTCTGATGGATAAGTCGGATCAATCAAACTGAACACAATTGGTCCACCTAGACAAGAAGCATTATACGCAGCAACAGCTGCCGTTAATGTGGTAAATGCACCACCAACGCCAACAGTATAGGTGCCCGAAAGCGTATTCACAGCGGTTACAATATTTGGCGTTGCCGGGTGAGTCGTTACAGTATTTACATCTGTTGCAACGACACCAGCCGGGTTGGAACCGATATTAATAGGTATTGAATTATCCTGGGCGATTACATAGTATTCGATCATGTCACCAATGACAATTCCGCCTACATCTGCAACAACTATAGTAAAGTTCCAGGTACTATTATTGATTGTACCTGAGACGAAAGTTCCAGCCTGGGAAAACCAGCTACCTGCTGGCTTGCGATAATAAATCCGAGGAACTAGAGGACCAGCAAGTGGAATACCCGTCGCATCTGTAATCACGACTCCAGCTAATGGAATATTTCCAACGCCACATGCATTTGGAATTGGTGTATACGCAATGACCGGAGCACTTAAATCAACGCCCATAAAGTTACCTTCATCAGCCCCTATATCCGGGGCAGTTCCAGCACCTGCATATCCGACATTCCCTTGACGGATATTGAGATCATAGTCATTGGTGATACCGCCAATATTGACAGCACCACTCTCAACTTGAGTTGGTATTGCTGGGTTAATGTGAAGGAAGTTGGCAGAAACACCTGCTGTGCTCAGGAAAGGTGGGTTTTCTGTAATTGAGGCACCTTCACGAGGAGAAACCAAGGCCTTAAATGCTGGCAGGGTCTGGCTGGCATTTGTTCCATCGTAATAAATCAGATTTGCCGCACCAGGTGTGCCCGCATAAAACAGGTTATTGTTTGAGCTATTATCATAGTTAGCTAACGCATTGCTACTGCGCTGGTATGCCACTGCAAATCCTGTCCCTGCTGGTGTTGAATTATTCACCAGAATATTATTGCGAAGGATTAAGTTGGCAGTTGAGGCTGTCGTAGACGTTGTTGCATAGAGTGCAGCAGTCGCAAAATTGGCGCCTGATGTTGATCCATTCAGATGAACTGTATTATAAGCCAGGGTTACTGTAGAAGTCGCAGTAGTAAGCGTAAGGTTGAATCCACGCAAAGTTGGAGCTGTTGCACCTGTTGAGCTGGCAGAAGGAGCGGTTAAATCTCCAATCAAGTTATTGTAAACCAACGCAGTCCCTGACGTACCAAGGGTCGAGATCATTATTCCTGAAACTGTTGGAGTTCCGATTGAAGTACTCTGAAGATTGTATATTTTATTACCGAAAACAGTTGGGGAGCTGCTGGTCATCAGCATTCCCGCAACAGTTGTACCTCCGGTACGGAGAGTATGTATCAGGTTATTCGAAACTGTCCGAACACCAGATACTGTATTTGCATAGAGACCATATATTAAACCTGTTCCATTGTGAACCAGATTGTTGATTGTATTGCCTGAATACGTTTCATTTACAGGAGAAGAGATGTCATAAATACCATAAAGGGCACTTGAACCGGTTGTTTTGATGCAGGTCAAGTTATTGATCAGGTTGTTATTCACTGTAATTGTTCCAGTCGCAACCTGAATACCATACATGGTACTTGTTGTACCAGTACCATCAATACTCATGTTGTTAATGTTGTTATTATTCACATTAACAAGCATACCTGTTGTACCACTTGAAACATAGATTCCAATTGTCGTACCTCCAGTTGTTCCGGTACGCGTAATGTTTGAAACGGTGTTGTTGTTGATATTTTTTATTGTGGTGGCATTACTGGCCGTACTATAAATTGGATAACAAGCTCCAGATCCAGCCAATGCAACTGCACTATAAGCAAAGTTTGAAATGCTGTTGCCATTCATGTTCAAATTGGCAGGGGTTGCAGTATTATATATGCCATAAAAGAGACCCGAAGTAGCGGTCAAATAATCACCTGTGCAGATATTGTTGTTGATATTTATGGTATTACCTGCAGCAGTAGATCCAAATGAGTTTTCAATAAATGACATTTGCGATGTCGTGGCTCCACTCTTGATTGTGATCGTATTATTATTGCAGTTTGCGCTTGCACTGGTACTCGAAGCATTCAGAAACACACCACGAAGCGTCGTAATGTGATTCACCCCTCCGCCATCATTGTTGTTAATCGTGTTGAAAGAGACATTGAATCCCCACTGACTACTGCCAAACACGCCAGTAGCAGGTTGAGCAGCTCCTGCTCCTCCACCAAAATTTCGGATGATATTACCCGTAACCAGACTTGCACCACCAACATTATTATTAGTGTCACCCAGGTCAAACGGAGATACCGCAGCATATCCGGTCAAGGAGATGCCCGCATTACAATTTTGAATCGTATTGGTAAAAAAGCTGTTATTATTATTCGCACCTGCAGTGACAGTTACTGTCAAGCTTGTATTTACTGTAGGTGTACAGTTATTCACCGTGATCCCCACAGATCCGTTATGACCATTTCCTGTCCAGGCACCATTATTGACCCGGTTGAGTGTGATCACACAATTTTTGATGGTATTGTTCTGGCAGCCATTGGTACCGTCTACTTTGAACAGACCATAGCCATACTCCATGGTCGTAGTGGCATCCATATTTGCAGCAGCATCAGTCAGATCGATCCCGTCGATAGTGATATAGTCGCAACCAGTCAGACTAAACAGTCCATCACGTTCAGCACTTGTCGGAAGATTCGTTCCGGTAAAGGCTGTAATCAACGGATTTGCACCGACTCCCAGCTTTTTAATCGTAATGGTATTTGCAGCAGTACCAGTAGCAGTCATACCGATCCTCGCGGTCAGTATTTCAGTGAACCCGGCATTGACATCCACGATGACAGGGCCACTGATTGTGGCTCCGTTGAGAGCTGTAATTGCCGCAGTGAGTGTTGTATAGTTGCCGTTGACATTCGAACCTCCTGAAATGTTCACTTGTGCGTGAATCATTCCATAGCTCAGAACCAGGCAAACGATTGTCCAAAGACGTAGAAACTTCTTCATGGGATCAGAATTGAAAAAATACCAAACATACCATTGGCATAGGCCGATGACAGATCTTCTGTCGACAGTCATGCCAATCGAAACTTTCTCTTAATCGGTCTTTGGGGGGAATTGCTGTATCCGTCTATTCGGATTCAACAAAACATAGTGGGATGAAAACTGGAACGAAGTTATGCGCCGATATGATGTTGCGCATCAGCGAAAGATTTCCAACAAATAATTTTTATTTACATACATGTAGTGCGACACCTGTCAACCATTTACGCATAATATATAATCACTATATTTAAAATTATTTTTGGCCATTAGCAAATAATGCCCAAATTTATACTAGGTCGAACTTCATTCTAGGCCAATTATTTATTTTCTACAACTCATTTTTTCCTTCTAACTGTTGGCATTTCAGATCAAAATCAATATGAGGTTGCTCCGTTTAACCTCCAAAGAATATTCTATTCGTTCGCCTTGGATGAAACTAGAACCGGGCGTTTGAAGCCAACGCAAAGAGCCCGGTAATGTTATCATTGCCGGGCTCCTAAAAGCGCTGAACGGAATCAAAATTTATTCTTGCATCGTCATTCGTTTGGTTGCAATATACTCTCCACACTGGATGGTGTAATACAACATCCCTTGAACCGGCACATCCGAACCACGAAGGACAAACTCATTGTAACCGCGATTAAAATCACCTCTTGTCCGATAAACCACCTTTCCTGTGACATCATGAACGGACAGTACTGCTTCATTCGCTGCAGGTAAATTGAAGCCAATCCGGGTCATATCACCAAACGGGTTCGGTTCGTTTTGATACAACTCGAAGCCACCTCCCGTGACAATACCATTGTCAAAGCGGAAATATACATCCAGCAATTCCTCATCCTGGTTATATGCCTCGGCTCGTGTGACTTTCGAGTTGATTGTAATGGCCTCACTCAACTTGCCTGAAGTTTTGGTTCTTACTGTTATTCGATACAAGACTTCATCCGCTGAAAGGCTGATTGGCTCACTGGCATTCCAACTGGTCGTGATCATGCCTTCATGGATTCGTGATTGACCAAAGTTGGTTCCACTCAGGTCGGTCCAAACTGCATCAATCCGCACAAAATCCAGTATCTGCTCATCCAGACCTATTGTATACTGATAACCTTGAATGCCCTCGAAGTTGCCTGCCGTCACATCGAAAATGACCGTTTCGCCAGCAACAAAATGCTGTTCGTCAATCGCAAATTCCAAAGCACCTGCAGTATTGCGTGATTCGACGCCCAGCAGACTGTTCGGCTGTGCATCACCGCTGACATCACCGGTTTTTACCCCGATAAAAGCAGCTGTATTCATTCCCGATTGCAACCCATTAAAGCTTTTCACTTCCATGAAATTGCAAGGTTTGGCCGGATTAGGAAACACATATCCTGCCTCCACAAACCGCCAGCTTGTATTATTTGCGAAATTGGCACCCGGTGCCAGGATCATTTTCCGCAATTCGATGATATCCGAGATCGAAATAGTGCAGTTGTTATTAACATCCGCAGCAATCAATCTGTATGGACTATTGATGCTCTTGATCGACAGCAAATGTTTTTGGATCAACAGAAGGTCATACGTAGAGACACCATTCAACGGATAGATATCCTTTTGCGGCGTAATGGCATATTGTCCAATGGTTGGAATGGAGCCAAAGGAAACAGCACCACTGTTACCCGTTGTTTGCATGGACATATTGTTGCCATTTCCCGTAAGGTCAACTTCGACTAGTTCAATAGGTTCTCCAGATTCGTCGGCAACATATCCCGTCAACTCTGCATTCATGGTTCCTCCACAGGCACTCATCCAATCCTGTACAGCTATTGTTGTTATGCAATAGTCCCAATTGCCGGCTTCATCGCCGACCCAAACCACAACTTCTACAATGGAATCCGGGGCATTGGGAGGCAGATCATCACAAGAAACCAGGATAGACTGTCCGGCATCACCATCAGGAGCAACTTGTGAGATACCCAGTTGGCTGAGGCGCTCTACAAGAAAGGTGAGATTTTCATACTCCGTGCAGTTGTCATGACTTTCGCCCACTTCCAGATTTGTAGCCCAGACTTCAGCAGTCCCGTTTGTGGGCATCAGATCTATACTGACCGCATGACAAATGGGCGAAGGCTTTAGACAATCCTTCACGATAAAGACCTGAGAACATTCACTCAGATTGCCGCATTTGTCAGATACTCTCCAGGTAATTGTATGCGAACCTAATGGATAGAGTCCACTTGCATTCTTTCCAGTGCCGGATATATCGATGGACCCATCGCTGAATGCATCCACCAGATAGGTCCATATCAGTTGGTCCTGTGGCGTGCAATTATCCAAAGCGATGCCGATCAATTCTATTGGCGCAGTACTGCAATCCTCTTCGAAGCTGCAATATTCCTTCACATGACATTCGATCAATTTTGGTGAGTCATTATCGATCACCTTGATCTCCTGGGTATATGAGAAATATCCGTCGCCATCATCTTCCCAGGCAGTACAACCTTGAGGAGAAGGACAGCCGTCCAGCCATTGTGTTAAGGGCGACTGATCTTTCAGGGAATGACAATCCACTTTTAATCCCAGGCTGCTGTTACCATAACGGAAAGTATGTGGCCCGGTACCTGTCGATGTGATTGTTACGGATTGCTGCTTGGTGGTGTTCCAACTGACCTCGAAGGATGTTCCTCCCCGATAGATCAACTGATACATATCCCCTTCTGTCATCCCGCCAATTTCGGTTGAGGCACTGGTCACATACCGAAGAACGAGCGGATCGCCGATCTGCAGATTCCGGGAGTTGATCAATGCATTTATTGTGGTGGTAAACACAAGTGTGTTCGTACCAGGAATCACACTATTCAGGATATAGTCGACATTTCCATCAGCTTGATAGGAACAGTTGTTTTTCACGGTCCAGGTCCGCAGGATCTTGTAACACGCATCGGTAACTGTCAATTTCTGATCGCTGATCTCAATGCCGATCTGTTCACAATCGCCATTGTGTACCACTTCTCCCGTCATATTCAGTTCATCCAGATCTTCACAATTGATCGTCACATCACAAGGAAACTGGACCAGAAGTGGTGTATCATCTTTGAAATAAACCCGTTGAATACAACTGGCTGAATTTCCAAATGCATCTGCAGCCTTCCACCGACGATTGATAAATGTATTGTCAGCACATTGGCCTGGATCACCAAGGTCATCCCAAGTCAGGGATATCCCACAGGCTTCTGTATTATCTGTTGCATGCGGCTTCAAACCTGTTGATGTGACGAAAGCTATAGACAGGCACACTTCATCTATGGTCCCACCAGCCAGAATTTCATGGTCTCGAACGACGAGAAGCCAGGTATCCGTGCGGCAGAACTGATGTGTAGAGCCTGCAGTCACACTGGTCAAGTCGACACCCAAAACATCCAGAAACTCCAGTGTGGATCCATTGATCACCTTGAATAGATATGGTTGGCCTACGACCAGCCCGGCCATCGCGCCATTCTTGGCATTGGTGTATTTCAGAACGATCTCGTCGCCAATCTTCAGAGCTAAATTGCTGATCAGTTGTCCGATCGCACTATTGCTCAATCGATTTGTTCCCGGATCGACATCTATGCTATTTACTGTAAAGCATTGCTCAGTATCTGTCACGCTATTCAAGGGCTGGCCATCAAAGGCAATCAGTGGATCATCCTGGGACATCATCTGACCCTGGTTGTATGCGCCAATACTGGGTATAAAGGGTGAACATGTAAATGCAGCTGCAATTTTTTCACCAGTCTGGTTGAAATAATCCAGATCATAAGCTTCATCATTGAAGGTTACCTGGATATCCATCGGGTACCAGCTTTTTGTGGGTGGCGGACAACCATTCTGACTGAGAACAGTCGCCTTCTTCCCCATAGGGCTATATAATGTGACCGAAAGTTGATTGACATACTCATGATGGATGGTCAACCCCAGATCGAGGTCAGTGATTATCGCGTCACCAGGAATGCCCGTGACATCAATGGGGACGACATAAGTATTGGCCACGATGCCACTTATCTTGGTTGTCGGCGTGACACACACGTTGAACGTATCCAGCTCTGTCGGTGTGTAAGGCATACCACACTGTACAGTGATATCATCCGGACACCAAATGTTCGGTTTGATCTTATCGACAACTTGCACTTCGACCATACAGGAATTGGCATTCCCATAAGCATCAGATACCCGCATTTCGACCATAATAGGCCCCCCAATAGCATCGCAACAATAGAATGGAATGGTTGGACCAAAATCTGTTTCATCATTCCATGCACATTGTGGATTATCCATGCGACGGGCAGCAAACGTAACAGGCGTGCACACATCCCAGGAACCATCATCAAATGCGGAAGCAATGACTAACGTAACACTATCCGAGAGGGACACCACATGGTAAGTCTCACAAACAACAACAGGACCCTGCACATCTTTGACATCCAGCGTAAAACTGCATTCATTTTTATTGCCACAGGCATCGATAGCGACATAGCTAACCTCATACGTCTTCCCAACGGGTAATTGCGCTTCAAACTGACCGTTTGAATTCGGGGCATTGATCAATTGTTGTGACCCATCAGGAAAATGCACGATCACATAAAGATTCAGTTCAGAAGAAACAGAACAATTATCAGAGACCTGGATAGGTGGAAACAACACTTTGGCCGTGCAATCCTGGTACCCATTTTTTTCCAACTTGGTGATCTGAATATCATGTTCTTTCGGACAGGTCAAAACAGGTGGTATCTGATCGAGGACCTTGATCGTCTGGATACGAGATTCTGTTTTTGAAAGACACATATCCAGGACCGTCCAGGTACGCAGGACAGTATAGCTGCCCGAGCAAATACTAAGGACTTTATCTTCATAAAATGGCTGCAGCACACCGCAACCATCTCCTCCCGGGAAGGGAATGAGTGAGGTGGTTGGATAACCTGCACTGCAGTCAAATGCAGGCTGATCTGTCCCATCGTAATTTTCCAATTGATCCAGGATCGCCAATGTGGGACGAATCACTTTGATCTGTTGTGTGCAGTAGCCTTTATTACCACTATCATCCACACCAATCCAATTCCTGTTGATGATCCGGGTATAGGGCCCACCTGCACAACCCAAATTGTCGATGATATCTTCAAAGGTGAGTGCCGTCCAGGAGTCACAATTGTCAGATGTAGCCGGATCCGGTGAAATGATCTGATCGGGACCAGTTGGATCACCGCAATTGACCTCAACAATTGGGCAATTCAATTTGGGAGGCATTTTATCTTCTATGAGAATGGCTCCCCAGCAGGAGTTACCTGTTTCCGGGTCCATGACTTTGACGGTCATTGTTTTGCCAATCTGAGCTGCTCCGACGATAGGGCTACTGGCCAATGGTTGATTCGTCGCACTAAAAATGGTCACGATATAATCCTCATAGCAGCCATAAGGGCCCCCTTCAAGGATTAGGTCTGCACCAATTTCTGTCGCGCAATCTTCATCCAGTGAGATCTGGACCAGATCATTGCAGACCATCGTTTTGGTAGGGTAAGGATATTCAAGGACTTCAATCGTAAAACAACAAGTTGCTTCATTTCCAGAGTCATCCAATACACGGAAACAGTTGATGAAAACCCCTCTTTCAAATACAGTTCCGGATGCTTGACCACCGGTTTGTTCGATCAGCGGGGCTCCTGAAGGGAAAGGACAATTATCAGTTGCAATCACTTCATAATTCACAATCGTCCGGCATTCTCCCGGATCAAGGATATGGGTTATATTTTGTGGGCAATCCAGTACAGGGGGTATCGTATCAAATATTGAAACTGAGCTTATACAGAAAGCACTATTCTGTGAGAAATCCTTTACGGTGAGGATCACTTCATTTTCTCCTTTATCCTTACATGTAAAGACATCAGGATTGACAGAAATGGACTCAACCCCACAATTATCATAAGACCCACCATCTATTTGGGAAGCAAGCAAGTTTGCTTCACCCTGCTCATCCAGAAAGAGAGAAAGGTTATTTATACAGATAGGGACCGGAGGAGAAAAATCATTCACGGAGATTTGCGACTGACACGTGGCGGAATTTTGAGAGGCATCCGTCACTACCATGTTGACGATGTTAATTCCGATATCATCGCAATTGAAATCCATTTTATCCAGGGTGATCGTATCGATTGTACAATTGTCAAAAGATCCCAAATCAACCATCCCAACGGTAATGGAGACCTCACCTGACGAATTTAAGGCGACTACCAATTGTTGCTGACATAACGGGATAGGCACCTCGTCATCTGCCACATCAACCTTAAACTCGCAGGTTTTTTGATTTCCTGCTGCATCGGAGGCTGTATACTGCACAATGTGAGAGCCAGTTCCAGAAAAGTTATAGGTAATGGATTCACCAGGTACAACATTTTGGAGGCCATTTTCAGTCAACATATTCAACTCAACTGGACTGCAAGCCGGTGCAGGAATCGGATGGTTCCAGGTGGCATCTGCTGAACAATCACCAAAGCCATTCTCACTAGTTTGGACGGTTAAATCTGGAGGACATTCGATCCACGGAAATGGTTGAATACTCATTGTCAGATCCTTGAATTCACCATCACAATTTGTTGATGGATCCAAAGATTTTGTTTGAAAACGATATCGAACCCAGACAGGCGTTTTTTTATCGTGAAAGAGTGTTTCCATCAAGCCAGGAATGCCCGGAATTGTTTCCTCGACAAGTCCAGATGCTGATGGAACATATCCACCGCCTGTCAATGGTCCGTAGCCCGGGAGGTAATTCATGCCATCAAGACTGTATTGAATACTGTGGAGTTCAAAATGATAATCCACGCCTTCCACCAAACCAGGATATTCGGGGTTCAGTGTTATGAATACCTGGCTATTGGAAGCATTGCAAACCTGTTCATTATTGTCGACAGGTGATCCTGGATAGACAAAATCGAGGGTTGGACTTGGGACAATTTGTGCATGAATTTCGAGCCAGTTAGCCGGATCATTATTACCACACACCTTTCCGTTGGCCATGATGAGCACTGGCCCGCCAAATAAATAGGTAAGAGATACTGGTTCCACCAGAGCAAGGGGGTCGCCGATCCCAATGTCATCCGAAACTGAAAGCACGGAAGGGTCTCCCGGGTTGAAACTGAGAGGAAAGACAGGGTCAGGGCCCATCAATGTGGTGTTATTGGAGATTCCGGCTCCATTTGGGTCATCTACCAGGACGCCCAACCAAAAGTATCGCATAAACTCATTTGGCTGCACGTCAATATGAGAATCCAGATCGAACGTCACATCCACAGCATTTGCGTTAACTCCATCTTCGCAGATCAGGATTGGATCATCTACTGGATCATTTGTACCAAACGTATAGGCAGATAATACAAGCTCAGGTGCCACATGGATGACAATTTCCGCTGGATCGCCCTGACACTCATTTGGTGTACCGCAGGAGCGGACTGGTGTCACGGTATAAATAACCTCAACTGTTGAACTCGTCGTATTCAACCAGGCATCATCGAAAATCTCAGTATAGGAAAAGCAAGTGCCATCAGTCGGATTTCCTGCCGTCGGGATCAAGCCATTCGAATTGATGGTGATATTAAATTGGACAAGATTTGGAGGTCCATTTACATCGCCCCAGGAACCTGCTTCTAAATTGATATTGGCAGCCAATGGTTCCTCGCTGCAACGCTCCAATAAAAGGGGTTCGACCTGAGGTTCGGCCAGAATCCTGAATGTAAAATCTTCAGGTGTTGATGCACAGCCATTATCTCCCTGTAATACGACAGAATAGACAACTGTCCTCCCCCCGTTTGAAAGGTTCGTAAAACGATCATTTATGACTGCATCTGGCGGAAGACCATTGCCGATCGTTGGACCGAATACAGGGGTCAGATCTGGATGCACCGTTGCAGACAGGATATCCATTGTCGTAAAAGGAATGGCATTCATTGCTGTAAACCCAGGGAACTTGCTGCCCAATGAGTTGTCACTGCAGATTGATGGTGGGAATACCGGCACGAAAAGAACAGGTGCTTCCAGAATGTCGAAATTACTGGACAGATCAGTTACACAACCCGGGAAAGCAGGCAATCCTACCGTTCCGCCTTCGTTATTCACAAAATTTCCTGTAAAGAATCCAGATACACTATGCGCTCCGGGATTCAAGCTCCCTGGATCCAGTGTATTGACAGGACCATTCCCGTCAATATTAAAAAAAGCCATTCCGGAAAATCCATTCTCTTCCAAAACACCGAGCACTTGTGCAGGATCATTCGAACAATATGTCGGATCAATCGCAGGTACAAATGACACAACCGGATACTGGCAAATATTATTTACCATCAACGTAATGTTGCCGGGACTTCCAGGTGCATTAGGACCCTCTACAGTGATCTCATAACCTGCATCATCTGCATGTGTAAACGCGACCTGATAATTATCATTCATTGCGGAATACATCAATTGATCGCCAACTATGACACCAACGGGATCCTGAGGGCCTGGAGCACCTGCCATTTTTGAAATGGCCATGACTGTCCAGGACTGTCCAGGATCACCAGCAGGATCTGCAGGAATTGCTACTGTTTCCGAGAAAGTGCCATCCTGACTTCCATTACTTGTCTGATCATTATTACAGGAACAAGGATCAGTGATATTAAAATTCAGGGCGCTGCAATTCACTACTGTGACATCGAACAAGGAAGAAGCCGTGCACCCGTGTACATCTGTCAGAAGATATTCGATCGTAGCATTTCCGGATGGAATTCCACCAGAGACTTCCGCGCTCCCATCTCCGAGATCATTCAAGATCACCTGTCCAGTATTGCCAGGCAGAATCGTCCATTGGTGCGTGTATGGTTCCTCGCCCAGTGAGGGCATTCCGTCTAACAGAATAGTCTTGTTATCACAGACATAAGGGTCTCCATCAATCTGTACCGCAGGATTTTCGAAGACAGTCACAGATAGTGAGTTCGTCACCTGGCATCCTGTGGCAATGTTGGTCACGATAAATTCAAGTGTCCAGGTACCGGGAGTTGTCCATTGGATCTGGACATTTCGGGCATTTTGTCCCTGGAGGATCGATCCCCCACCATCAATGGCCCAACTGACAGAATTTATCCCAGCCGTGTTGGCCATTGTGCCATATTCAACTACCTGATCCACACAAATTGTATGGTCATCGTCAAAATCCAGTGTTTCATTGAACGGGAAAGTCACCACTGTTCCGGCAGGGCGAAATGCATTGCTGGGGAGGTCATGTACGGTAATCTGAAATGCACAATCATTAGAACAAGTATTTCCATCTGTATATGAATAAGTGACCGGAACAACTCCTGGTACGGCCAATGCAGGATCGAACCAAGAACCGGAGACACCAGGCCCATCAAAGGTCCCGCCGAAAGGTTGCACTTCCGGAGCCAATAACAGCAAATCGAAAGAAGGGTCATTCAGACAAACAGAAATATCGTCCGGGCAAACCATTACTGGTAAAGGGTGTACGTCTATAAGATGCGTCGCTGATGTTACCTGGCAACCATTATCATAGGTGACAACCAAATCGACCATTTGAATGCCGGCATCTGCAAATGGGTAGGTAGCACCCTGGTTACGCTTGGTCAATCCATCTTGACCAGTTTGTCCATATCCTGCTACTAGAGGGTTGCCGCTAAACTGCCAGGCATAGGTCTGGACAGCGGGATAGGTACCGTTTCCATCTGCTGGAGGAGATGCCAGAAACCTTGCCTCACTTTCGACACAGACCTCATCAAACGGATTTCCTGCAAAGGATAAAATTTCTATCTGTGGAACCGCATGAATAATGAGTTCAATGTCCAATGGCTCACCTTCACAAGCACTATTATCTGGTCCCAAACGCTCAGCGGCTACAGTGTACGTAACAATGAGATCACCGTTGGTTGTATTTTCCCAGATGTCGTTTGAAATTGCATCGAACGGTTGCCCTGGTCCTGTTACAGCGTTCCCCGGTGCCCCATTTAATCCAGGTTCCGGGTTTATACTCAGTATATGATATCCTGTCGGAGATTGATACCCAAGGATTGGGTCCACTCCCAGCTGTACCCCAATTGGGATCTGACTGCACACCGATGCACCGAGATCAGAATCCATCACAGGCTCCGCCAGTATCCGGAAAGCATAATCCGTGGGGTCAGCAGCACATCCGTTATCACTATAACCAGTGATCGTATAGACCATTTCCAGATCCGATGAGGTCAGATTAGTAAAGATGTCCCCATCGATTGCGGACATTGGTAATCCGGCTCCCGTAGTTGGTCCGACGTCTGCCGTTAATCCTGCTGGCTGTGCCGCGATATCAACATCCATTGATGCAAGCCCCTGACCATTCAGTGCAGAGAACCCATCAAAATCGCCGGCTATAAGGGTAGCCCCACTGCATGTAGATGGTGCAAAGGCCGGAATGACCAATTGAGGCTTGGCCTTGATCTCTTTTGCTAATGGCCCATAGACTTCACTTACACATCCAGTCAATGTATTCCGGACAAATACTTCCAGGGTATAGGTCCCGTAGAGTGGTATATTTCCTTGCCCCATCGGCTCGGAAACCGGGCGAAAACTTCGTCCACTATTGAAAATCTGAAACTCGGAATTCGTGTTATTATTATCAGCAGATGTGAACTCTCCACCGACATATGCACTGAGATCACTTCCTGCTCCTGGTGAAAAACCGATAATGCGCCAGACCACTTCTTCATTGTTTCCAGGAAGAGAATTGGGGCCAACCTGCAAACGACGAAGGAGATTATCCGTTTCGCCATAACAATGTGGTGTATCAAATACCGTAGAGGTAAATGCAAGAGGCAAAGATTCTACATATCCAGAAATGATGATGTCATTTCCTGCTCCACCTCCGCCTACATTTCCGATCCAAGCCTGATCATATTGAGTCTGGCCGCCGCCATCCACCCAGGCATACAATCGAAAATCGATCGAATTGCCATTTGTGCAATTGGCGAAAAGAGAATCCGGAAAATAGAGGGTATCCGTCAGGCTTGTCCCTGGCATTTCAATCGTGGAACCAATTTGGGTAATAAAATTATCGCCATTGGTATTCGAGAAGAGTGCAAACCGGTTTGGCCCGGCTGTTGTCCGTCCCAATCGCAGTGCGAGTGACGTCAATCGAATGCCATACCCGACAGATGGCCGGATGGATATCTTGTAATATTCTGCGAAACTGCGCGCTTCAGCCAATGTCACTGCATCCCAATTATTGCTGACAATCGTATGCAAACGGCCTGAATTTGGGGCATTAATACCACCACCTCGGCGGACATCGCCACAAGTGGCACAGATACCCATAGCACTCGCATCAGCTTGATATACAGGGTCACCATTTGGCTCGTTACCCAGGTTGTTTTGCAATTCCCAGGTCTTGAGTTCAATCTGCGCCGACAAAGACATCGGCATACAGATCGCAAGCAAGAAGAAATGAATAAGGAGCAGATTAGGGAGGCTAAGCCTTTTGCTGGTCATTAGACAATAGTCTACCAGGCTTCCGGTGGGAGCTAATCGGTTCATGGGATTCTTGTTTTATCACACGTAGAGCATGCTTCAGTTGCCCAAAGCCGCTCAGTTCAAGCTATCGTACATCACACCCTATTCCTCGGATCATCCAAGATGAAAGAAGCAAGATGTACAGTAGAACACATGATAAAACTGTGCCAAGTGTTCCCAACAATTACTATCTAAAATTGATAAAATCAAATATTAAATAATAACTACATGCGTAATGAATACATCTTCAATACAGAACACCTGATAACTCTATTTAAATTAAAATAAATTAAATATGCAAATTTATTTCATATCAAAGTTAGTCGAATAAACTCGCGCCTTGGCCTGCAACATACCATGAAAAAGCCGGTCACCAGAATGTTCTGGTGACCGGCTTCCTTTGGACGATTATCTCGTCAAATGAGCGCTTTCTGCAATTACTCTTGCATGGTCATCCGCTTAGTCGCGATATACTCTCCACTCTGGATGGTGTAATACAACATCCCTTGAACAGTCACATTGACGCCACGAACGACAAACTCATTGTAACCGCGATTAAAATCACCTCTCATCCGGTAGACCACCTTACCAGTGACATCGTGAACGGTCAATACCGCCTCATTTGCCTCCGGTAGATTGAAGCCTATCCGTGTCAGATCGCCAAACGGGTTTGGTTCGTTCTGATAGAGCTCGAATCCACCGCCTGCAAGAATACCATTGTCAAAGCGGAATCGGATATCTAACAACTCCTCAAACTGATTATACCCCTCTGCTCTGGTCACCTTGGAGTTGATGCTCAGCTCCTCACTCAACAAGCCGGAGTGTCTGGCACGGAAAGTAACCGTGTAAAGTACCTCGTTTGACTGGAGTGAAACAGGATTGCTCGCATTCCAACTGGTTGTCAAACTACCCTCAAATAAGGCTGTCTTTCCAAAGTTGGAACCACTCAATTCGGTCCACACCGGCTGCATATCGACGATCTCCAGAATTTCAGGATCAACACTTAATGTGTACTGATATCCTTGGATTCCTTGGAAATTACCGGCCCGCACCTCCACGGTAAAGGTTTCTCCAGAAGAGAATTGCTTTTCATCAATGCCAAATTCCAGATTGCCCATGATATTCCGAGCTTCGACACCAAACAAGCTATTTGGCAAGGCATCTCCACTCACATCACCGGTCTTCACACCGATAAATGACGCGCTATTCATCCCCAGCTGCAATCCGTTAAAACTCTTCATTTCCATAAAGTTGCACGGCTTGTTCGGGTTCGGGAAAGCATACCCCGCCTCCACAAACCGCCAGCTTGTATTGTTGGTAAAATTGCCGCCAGGAGAAAGGATCATCTTCCTCAACTCAATGATATCCGATATCGAAATAGTACAGTTGTTGTTCACGTCTGCAGCAATCAATCGGTACGGACTATTGATGGATTTGATCGCCAGCAAATGCTTCTGGATCAACAGAAGGTCGTATGTACTCACACCATTGAGTGGATTGATATCCTTTTGAGGCGTGACCGTATATTGACCAACCGTAGATACAGATCCAAAGGAAACAGATCCACTGCTGCCGGTTGTCTGAAAGGCCATGTTGTTCCCATTACCCGTCAGATCGACATCGACCAATTCGATCGGTTCGCCAATCTCGTCAGCTATATAACCAACCAGTTCAGCCGTCATGGTTCCACCACATGCACCCATCCAATCCTGGACAGTGATCGTGGTTACGCAGTAATCCCAGTTGCCTGCTTCGTCACCTACCCATACTGCCACTTCGACAATCGGGCTCATGGTGTTCGGTG